>NZ_SJPW01000007.1:0-300000 GCF_007860125.1 Rubripirellula tenax
GTATGATTTCTTGTTGGAAATCGAACGCGACGCATAGAGGCATCGAACCATCGCATGCAACGGAGCCGGGCTTGCGAGTCTTAACGAATGGAACATCAACTGTCCCGGCCCGCTGATGCGTACCGTTCCCCGACTGACGTGTTCGCACGGAATCGCGATGTCTCGCAATGACCCGATGCTGATCGACAACACGGCAGCACTGCTAGCTCATCTCGAATCTTCTCGGATGACATTCCAATGGCTGATTCCGCCTAAAGCAGGACAGTCCATCTTGCTTTCACCTTCACATCTTCGACTACTCGTTGACGATGCTCCGGTGGCGAGTTGTCCGCTAATGGGCTCGTTCATAAGGTTCGTTTGTGCTTCCATTGGTGAGATTAAACACACGCCGGGTACGACAAACTCTGCGACTGGTACCTTGAAACTATCGACTTGCATGTCTGATCGCATGCTCGACATCGACTACGATTGCACTGAGTTGCCCGGCGTCGAGGGATCATGCTACTCTGGTGGTGGTTTGATTTCCGTTCCGCTGACGGACTTCCTCCTAGATCACGAAATCCGATGAAAGACGGCGGGGAACCAAACGATGCAACCGAGCGGCGAAGTCGGGCGTCTTGAAGTGGTTGATCTTCCGTCGCCGCCGGCTGATCGTCAACGTTCGCCAACTGAAGAAGACTCTGCGGTGGAAGCCAGCTACGTTTGCAAGCAAAAGAGATTTGCGCGATTTGTTGCGCGGACGATTCGGCGCTCACGACAACATGCGGGGTGATCGCACGGACGATGCGCGGGCGAACTGTTTGCGGCCCTTGATCTGGATCGATTGATACTCGCTCGCTGCCGACAATCTGGTCGCACATGGACTTCCACGTTCGGCCATCACCGAGATTCCTGGCTGAACCTTTTGCCGCAACGGTTGCTCTGTCGATCGATTCCGGTGGGTGCGATGACCCGAGCGGCCGATTTGCCGACGGTCGATGGGCATGGTACGATTGGTGCAACGCCGATCAACGTGGTTGGCGACAACCCGCTGCAAATGTGGCGAACCATGAAATGCACGGGAGATCGCCATGACGGTCTCGCAAATGGATCGTCTTGGGGGCGATCCCCGTGATTTCGGACGTTACACGAATCGAATCAAAGACAACGCGGATTCGTTGTGGTTGATCTGACTTTGCATCGCCTGCGCGGTCGATTGTTGCGCGGTCGGCAGGCTCGTGATTCAGTCCGAGATGCGCGGTCGTCGGTACGCGGGGCAGTTCATGCTCGAGATTGGTGCGCGGTTGCAATTCCGCAGCGAGTGCCCGTGGCGTTTCCTTGATCTACTATCCAATCTTCGAGCAATCATCCACAGTCAACGTTCAACTTGGCGTGCTCGGTCAAGCTTGCTCGGTCTTGCTTCGGTCGGCTACAATGGGCGGGCACGTCGATCGGACTGGCCAATCGGCAACCACACCGTCAGCACCCATCATGTAACCATGCCGTGCACCGGAGCACGGCATGAGAATTTTACAAATGGACACCACAATGGCCGTGCCGCAGTGACGGCGGCCGTTCGCCGACTGAAACATGACAGCGATCCGAATGGAAACCGTCAACCCATATCAACCGCCCTCATCACCGACACCGGAGGCGGTTCCTGATTCGCGTCTGCGGTTCCTCGCTTACCTCGTGCCTACCACACTAGCAGTCGGGCTTACTCTGCTGCTCTGGGTTGTACTTGTCTCGATTCTCAATGGCCTAATAGGACACCGTTTCTCGATGCTGCTTTGGGCGTTCACCCTTTTTCTTTCTTCGTCGATTTCGATCGTTACGCTCAATCGCCTTTGGCGAACACGAGCCCAACCGCTCGCCTTTGGTTTGGCCTTCGCGGTATTTAGTATTGTCTTTGCTTTTGCCGAAGGCGACACCTCGAATGGCACCGATTATTGGATTATGACTATCGTTTACGGTAGCTTGCTGTCTTTGCCTATCGCCATGTTTTTTCTCGCTCGGCGTATCGTGCGCAATGTCGTGTGACCTCAAACCGACGGCGAACCATCCGATGCACCGAAGGACCGGTGGTCAGTTTTCACGAATGGATGCTCAGCTCCCGGTCCTCGGTGATCGGTACCGTTCCGTCAATAAACGATGACTGAAATCGAAGACCAAGCCGAGTCGCAGGGCACGAGTTCTCCGTCAAGACGATCGCTCGTTGGCGGGGCTGGACTTGCGTTTGCCCTGCTGGGATTGGTCGCCGCGATTATGTCGCCCTGGATCATCGACGCGATTGAACCTGAACGGAAGCCAATCGACGAGGTCGCGGTTGAGTTCGCCACAAAGATCAAGGACCGGCTCGTTGCTAAGGCGAAGCGTCAAGAATATGTCTCGCCTGTTGAGGCGAATACAGGATTCAACGTTGCGAAATGGTATCCGGCAGGCACTATCGCTTTAGGATTGTGTGGAATCTGCCTTGGGGTTGGAGGATTTTGCCGACATGAAGACTTGCGAATTACTGGTTCGTCGGTTGCCGTCGGTCTGGCTGCAATCGTATTTCAGTACTTTTTGCTACTGGCGGCTGCTATCATATTCTTGATGTTGGTCGGGATCATCCTGTCGGCGATGGGCATCGACCTGCCAACGCCTTGAACGTTCGCTAACCCAAAGTGAAGACGGAACCATGCGATGCACCGGAGCCGGGCTTGCAAGGTTTCACAAATGGAACGTCAACTGTCCCGGCCCGCTGATCGCCGCCGTTATCGGACTGAGATGAAAACGCTCGCTCTACTGCTAACGCTCTTCGCTTGCATTGCGTCCAACGCAATGGCTGAGCCACTGCGTATTGCGACGTACAATCTGAACTGGGGCAATCGACGTGGCGACGTTCCCACTGGTGCAAACCCGCGATCACCTTGGCTCTTTGGCAACGGGCCCTCGCATTGGTACAATCTTTCGTAACTCAGAGTCACTCGCTTCGTTCAGGGCGGTGACGTAAAAACCTCCCGTTACACGCCCCTAGATTTCTCATGAGCGACGTCACCGTTTACGACAAGGCAAAATGGCACTTCGGTGGCGACTACCCCGCCGACCTCGACGCGGACTACGCCTACACTCACGCTGGCTACTTTTTCGGCTGGATCGTCGACAACGACTTGGTTGACTCCGACTTCCTCGACGACATCGGGGATGAGATCGCCCGTTTTCGGGCGCGCGAAATTTCCGCCCGTGAGCTGTTCATCATCACTGACGGCGCACTCGTTGACGACATGATGAACGACACCGGCAATGCATTTGCTGCACACTACTTCGATTTCACGAATGGCCAATACCTCGCCGACTACGAGTCTTTGCTGTGCGACGGACTACCAACAATGTACCACGCCGAAGATACGCCGGAGAATTACGAGACGATCTGCGCCAAAATCACGGAACGCTTTGACGAATGGAACGCGTCTCGGTAGTTCGCCGGGGCGTGTAACATGGTTTTTACGCTAGGCCTTCGGCACACCTTCGTTGGTAGGCAACGTGCGTTGGCATTGGTACAATTTCTCGTGATTCAAACTCCACCGCTTCGTTTGGGGCGGTGTCGTAAAAACCTTCCGTTATCCGCCGCAGGTTTTCCATGAATGCCACCGCTCACTTGGTGTTTGACCGCGCGTACTACGAATCCAACTACGACGCTTGGCTCCGACATCGCGCCAAGCTCCGCCCGTACGCGGTTTACCTTTCGCTGGCCTTGCTCGCTTTTGGCGTCATCATGGCTTTTGCTTTCCGCGCCCAGTGGTTTGTTGGCGTCCTGTTCGTCTGCGCTGGCATCTACGAACTCATCGAGGCGTTGACTCACAAATCGCGCTGGATCAACGCCCGCGTCAAGGCAACCCGTGAGAACAAAACCGTTGACATGCAACTCTCGGAGACAGAACTGACCACAACATCTTCGGTCGCGCATGGGACGATCCAGATTGATGCTTTTTCCGACATCATCCCAGCACCCGACGGTGTGTGTCTGATCCCCGAATCTGGCGTGTCCATCTACATTCCCGCTGCAACCGTCGAGCCGACCGACGCATTTCGCCCTCTGGTGGATGCGTGGATGGCAGCGCGTAGCGGCGGATAACAGGGTTTTTACGCAAGGCCTTCGGCACACCTTCCTTGGTTGGTCACGCGGGCTCGCATTGGTACAATCTCTCGTAGTTCAGGCATCGCTCGCTTCGTTTAGGGCGGTGTCGTAAAAACCTTCCGTTATGCAACCGACCGATCAACCGCTTCGCTTTTGCTTTACTCTCGGGTGCAACCAAACGCGTTGATCCGCGGCCCTTGCGATGGAGGCCGGGACGTTCGCTTCGATCGCGCTGAAAGGTGTCGCTGGGTTTTCCTGAATTGGCGATATTGTTCGTCCCCGAGCCCTGGTGCTAAACCGTTTTCATCGGCAACGTTCACTGGCGATTCCACGCAAGGGCCGCTCAGCTTTTTTGTTGGTCGTGGCGGTCGGTCGCATAACATGGTGTTCACGCTAAGTCAGGGCTTACGTCATTGCTGAATCTTCCGTTGATCAAAGCTCAACCGCTTCGGTCACGGGCTCTCCGCTGCAAACCCGCGATCGCCTTCGCTGTTTGGCAAACCGCGTCTGCATTGCTAAACTTTTGTCTAATTCAATGTCGTTCGCTTCGGTGAAGAACGGCGACGTAAAAACCTTCCGTTGTCGGTCGCTAGCTTTTTGTGATTTCGACGTCCATGTGCTGACCTCCACGCAACACTCTTACGACCTCGATCGAATCTTCTCTTTCGATGTAGAACACGACATGGTTGGAAAAATCCTTCACCAGCCTCGTTCTCAGGCCCGCTAGTTCGGGAACGCTGGTGGCGAACGGCCCACCACTTTCGGGGAGCATCGCCAGCCCCTTGATCGTCTGCTCGGCTCTTTCGAGAAACCGCAACGCAGCATCAATGCTGCCATCCGCGATGTACATTGCGTGTGACTCAACGTCCTCGACGGCTTTGGGCCGTCGCGTAATTGGTTTCATGCTCGCCACTTACTTGACGCTCTTTGAAACCACACGTTCTTTAATCGCCTGCCATTCTTCGTCTGTCCATGGTTCGGCTGGCCCACTCGATATGCCAGCCATCAACGCATGCTCAATTTCGAGTTGCTTTTCGTTCGCTGCCGCGACTAACGCGACAATAAACTCGCTCGGATTCGCAAATCCGCCTTTTTCCGTGGCTTGATCCACAAATTGCATCAAATCGTCTGGCAAATCGACTGGTATATTGGACATAGGGATTAACCTCACTCGTATGGTTCGCGACCGACAACATGGTGTTTACGCAGAGGCCCTTCGGGCACACCTTCGATGTGGTGCTGGCCTCGCTTCCATTATACAATCAAATCCAATTCAATTCACCTTCGCTTCGGCTGCGTCGGTGTCGTAAAAACCTTCCGTTGTGCGGCCTACTCCAAGGAAACCTGATGCTCACACCAAACTACAACGCTGTGATTCGCCAAGACGGCGAATGGTGGATCGGCTGGATCGAAGAGGTTCCTGGCGTGAACTCACAGGGCGCGACCCGTGACGAGTTGATATCGAACCTTCGCGAAGCACTCGCTGAAGCGATCGAGATGAATCGCGACGACGCTCGCAAGGCCGCTGGCGCGGCCTATGAAGAGGTGGCGATCCAGCCGTGAAACGTCGCGACCTCATTCGACATCGTATGGACAACGGTTGCGTTCTGATCCGCGAGGGCGGCAGTCATTCGTGGTGGGGCCAACCCGTGACTGGCGCGCGGTCGGCGTTGCCTCGTCATCGTGAAATCTCCGATCATCTTGCCCGGAAAATCTGTCGCGATCTCGGAATCCCAGATCCGTAGGCCGCACAACATGGTTTTTACGCTAGGCCTTCGGCACACCTTCGTTGGTTCGTCACGCGGGCTGGCCTTGGTGCAATCTTTCGTACCGATAGGCATCGCTCGCTTCGTTCAGGGCGGTGACGTAAAAACCTTCCGGTCGCGAGTTGCGTAAAGCCTGGGGTGTGAAGAGGCTGTAGCTCGTTTCGATCGTGCAGGCGTCAGGTTCCCGACGACACCTTTGGTTCGTGCGGTACAAACAATGCGAAAATCTAAGCGTCGGCAAGGAAACGAATCAAATCCGTGGACGTCACGATCCCCACGAGATTCTCGCCATCGACGACAGGTAGTGCGTGAAAGTTTTTTGAGCCGAGCATTCTTGCCGCCTCACGAACAGTTCCCGATATCGGGATCGTGGTGACATTGGCATTCATCACATCACGCATCTTGTAAGTGTGGTCAAGAATTTCGTCCAACTCCCTGCCGTCTTGGTTGCCAAATTCACCAAACGAAATCCTCATATAGTCATTCCAACTGACGATTCCAATGAGCTTCTGGCCGCTCGTAACAGGGATATGGTGGATATCGTCTTCCTCAAAGATCGTCCGCAGCTTCGAAACGGCTTCTCCGTCTTGAACGTATTTCACATTGGATGACATGATCTTTGAAATGGGTTCGTTCTTACGCATGAGATAAATCACCTTTGTATGATGGATGGACTGAGAACAACGAGAACCAAGAACCGTGCCAGATTCGTCTTGGCATCTGACACAATTGCTCAAGCCGTCGGCAACTGTGTTAAGTTACTGGCCGTCGCAAATCACGTGCCGTACGGCATTCAGATCGACGTTCAGGGAAAACACGTTCGTTGCCCATACGTCATGTGCGGGCCCGCACGCTTGCGGTGCTAGCTCGCGCGCTTGCGGAAAGGTGTCAAGTCACCGTCACGGTCGCAATGCCAGGGGGGGAAAGATGTCGAACGCCTTTTCCGACCCAGGTCTCTCTGAGACTCGGCTACACGAACGCTGCTCGATAGATGGCATAGGGCGCTGGCCGGTTATCCAGTCAGGTGACTGGCGATGTGGTTCGCTTCGCTCGTGCGTTCCAATCTGGCGACAAAAGGCGTCGACGAAACAATACGTTGCCAATTCGACGGCGTTATACTGCGTCGACAGTCGGTTGGAGACGCACCGATCTCACACTCGCCATTATTTTTATTTATCGTTCTCGTGATCCAATTGGGAAATCACCATGTCTGCAATGAATCGTCGACGCATGCTGACCGGTTCGGCGGGAACTTTGGCGGCGCTGGGATTGGTCCGCGTCGCCGCTGGCGAAACCTTTCCGGAGACCAAGGTCGCCGCGACTGCGACAGGGACGACATCGACAGCGAATCCGATCGCCGTATCGACGTATTCTTATTGGCGATACCGCGACGACAGCAAGTTGACGATCGAGCAGTGCGTCGACCTTGCCGCCGACGCTGGCTTCGACGCGGTCGAAGTCTTGCACGTCCAAATGGAAGACACATCGAACGCGACGCTGCAACGCATCAAACAGCGTTCGTTTCGCCACGGGATGTCGCTATGCGGCATGTCGACCCACCAGTCGTTTGTCTTCCCAGATCCGGCCGAGCGTCGAAGCAATGTCGATCATACGATTGATTGCATCGAACTGGCTTACGCGATGGGGATTCCCACGATCCGCGTCAATACCGGGCGTTGGGGGACGTCGGGCAGTTTCGATGAACTGATGGCGAACAAGGGCATCGAGCCACGGTTGGAGGGGCACACCGATGACGAGGCATTCGACTGGATCCGTGATGGTTTTGAAAAGTGTTTGCCGGTGGCTGAAAAGTGTGGCGTCGTGATGGGATTGGAGAATCACTGGGGCCTAGGACGCACCGCCGACGGTGTCTTGAAAGTCATCAACGACGTGAATTCACCTTGGCTGCAAGCGACACTGGACACGGGAAATTTTCTGGAAGACCAATACACCCAGTACGCCAAACTCGCCCCCAAAGCAGTTCTCGTCCAAGCGAAAACGTACTTCGGTGGCGGAACGTGGTATTCGCTGGACATCGATTATGCTCGCGTCGCGGAAATCCTGCGGAGCGTCAACTATCAGGGTTACATCAGCTTGGAATTTGAGGGCAAGGAAGACCACGCCACGGCGATCCCCAAGAGCCTTGCTCTGCTACGTAGCGCATTTGCTGTCGCAGGCTCTCGCAAGAACGAATAATGCAGACCTCTGCGGTCTTCGAATCTCTTGCGCTGCAAAATCTACACCGCAAAGTTTGGAAGACCGCAGTGATCAGTTCGGAACGGGTTGGGGTCTATCGCGACAGGATTGCGAGTGTGGCGCCGAAGTACCAGGTGTCGGCGCTGCGGCCTTCGGTGGTGATCATGTAACGTCCGAAGCCGCTTAGGCGAATTCGGGGTGACCACCAGAAGTGAACACCACTCTCGGGATAGACGGCCGCGAGTGCGCCGTCGAAACTGAACTCCGTTTCGCCATCCTCGTCGACCGATCCGTCGTCGTCATTCTCCTCTCGCTCGGTTGCCCTCGCTGGTTGTCGCCGGCCCGAGCGTTTCGTTGATCATGTTGATCAAGGCGTCGCCCCGGATGTCCTTGGCAATGACTTTTCCATCAGGATCAATCAGGAACGTCGCTGGGATACTCTGGATGCCGTAGTCCGATGACGCGTCGCTGCTATCTCCCACATGAACTGGAGTCCAAGGCATCGGGTTTTCGGTGACGTATTCATTCGCGGTCTCGGCTTCTGCGTCCATGCTCAAACTGATGATCACCAGTCGTTCATCGTCTTGATGTTTCTCGTAAACCTTCTGCAAGTTTGGCATCTCGGCCAAGCAGGGACCGCACCAAGTCGCCCAAAAATCCAGCAGCACATATTTGCCGGCGTAGTCCGATAGTTCGATCGATTCATTGTCGAACGTTTTCGCTGTGAAGGCCGGGGCAGGATCGCCGACGTTGACGAACTGACGCAATTTCAACGTCAACTCGCCGACATCCAAGGGTTCGTCACTACGACCGCTGGGCATTTCGGGGACTGGAAAGTGATGAACGACACTGCCCAGTGATTCGCCGAACCCGCATTGGTTGGTCGCCGTGGCGGCATGGATCGACAGTGAAAGCGTGTAGTCATCGGCGGGCACGTCGTCGACGCGGAATGTTCCATCGTCACGGATCACAACCGCATACAGTCTGTTTTGCTTATTCGTGTACGCGATACCTTCGTCTGTTTCGCTCCACTGGGCGTACCACTTCTGTTTTTCCTCGTTCGTCAACTTATCTACCGCGTCGGGATACTTGAACTTGGACGAATCCGGCATGATCAAATTCGTCCCCCAGTCGTACTTGGCATCGGTGTCAGGAACAAAGACTCGTCCGATCACGGGACGACCATCGCCGCCGATTCGGACCTCGTGATCGCCGCCCGGTTCGGTCGTCAACCGCACGGTATGCGAGAAAAGTTCGCCTTGGGTTTTCCTCGGGATGACTCGTTGCATCGAGAACGATTCGCCTGGCAAAACTCGTTTCAACACAAACCGTCCTTCGTTATCCGTGGTGGCGCGTCCCTCGATCCTAAATCGCGTTTGATCGTAGGGAACAGAGTCGGTGTGGTGCAGCGCCACGTCGGTTTCGGATGCCGGTTCGCTACCGATACGGACCGTGCCACTGATCGTCGCCCATGGTTCAATTTTCACCGTTTGGCCAGTCGTGAATGCTTCGCCCGCGATCAACTTTCCGCCGAAGGGGTGCAAGAACATCAACCGGAACGCGTCCGACTGGGACGGCAATTCAAATCGTCCTTGTTCATCCGTCGTGACCATCAATTCGTCTCTGGCATCGGATAAGCGGCCGTTGACGATGCGTACATCATATTGACCCGTCAGGGCAACGACGACCTGCGCTCCCGCGGCAGGCAGGCCGCCGTCCAGCGTCACGACACCCTTGAGCGGCGCAGAGGGTTCGAGTTCAAACGAAAGCGAAACTTCGCCCTCGTCAGACCGCAACACCCGCGAGTCCATCGGAGCGTACCCTTTGGCTTCGATCCGCAGCAGGTGGCCAGGTCGCGGGAAACCGAAGGTGCTTTGAAACGTGCCCGCGCTGCCGAGTTTGCTACTCTGTCGCTCCCAGTTAATCCAGTCGCTTCCCTCGAACTGCATCCCTTGAATGACTTCAAATTCTTCGATGGGCTGCTTGGTTGTCGCATCGACAACCTTCCCGCTGACCATCAACGGGCGAATGAATGTTACGACTTGTTCCTCGTCGCTGGCCGACAACTTGTATTGGCGTTTGTCCAAGAAGCCTTCCGCCAGCATGTCGAACGCGATCTCGTCCACCGGCCCGTTGTCCCACTGGTAGATTCCCTGCTTGTTCGACTTTTGAGGGATACTCGCATCGACCAACGAACGGTGACCACGCCACGTATCAGGAACGATCCACACACCGGGCAGCGGATTGCCCGCAGCGTCCACGGTGCGCAGTCGGAATGGATTGCCGGGTAGCAGCTCAATCGCGATCACACCGGTGTCCGCCGTTACGTCAATCTCTTTCAGTTCCGGTGCAAACTTGTCGGCCACGATCGTCAAGATCAACTGTCCCAGCTTTCTTTGCTTAAATTCAAACTCGCCCGCCGCGTCAGATGTTGTTCGAGGGTAGTCCGAACCGAATCGATCACTGCCTTGGAAAATCGTTGCTCCTTTGATCGGATTACCGCTCGTGTCGACGATTTTGCCTTTCACGGTGATGCCTTGTTTCATCACCATGCGATGCGTTCCCGAGCGAACTTCATCGACGGACACTTGGCCCGCGGTTTCGCCAAACGTTGAATCGCTGATATAGTCGGGATGAGTGAGTTTCAGCCAGACTTGCGAAAACTCCTTTGGCATCACGTCGCAAACCCAGCGTCCTTCCGAGTCGGTTTGCACGTCGTGCTTATACACTCGAGCTTGTGGTCGAGAGCTATCTTTCACGCCCGATGCATCAAGCACGGAGACGGTGGCATCTTTGATCGGGCTGCCCGCTTCATCCAGCACGTGCCCGCTAATCGTTGTGCCCACAGGCATACGGAATTCAAATGTCTCGCCGAGTTCCGTCTTTAACTCGTCTTCACGCCACGTCGCAACATGAGGATTGCGTTGCGGTGCCTTCGCTTTCAAACTCAAGAAGCGAGCGTCGCTAGGAAATGTGATTTTGTAGACGCCGTCGTCGGTCGGTTCCGGGCTGATCTTTTTAGAGTTGTACCAGGCATTGAACTCAACGCCGCTGATCGGCTTGCCTTGCTCATCGCCAATGCGAACGGTCAAAGAACGTTCGGCATCGTCATCAACCGCAATCTCAACAGCATCGTCATTCGGTTTGGCATCAACGGGCGGTTGAGCGTACACGAACCGAAAAGTTCCTAGCATCAAGAAAACGAATGAGGCCGAGACAATCGTTGCCGTGATTTGTCGGCGGGTCAGCGGCAGTAATTGGAACGTCTGCTTCACGCGATCGAGTCGGCGACGCACATCGCTGACTCGGGCCATGGCTAGCCCTACGGGACGCTTTCCGGCGGTGACGCTGAGGGCCACCTTCGCGAGTGTCCGCGAGTAGATTTCGGTTTCACCAAGTCGACACGTGGACTCAGCATCGGCCGCGTCCTCGCAAGCTTGCAGGTGGGCCGATCCAATCCGCCAAGCAAGCGGATGCGGCCACAGCAATCCAGTAACGATTCGTAGAAGTCGGTTCCAACCCAAATCGCCCGATCGCAAGTGTGATAACTCATGCATCAGGATCGCCGTGATCTCTGAGCGATCGGCTGTTGATGCGATGGATTGGGGGATCAAGATCACGGGGCCTCCGAAAGTCATGCACAAACACGGCGAGCCATCGATCGGCGTCTGAAGGGCAGGGCACCGACGAACCTTCAGCTCACGACACAAGTGGTCTGCCTGTTCGTTGATCCAATCGCTCGCTGGTTGCGACTTGCGAACCAGGTTTCGAACTTGGAACACGCCGACGAGCCAACGCATCGATAACAGCACGAGTCCAGTGATCCAGGTTGTGATCAAAATCGTGCTCGTTGACCAAGCGAAACCCGTGAATGGTTGTGCGGTGGCATCGGTTGTTTGTGGTGTTGTCACTGCCTGCGATTGTGTTGTCAACGAGAACTCGTCCGCCGGTGCCGCGGAAACGCCGGGTGTATGGTTTGGCTGGCCGTGACCCGTGATCGAGGAAACCAAGTTCACGATTGGGAGTTTGCAATGAGGCTATCGCTGCTTGGGTGTCGTCTCGCCAGGGCGCGAGTTTACGCGGCCAATTGATGGTTCGTGGTAGCTTTGGGTGCGTAAGGTCGTATCGACGCCTCATTAGCCTTCAAGACCGCGCCATAGGTTGACTCCCACGTTCGTACCTGCATCAAACGGACTTGATCAATGAAGACGACGCACGGACGAAGGCACGAGCTTGGCGGGAGGACTTCAACACACGCCGCCCGCACAGTTCGCTTGGTTACCTGACCCCATCGGAGTTCGCGATTCGCAGTGCTGCTTCCGTTCGGCCTACGGCCTCACTCCAGCAGCACTGCGAATCACCGATCCCAATTCCCCAACCCAATCTTTCATAACGCCTGGTACAGGAATTGGGGGCATCCCAAATTGAGCTCCAAAGCTGTGCGAACAAATGCTCACAGCAACGAATCCATTAATTCCAGGAATTTTCGCATGTCACGAGTCATTCTTTCGGCGGCCTGCTGGATGACCGTTGCGGTCGTTTGTAGCGCTCAGGGCAAACTGGAAACACCACCGCATTGGAATGCGGATCTCAGTGACAGCATCAATCCCAACAGCGAGCTAAAACAGCTCAATCACCAACGTTATCCGATCGGGTGGAAAGAGGAGGCAACATTTGCGTCAGGGAACGCAGTCGCACTAAGAATTCACAAAGGCGTTGTTTTGCCAACCTGTCCAGACGATGGCAAAAAAACGACCATATCGACGACGATTGATCTGCCCAAACCGATTCAATTTGCAACCATCGTGTCTCGAATGCGAAGCGTGGACTTCCAGCCGGGCGAATCGGAAACAGCGGGTGCTGGGATCACATGCACTCTGTTGATGCCAAACGGTCGAACTCGTGAATTTCCGCGGGTCCAACCGATCCACGGATACGGATCGCTAGGAGGATGGAAGACGTACCGCCACACCATTCGCGTGCTTCCCGGTTACACCAAGTTAAATATTCGTGCATTCATTGAAGACGCCAGCGGTAGTTTAAGTAGGGTGCGTGCTCGCCACGCACCAGACGCCACGCAGACGCGTTCAAATCGTTAAGCTATATCGGGCACACCTGATTCGTTTGTCCCCATTCGCTTGACTTGCTCAGCCGACCCTTCACTCAATACGAAAGCGTACTCTGATGAACCGATCGCTCGGAATGCTCTTTGCTTTGCTTGTCTCTGCTGGCTTGGCGACGGCCCAGTCGTGGCCCATCCAGGTCGGTGACGGAACGGGTTGGGTAACGTTGGGCGAGAACGATTTCACGCGGGTCAACGGTGATGAAAACACGTTGACTTGGAAAGGCGGAATCGCAATCGGAAGTGGCCAACCGATCGGCGTCACGCGAACAAAAAGATCGTACAAGAATTTCGAGCTTTCGATCGAGTGGCAGCATCAAACCGACGGCGGCAACTCGGGGGTTTTCGCCTGGGTGCCGATGTCTGCGCTGGAAAACCTGCCGCCCGATGATCTTCCCGATAGCGGTATCGAGATTCAAATGCTCGATCACGGGTTCACCGACCAGTACGAAAGGAGGACGGGGAAGCCGGGTGATTGGTTTTCGACCAATGGCGATATCTTTGCGGTCGGCAAATCCACGATGAAACCGTTTCCGCCGCTGTCACCCAACGGCAGTCGCAGCTTCCCGTCGAAGAACCTAAGCAAAGGTTTTGGTAAATGGAACCATTACTACGTACGCGCGATCGATGGCGAAGTTCGTTTGTGGGTCAACGGTGAAGAAGTATCGGGCGGCAACAAATGTCAGCCCGACGAAGGCTATCTGTGCCTGGAGTCCGAGGGCGCACCGATTCACTTTCGCAACATCCGCGTGCGTGAATTGCCGTAGCCTTCAATCCAACAACGGCAGTTGCCGCTGGCCGCCTTTTTCCATGCCTTCTTTGAAGTGCTTTCGACACACCGGTACGTAACGCTCGTTCCCGCCGATTTGCACTTGTTGGCCTTCCTTGACGACGCGACCGGTGTCGTCGACGCGAAGGACCATCGTTGCCTTGCTACCACAGTGACAGATCGTCTTGATCTCGGTCAGCGAGTCCGCCCACGCCAACAACGCATCACTTCCCTCGAACAAGTTGCCTTGAAAATCGGTTCGCAACCCATATGCCAGTACGGGAATGTTCATGGTGTCGCAAACGTCGCTCAATTGGTGAACTTGTTTCTTGGTCAAAAACTGTGCTTCGTCGATCAAGACGCAATGGATCGGTGATCGCTTGTGTTCATGTTCGACAATCACGAAAAGGTTGTCGGCGGTATTGAAGACTTCTGCATCGGCGTCGATACCGATGCGGGAGGAAACCTTGCCTGCGCCCATCCGATTGTCGATCTCCGGCGCAAGCACCAACGTGTTCATTCCCCGTTCGCGATAGTTGTAGCTCGACTGCAACAGGATCGTCGATTTCCCGGCGTTCATCGTCGAATAGTAGAAGTACAACTTTGCCATGGCATTGGGGGCGTTGGTCTCGCGGGGCAAATGGCGTTAGGAATGAGCCATTTAATGTAATCGAACTACGGAAAACGCCAGCGGCCGATTCGTCTGACAACCGATCCGAGTCGCGATTGAGGTAGCGAACACTCAGATTGCGCCGGTAAAACGGTGTCGCGCCAGAGCAACGGCGGCTAGAACGGCCCCAAACCACGCAAGCGTCATGTCCTTCTGCGGATCCCAGACGTCGCCTTGTTGACCGTTGTAGGATTCCGCTTGAGCCGGGGAAAGGATCGTCGCGATCTGCCATTCGACGATTTCGTAGACAGCGCCGATCGCCAACACGACCGCCACGGAGGTCATCGCGGCCGCCATCGGACGCATCCCGCCAAGTCGTTGTAGCGATTCCGCCGCCGGCGGCGCCAGCAAAATGCCCGACGCCAAGTGAACGAAGCGGTCGTAGTGGTTCCGCTGCCATCCGAAGTGATCCGAAATCGAAGTCCCCAAAATCGCCATCGACCACTCATCATATGGCACGAAAGAATAGATCCAACGGGCTCCGACGATGTGGATGATCAAGAACGAAATGATGCAGACGAATGATAGGTTCGACATGCGGAAGTAAAACGACGAAACGGCCAAGCCGAGCAAGATGGTAAGCGTCGGGGCGTGCTGTAATTTCAATTCATCGGGATAGGGTGCGTCCCAGAACGAAATCGCCATCAACGCAAACGCGATCACGATCAAGCCGAGTTGAAATTTCACGAGCCGTGCTTTACTGATCGCCGAGGTAAAGCAATTGAATCTTCGTATCCGGTAGCGACGCTTGCAGTTCTTCGGCGCCCACTTTCGTGACGCCTGTTCGCGTCACAATCAGATCCTTCAATTTCGTTAGGGCCTTCAAGCGAACCACGCCGGCGTCTGAAATCGGCGTCGATCCGAGATGCAAGAACGTTAATTCCGTCAAGCCGGTCAGCATGGAAATGCCATCATCGCTCAATCGTGTGTTGTCCAAATTCAACGACTGTAGCTGAACGAGTCCCGAAAGCGGTTTGATACCCTCGTCCGAGATCGGGACGCGCCAAAGGTTTAACTTCTTAAGCGATTTCATCTCGGCCATTGGCGGCATCGCATTGTCGGATAGCTTCGCACACTCGCTGGCGTCGAACTCTTCCAACTTGGACAGCTTTGGAAGTGCGGCGATTGCTTCCGCCCCAATACCGGTGCTTGCGACTCGTAACTTTTTCAGTTTCGGGAAACCCGCCATCACCGTGATCGCTTCGTCGCCGATCGTGGTGCCGGCCAGATACAGTTCTTGCAATTGTTTGAGCGACGGGAGTTTCGCGAGCCCGACTTCGCTGACCCACAAATGGTCGAGGGCAAGCACTTTCAAATTCGTCAGTTTTCCGACGTGCTGCATGCCTTCATCGCTAACACTACACGCACCGTCTTTGTTGGACAGTCGCAGTGCCTTTAGCTTCGCGAGCTTCACCAGATGACTGAGTCCTTGGTCACTGATCTCGCATTCACGAAGATCCAACTGTTCCAGCGAAAGGAGTTTGCCGACCGATTTCAGAACTTCATCTTTGACCTGGGTGCCGCGAAAATCGATCGCGACGATCGATCCGTTTCCGTCGCGGCGAATGCTTTCCGTAATGGCTTCGATCACAGCAACCGCCGCCGGATCGTCGGACGCTTTCACAGCCGAAACGACAGGCGGTTTCGCCTTGGCCGAATCAGTGTCGGCGTCCGGTTGAGAAACGGTCGTGCCGCAACCCACAAGGACTGTGAATCCGAATCCGAGAATCATTTTCCGAGACAAGTTGTTTCTCCGTCGTTTCAATTTGTAGCGTCGGCAAGTACCAGCGGTCCGACTTCCCAACCGGCTCGATACGTTTTGTTGACCAGGGCGTCCGCTTCGGGACAATTGGTTGCCTTCAAGTTAACAGCATCCCAGTCCAGTTGCTTGCCTGTTCGATAGGCAACGTTCCCCAGCAACACCGATTCGGACAACGCGCCCGAGTAATCGAAATTGCATGTGGTCGGCGTCCCGTCTTTGCAGGCAGCGATCCATTCGGCGTGGTGGCCGATCGATTTGGGAATCGACTGGGGCGGCGGTTGGAAATCGGCAAACTTGCCTTGCGGGAACAGTTTGTAATTGGTGTAGCTGGCAAACAGATTGCCTTCGCTGCCGACAAACATCACTCCGCTGCCGGGCACCCGTTCACCGGCAACTTCGCGAGGACATTGATCACCGTCGTACCAAGTCAGGTCGACGGGCGGCAAGTCACCTCGCTTGGGATACTTGTACCGGACGATCAAACCCAGCGGACAGGTTTCTGGATGAACGGCGGGCCCTTCGGCTTCGCACGATGTTGGGTGTCGAAGATCTAGCGCCCAGAATGGTAAATCCATGTAGTGGCAACCCATGTCACCGAGCGTGCCTTGTCCGAAATCCCACCATCGACGCCACTGGGCCGGATGATAGCGACCGATCGCAAACGGACGTTCCGCTGCCGGGCCCAGCCACAGGTCCCAATTCAAGTGCGCGGGGACTGGGTCTGCTTTCGCCGGCCGATCACCGCCGCCCCACCCTTTGCCGACCCAAACGTGTACTTCGCCGACATCGCCGATCGCGCCGGATTTGACCAGCTCGACCACGCGGCGGTAATTGTCTTCGGCATGGATTTGGGTTCCCATTTGCGTGACGATTCCCGCTGTTTTCGCGGCTTCGGCAATCATCCTGGCTTCGCCCACGGTGTGGGTCAGCGGTTTCTCGCAATAGACGTGCAAGCCCGCGCGGATCGCCTGCATCGTTGCCGGCGCGTGATGGTGGTCGGCCGTCCCAATCACGACGGCGTCGACACGATCCGCCGCGGCGGCGATCATTTCGCGATAGTCGGCATAGGTTTTCGCAGAAGGGAACTTTCCCGCCGCACGATCGAGGTAATTCTTGTCGACGTCGCAAAGCCCGACAATGTCTTCACCCTCGACGCCGTTGATATCCTCGGCGGCTCGATTGGCAGTACCAATGCACAGAATCTTCAGTTTCTGATTCGCAGAATTGGTTCCCTGAGCTTTTGATTCGGTGAAGTAGCCGCCTGCAATCGTGGCCACTGCGGCGGATTGTAAAAACTGACGCCGATGAATGGCATTCATATTTGTCTTTCGTTCGTTGAAGAGATCATTCGTTTAGTCCCTCGTTGTTGCACTGCCCCACCAATCGGCGTTGGGCTGCCAATCGGGATCAAGCATCGCGGCGTGTTGCCGTTCCAAGTCTGCTTTGCCAACCGTTTGAGCCCGCTCGAAATGCTTTTCAGCCTTCGCCGGGTCAAACCGCGGATCTTGTTCGGGGAACAAAGCGCCCACCGACAGCAACCAGTCATGCAGTTGAGTCGCCATTCGCTTGGCACGTATCGGATACGTCAACGACAAGTCGCTTTCTTCGGCTGGATCAGCCGCCAAATTGTATAGCTCGTCACGTCCGTCCTCGTAATAGTGAATCAATTTCCAATCCCCGTCGCGCAACAACGAACTCGGTTCGCCGCCTTGGTTGTCGTACTGTGGATAGTGCCAATACAGTGGCCTCTCGCTGATCGAACCATCGGTCAACAGCGGCACAAGGCTAGCACCGTCGACATGCTGTTCGTTCCGCGCCGGCAGACCGCACAGTTCCATCAACGTCGGGTAGAAATCGGCACCCGTGACCGGGACGTTGCACGTCGATCCCGACTTCACCTTGGACGGAAAGCGAATGTAAAAGGGTTCGCGGATCCCGCCTTCCCATTGTCGGCCCTTGCCGCCGCGTTGGGGCAGATTACTTGTCGAGTATGCATCGCCGGACGAAACACCACCATTGTCACTGGTGAAAATCACGATGGTGTTCTCAGCCAACCCCGTTTCTTCCAACGTTTTCATGACGTTACCCACGGCGTCGTCCATCAGTTCGATCATGCCCGCATAGATGGGGTTATCTTGAACCTGACGAACGGGCAAGGTGCGGTCCACCTTAAATCGTCCGGCACCCTCGGGAAGCTCCGGTGCAATCGATTGATATTTTGACCAAAGGTCTTTCGTCGTCTGGATCGGTCCGTGTACGGTATAGAACGACAGCATCGCGAAGAACGGTTCGTCTTGATTCGCCTTGATGAAGTCCGACGTTTCGCGAGCTAGTCGCAGCGTCAAGGACTCGCCGGGCGGTCCGTCATCAAGTTTCGGGTTTCTGTACGGCGAGAAATATCCGCCGGGCGGGGATCCCGAATGGTGTCCGCCCTTGTTGATGTCGAACCCGTGGTCGGTGGGCAGCGAACCTTCGCCCCCAAGGTGCCATTTGCCGGCGAAGAACGTTTTATACCCCCCTTCCTTAAGCGCCTCGGCCAAGGTGATGTCTTCACTGGGCAACGCGTGCAGGTAATCCGCCGGAAGCAAGCGGTCGCCGCGGTTCCAATCGGTACCCGATTTCGCACCGATCCACTGGGTGATGCCGTGGCGAGCCGTGAAGTTACCCAATTGGATGCTGGCACGCGACGGGCTGCAAACGCGGCATGTGGCGTAACCCTGCGTGAATCGCATCCCGCCACGAGCGATCGCATCAATGTTTGGACTTTGGTAATACGTGCTACCCTCGATCGATAAATCATGCAGTCCTAGGTCGTCCGCCAAAATGAAGACGATATTCGGACGATCCGGCGTTGCACCCACGACGGTCGATGTCGTGATCAGTGACAAAACGGTAAAGACAGAGAACAGAGTTTTCATAGCTTGAGATTTCAAATGTCTGATTTGATATTGAGTTTTGCTGCGGCCATCAAACGCTGAATTTCATCGGCCGCTCGCTCGGATGCATCACCTTGGATTCTTTGTTTGATCGCTTCTGTCGAAGCGATGATCTTTGCATCGTTTAAAACGGTTTGTAACGCTTCGGTGATTCGGTAATCGTTTCGCAACCAACGCCCACAGTTTAACCGCTCGACGCGTGTGGTGTTGTCGAACTGGTCAAACGCCATCGGGCGAACGACTTGCGGAACGCCAGCGGCAAAACACTGGGACGTGGTTCCGATTCCGCCGTGGTGCACGACTGCGGAGGCAACGGAAAACAATTTCGCGAACGATACGTATCCGGTCGTTTCCATGTTTGGCGGCAAACGATCGGGAAAGTTTTTGGCATGCGTTGAAACCAACAAGCCAGGCCGCCCGAGCGAATGACACGCCTTGGCAGCCGCCGAAAAGAACTCGCGACAATGGTGATGGGCGGTTCCGGCGGTGAACACAATCGGACGGTTTATCGGCAGACTCGAAGGACTGTCAGCGGCATCGTGAAGCGGAAAGCCGCAGTGCACTAAACGCGGCGCAAATTGATGGGTTGCCGGCGCAAACCAATCCGGATACATCGCCAGGATACGGTCGGGGGACAACCACCAATCGTGCATCACACGGCGAATCGGCGGCAAACCGACGTCGGCTCTTGCACGATTGACGTTGCCAGCGATAACCGGATCGACGGCAATTTTATCGATCGCGTAGTAGGCGGCGCGAACCAACCATTGCGGGCGACGGACTTCGATCGGCCACGGCGACAGACGCGGCGGATCATCGAACGTTCTTAGAATGGACGGGGCTAAATGGACGCCGGCAAGAGGCGTTGAAGGATCGGCATCACGATGAATCCGCGATGCCAGGTCCAATGGATGCGACACCAGAACCGTTTCGCCTGGCCGGTGATACCTTTGGATCACGTCGGCATGCCGAGGCAAAAAATCACTGACGATTTCTCGCAAGATCGCTCGAGCGCCGCGGATGGGTTTCCACATCGCGGGGTTGGAAAGCAGTTCTTCGAACCGCGCCGTTTCGATCACGGGCTCGGCGATCAGTCCGGCGTCCTGAGCGACCTTCGCATAGGGCTGGGCGAGCGAGATGATGACTTCATAGCCGCGCCGGCGCAACGCCACGCCGATCGCCACCATCGGGTTGACATCGCCTCGCGAACCGGGAGCGGAAAGGATGGCACGCACGGCTAGCGATCGATCTCGTATTCGGTGATCTTGCGATACGCGGTCGCCCGACTGATCCCCAGCAACTTTGCCGCTTCGGGTACGCTGCCGGCCGTTCGGTGAAGCGCCTTTCGAATCAACCGCCGCTCCCACTCGTCGATACGAAGCGTATCGAGCTGGCTTAACCCGGCGTCGCGCAGTCCAAGGTCTTCGACTTCAATCGTTGGATCGTCGGCCATCACAACGGCACTATCGATCACGTTTCGCAGTTGCCGCACGTTACCCGGCCAAGCGTATTGTCGAAGTCGGTCGCGTGCGAGTTCGTTCAACTTCAATGATCCGCGTCCATGTTGACGACGAAAGTGATCCAAGAAGTGATCAATCAATACATCAATGTCGTCACCGCGTTCTCGCAGCGGCGGCACGAACAGTTCAAAAACGCTCAGGCGATAAAACAGGTCTTCACGAAACTTTCGTTCGCGAACAAATTCGGCCAAGTCGCGGTTCGTTGCCGCCAGGACTCGGACGTCCACCAAGACTTCCTCGGTCGCGCCCACGGGCAAGAATGGATGGCCCTCTAAAATTCGCAGCAGCTTGGCTTGCCCTTCGAGCGGAAGCTCGCCGATCTCGTCAAGGAACAGAGTTCCGGTATGCGATTGCTGGAACCACCCGACGTGATCATTGTCGGCGCCGGTGAACGAACCTTTCTTGTGGCCGAACAATTGGCTTTCAATCAGTTCGCTAGGTATCGCCGCGCAATTGACCGTCAACATTGGGCGCCGGGATCGTTGGCTCGAACGATGCACCGCCCGGGCGACCAGTTCTTTGCCAGCGCCGCTTTCACCGCGGATCAGCACCGAACCGTTCGCGTTGCCGACACGATCGATCTTCGCTTTTAACTTCAACATGATCGGGCTGGTCCCGATGAAGTCATCCGAGTCCGCATTTCGATCAGCGACTCGGCGACGTTCCGCCCTCAACGTGTCATTCTCTAAGGCTCGCGCTAGCCCCACGGTCAATAACCGCCCGGCCGCGACAGACAAGTCGAAATGCTTCTCCTCGAATTGCGGTTTCGAACGATAGAGATGCAACACGCCCGGATAACTAGTGCCGCTTTCCAACGGAACATAGATCACGTCCGACCATTGCGGGTCGATTTTCAGATCCTCGTAGCTGGAACCGTCCGAATTTTTGATCGTTTCGTCGTTGATCCAAATCGCTTCGCCGCCGCGAACGACGCGGCGCACTAAGGCGCGGCTGATCGTGACTGCTTCGGATTGTTCAGGCGGATCGACGCGTAGCGGTTTCAGCCGCCCGTCGCCAATATCGATCGATACGGCCACCACGTCGGCCTGAGTCCGGTCGCGCAGCAACTGCAAAGTCGTCTCGATCACTTCGTCGGATCGTTCGCTATGAAGCAGGTGAAGACTGAGCGAGTACAAATCGATCAGATGGCCCGCCTCGGCGATGCCGGCAACCGGATCGTCCATATCCATTCGCCAATTCCGCTGAGTCGGCGCGTCATGGGTCATCGCCAGAGTGTTCATGGTCTCGTCGTGCGAATCTAAATCGGGTTCGACCAATTGCAGATCTGTGCTGCCGATCGAGACGACGGATTCGTGAAGCAAGCGGGCATGATCCGTTTTTTGACCGTTGACACGAGTCCCATTGCGACTGCTGGTGTCGCGCAGATGCCAATTGCTGTCTTCGAAGTACACGACGGCGTGGAATCGCGAGCTGACGGGGTCCGTCAACATGATCTCACAAGAAGTTCCACGACCGATATGCAACGGACGAGCCCGATCAAGTGGAAATTGCTTGCCCTTCTCGGGACCGCTGCGGACTGCCAGATAGGCCACCATGAATCGTTCAGGCTTTCGATATCGAGTATCTAGGAACAATCAGCAGCCTCGACGGGCGGCTAAGGAATGCGCGAAAATGAGTGTCGACCTCGGCTCGCCGGATAGGCTCTTCGGTTGCTTGGCACGAAAGGGGGCAGACACCATTTTCGCACCACGCTAATGCGAATCTATGCGACGTTAAGGACGCTGTCTCATTTTAGGGCGCGATCAACACTCTGGCGACCCACTTGAGCGCGAAAGTTGCCTTGACGTCCGTAGTCACCCGAATGGGGATGTTGCCCTGAATCGGTCTGGATCGCCGAATTCGCACCTGCCCGATACGTTGCTGGTTGGGTACTTTAGAAGCCGGGTGAAGTCGAAATAAGTCGGAATTCACTCATTGCGAAACGGTCGTTTTGGAATCAGGATCGTTTCATTCTTAGTTTACGTTCGCGGCGAATCGTTATTCCGCAGCACCATTTTGGTCCAAAGCCATCAACTGAACGGGCCCATGAAGCCGATCGCAACTCTCGCCGAAACCGCCGCCGACCTAGAAATCGTCATTCGCGGAATGGGAACATCGATCCCCAAATTTCGCGCCGACAACACGGCCAGTGCTCGGTTCGCCGACCAGATGTCGTGCACCACTTCAAGCCAGTCTCGCAAAGTCGCGGCGCTGTATCGCCGAACCGGTATCGAACATCGCGGCAGCGTTTTGCTGGACAGGAACGCGGAATCAGAAATCATCAACGATTTTTATCCGCCACTGCTCTCACCCGAAGACCGCGGGCCAACGACCCAGCATCGCAGTGATCGGTACGCCGTCGAGGCGCCGCAGTTGGCAACCGAAGCCTCGCGCGAGGCGTTGACCAACAGCGGAGTGTCGGCCGATGCGATCACCCACTTGGTCACCGTATCCTGTACCGGGTTCAGCGCCCCAGGCGTCGACATCGAGCTGATTGACCGCCTTGGACTGCCCGCGACGACACAGCGCGTCCAGGTAGGATTCATGGGGTGCCACGGCGCGATCAACGGACTCCGTACGGCCGCAGGCTTGGTCGCAGCATCACCGAATGCGAACGTCTTAATGTGCTGTGTCGAACTATGTAGTCTTCACTACCAATATGGATACGACCCCGATCGTATCGTCAGCGGAGCCCTCTTCGCTGACGGCTCGGCCGCTGCAGTGCTCGGACGCGGATCCCTCAAGGATTCAGATCTGATCGACGCATTGGACCAATGCGATGATTCGGAAACATCGATCGGGATCGTTGCCGCAACGGGATCATGCTTGGTCCCCGCCAGCCGTGAAGCGATGACATGGCGCATCGGCGACTTTGGTTACGAAATGACGCTGTCGGCGAAGGTTCCCGGCTTGATCGAGAAGCACTTGTCGTCCTTCTTGGAACCGTGGTTGGCCGCGCAAGGTGAAACCATCGAATCAGTCCAAGGATGGGCGGTCCACCCCGGCGGCTCACGTATCCTCAGCGCTTCGGAAAGCTGCCTAAAACTCGATACCGATGCCTTAGATGTGTCTCGCGGAGTGCTTTCCGATCACGGCAACATGTCGTCGGCAACCATGATGTTCATCTTGCGTCGGTTTGCCGAACAAGGTCGCCCCAAACCGTGGGTGATGCTCGGTTTCGGGCCGGGCCTGGAAATCGAAGTCGCGCTGATCCGCTAGCTTAAACCCCTGAGCGTTCCGCCTGCTCAACTGGGCAACCATATCGACGGAGCCGACTGGGGTCGGCTGGCGTCGGATTCTGCGACCGATGTCCCCTTGCGCCGTGCCTTGATTCGGACGTAGGGTGGAATGAATTGGGCTCGATGGGCAAACGAACCGAGCTCGGCGTCCGGCTTGGCATGGAACGGTTCGCTGAGATCTTCGACCACGAAGCCTGCGCGGCACATGCCCCCCACGATCTCTTCCCAGCGGTGTAGGTACTCGATCGCGCCGTGTTCTCGTAGGCGTTTTGCCGCACGCATCGACGCAGCCGACGTTTGCTTGGACGCCACCGGCGCGGGGACCGGGCGATTCGTCTTTTGGGCGTGCCGATAATAGGTGTGTAGCAATGGATAGCCTCCCCCGGACGCCGGTTCCATCGAAGCCTGCAGGCTGACCGGTTGCTTGTGCTGGCTGACGTAAACGGCGCCGCCACGCGATACCCGCGCGACTTCGGCATAGACACGAGCCAGGTTGGGAACATAACACGTGCTCACAGGCTGAATCACGATGTCGAATTCGCCGTCGCGAAGCATCGAAAGATCGTCCATCGAGGTTTCAAACAATCGGATCGAAAAACCTCGCTCTGACGCCACACGGCGATCCAGTTCCAACATCGCCCCGCTCAAATCAACCACCGTCACATCGGCGCCCGCTGCCGCATAGAGCGAACTTTGCCGACCTCCACCCGCCGCCAAACACAACAGCCGACACCCTTGGATCGATGCCCCCAGCCATCCCGCACCATCGACCGTCGCCAGCGGATTGGCAAGTTCATTGTCCTTAGCGGGCCGACACAGCGGGTCGCCAGCCGTCGCCATCGAGTCGTAGACCCGTCGATTGACGCGAAGATGCTCGTCAGATGTCATGTGCGGGCAGCCGAAATTAAGTAACGTTTGGTGTCCAAATGTGCGCCTTTCGCAGACGATCGAGTCGACGGTTCAACGAAAAATCTGGAGCGGTCTCTCAAGGGAGGGAACTCTCGCCCACGGGACTCTGATAAGCAACATCAGAGCGATACCGGACGCGATTTCGCCCTTGATGTACTCACAAAAAATCGAAAAAAGGCACCTTCAAGGAAGTTTTGGATCACCTGAAGGGAACTTTGGCAACCGGCCTCGCATCCCAACAAAGTCGAAAGCAACGAATGCTTTCCAATACCGCTATCATGCCTGCCCATTGGCAACGCGTGGAAACTTGCTGGAATCAGAGTACTTTTCTGATACGTACCCGAATGACAATCTCTCAAGAATACATCGACCAAATGCTGAGCGGCTATCTGGATGATGCCCTCAGCCCCGACCAGATCGATGAAGTCCAACGCTGGCTTCGTAGTGATCCGTCGATTGCATCGCAATTGAATCAGTGGAAAGAGCTGCGCGGATCGCTTCAGCACGTCGCCACCGCCGACCGCAATGTAAAACTGGATCAGGGATTTTCCGGTCGAGTCCTCGAGGCCGCCGTGGCTCGCGCACGGGCTGAAGGCCTTGGCGAAGACAATCCTTTGGTCCGAGTTTCCGAGCAAGCCACATCCGTCCGCACAGCCGCCGCATCCATGTCATGGCAACGCTGGGCCGCCGTCGCTGTCGGGCTGGCCGCCACCGTCGCCTTCGCTTCCCTGTCGCTTCGTAACGACCCCGTCGAGGTCGCTGAACAGTCTGGTCCGGTGCCGACCCCCCGGGCAATCGTCGAATTGACCGATCCGGCAAACAAGGCCATCGAATCGATCGCATCGGTGACTGAAAATCAAGACGCAGAGACGCCGCAACTTGCTCCACGAATCAAATCAACCGATATAGCGGACACAACCCAGCCGACGGACGCGTCCGATTCACCGGCCATTCTGGCGACAGTGGACGCTGACCGCGCCGCCAAAATGGACCCAGTATCAGTCGCACGGGATCGCGAGGTATCGCCACTCAGCGTGGCATCGACCGGGGATGTTGCCAGCCGGATGACGACTCGCCCGATCATGGTCATCCAAGTCACACAAACAGAGCTCGGCCGGGCTCGAAAGAGCGTCCGCCAAGCACTCAGGGCTAGCGGAATCGCGCCAACCCCCAGCAGCGATGTCGAGGACGGATTGAAAGAAGCTGCCGTCGACGTGGTTTCAACCTCGGGTGACACCAGTCGCGTTTCAATGTTCTATCTGAAGACGACAGGCAAGAACTTCGATCGCTTCCACGTTGCATTGCTTAATGACGACACGGCCATCGAGTCTGTCGAACTTGCTCTATCAAGCGATGTCAGTCTTCGGTCGGACTTCGAAACTTCGGTGGGTGACCCGACAGCGATTCGCCATGACGATTTGGTGCTCATGAAGCAACGCAACTCGCTGACGCAGGAACTAGCCCAGGGGATCCACCAATTGGATTTCGTATCGATGCCCCGCGGGACCGTCGGCGATGCGGGCGCCGACGTCAAAGTCCAAGTCATTCTGGTCGTCAAATAGCGACCAGCCGGCAAAGTGTCAGAAGCGTCTGACTAGAAAGCGCGATGCCCCGAGAGGGAGTCACAGACAACATTTGAACGCAGCCGTTAAAATGCGACATCAGCTACCTGTGCACCCATCTCGAAGCATCGCGAAACCTTACTTTAATCAAAACGCGGGCCTTCGCGAGCCCCTATCCGACGCGTTTCATAACGGTCTCGAGCGTCTTGCGTAACGCGGCGCCGCTTGCCCGCAACCCTTGGACTTCCTTGGGCCATAGATCGATCTCTAAACGGCCTAAAACGCCTGTGCGTCCGACCAGTGTTGGCACCGACAGTGCAACGTCGTTGATGCCGAAGCAACCCGATTGCACGCTGCTGACCGGCAGCAGGGTCTGTTGGTCCAGGGCAATCGCATCGATCACATCGCGAATCGCGATTCCGACGGCGAACCCGGCGCCACCTTTGCGTTTGATCACTTCCGCACCACTGCCACGCGTCCGCGTGAACAGTTGGTTCGCTAGGTTCGGGCTCCAGCCTGGATACTTGTCCAGCGGCAAACCCGCGATCGTAGCGCTGCTCCAAATCGGCACCATCGACTCACCATGCTCGCCCAAAATCAACGCCTTGGTTTGCGTCGGCGGTGCTTTCAACTCGCCGGCAATCAGTGAGCAGAAACGAATCGTGTCCAACTGAGTCCCTAAGCCAATCACTTGATTGACGGGCAATCCCAGTTGCTGGGCCGCAACATATGTCAGAATGTCGACGGGGTTGCTGACGACCAACACGATCGCCGAAGGCTTTGGCTTACCAGCTTTGACGTCGCGAAGAATTTGAACGAACAGGTCCGTGTTACGGTTGATCAAGTCCAATCGCGACTCGTCGGGCTTCCGGCGAAGTCCAGCGGTGATGCAAATCACATCGCTGTCGGCAATGTGTTCGTAACCGCCGCCGGCAATCACTTGGTTGCCGGTGCTGGGGGTGCCGTGTTGCAAGTCGAGCGCTTGCCCGACCGCCAATTCTTGGTTGACGTCCAACAACGCAATTTCACTTGCAATGCCGCCGCACTGCAGCGCGAACGCTGCGCACGAGCCGACGAGTCCGCCGGCACCGATGATGGAAACTTTCATGATTCTAAATCGAGGTAAGAGTAAACGTGCTGCTTCGCTGGCATTCTTAGTTCTGACGCATTTGACGCATGACTTCGTCGGTGATCGCTTTCACCAAAG
The DNA here is from genome assembly GCF_007860125.1 of Rubripirellula tenax. Classification (NCBI taxonomy): domain Bacteria; kingdom Pseudomonadati; phylum Planctomycetota; class Planctomycetia; order Pirellulales; family Pirellulaceae; genus Rubripirellula; species Rubripirellula tenax. Next base: position 27,758 of record NZ_SJPW01000007.1, read on the forward strand.
CTTCTTCGTTCATGCCCGATGCCGCACCCGACGAGGCAACGGTTGAGGCTGCCGTGTCGGCCGCTTTCTTCAGTGCCGGTGGTGCCGCAAACGCACGACGCGCTACACCCGAATCGGCCCACGAATCGCGAAAAATATCGTTGGCGCAGATATCACAGTCTTCGTACTCAGGCGTATTGCGTGGATCCTTGTAGCCCCACTTGTCCTTCAAATCGAGCAGTTCTTTTGACTTCTCGCCGCTGAGGTACGAGATGTTTCCGAGTTGTTTCGCCAAGATCAGCATGCGGCAATAAGCATCCAAGATCTCAGTCCACCAGAAAGCCTGCTCAACGTTCTCGCCGTAGCTGACCGTACCGTGATTGGCCAAAATTATCACGTTGGTTCGATTCACGAACGGGACGATTGTGTCCGCAAAACCTTGGCCGCCGGGCGTTTCATACTTGGTGATCGGCACGTCGCCCAAGAACACTTCGACTTCGGGCAGGATGCACTGTGGAATGGGTTCGCGAGCGATCGCGAACGCGGTGGCGTGCGGCGGGTGACAGTGAACCACGCTCTTGATGTCGTCGCGTTGGCGATAGATTTCAAGGTGCAGCAACGCTTCGCTGGACCGTTTCTTGCGTCCCGACAACTGCTTGCCCGTCATGTCGACCAACGAAATGTCGTCGGGCGTCAAAAAGCCTTTGCAGTGCAATGTCGGCGTGCAAAGCACTTCATTTTCGCTAACGCGGACGGTGATGTTTCCATCGTTCGCAGCCGCGAATTGACGGTTGTAAATGCGTCGACCGATGTCGCACATGTCTTGCTTGATTTTATGAAGGTTTTGCATTTCCGAGTTCTCAATAAGGTGTCAATTCAGTGTTCGTATTGATGGGCAACCGATCATCGCTGTACGATTCGGTCGCCCCATTTTCGGCCGTCATCCGAGGTCGACTTCATCCAACAGAGCGACGATCGACGCATCGATCGGCTTGACGTCCGGTCGAAACGGCTGAGCCGCCTCAGGTCCTTCTGCCATCGCCACCAAGTCTCCGACTCCGGCGCCACACAGATCCCATGTCACAATCATTTCACCGCCAAGCGGCTGTGTTTCGATGCGGTCGATCGATTCGACCACTTCCACACATTTCAACGTCGCGCCACGCATCGCCGGATGAGACCGGGCCAGCGTGACCGTTCCAATGGTTCGTGCTATTTTCATGCCCGTGACTTCCCTAATTGGACGGACTTTCGAAATTGAACGATCGAGGCAATCACGTTGACTGCGGCGATCATGTTCAATCGTTTCATGTCCAGTACCCAAACTTGCGGATCCACTTCGCCGCCAAATCTCGCAACGTCGCTTAAAACGCCGATCATCACTGCACGTTTGCCTTGCCCGCCTTGGTCAACGACCTCACGTGCCGGTGTATCGCTTAGCACCACGTCCGCGGTGATCCCCGGGATGCCCCGACGGCGCAATTGGTTTTCGATCGCGGTTCGTCGCTGATCGTCTTGGTCAATCAAATTCTTGGTGCTGTTGGTCTGCCTCGTCGTGCCAATCGCGGCACCCGACTGGCGAACCAGTTGGATGTTTTTTCGTTTGGCTTCGTCCTTGGCTGCCGGCGTGACAACGGCCTTGGGCGATAGGATGAGGGTGGATCCCGCTTCGGTTTCGGCAATGATTCGTACGTCGACGACTTTAGCCAACAGTGCTTCGCCGCCAACGTTTGTCGTGACGTCCGCAGTCGCAGCTTTATGTGCCGTCGCCGCATTCAACCGCGCAACCACTTCCGCGACGATCCTGGCTACCCAGGCTGGGTCGATCGACATGGCGGAAGCGTGTTCACTCATACGGCCGAGTCCAAAATCCCCATCACAGTCCAGCGAGCTGGTGTGTTTTCGTTGTTCGTAAATTCTCTTGCTAATGTTCCGTCGCTGGTCAACAAGACCCGGTCACCCTGTCGGCAACCGAGGTTGTCCAGTGCAATCAACGGTGATCCGTCTGCGGCTTCGTTCAAGAGCAGCGGTTGCACAATCACCAACCGTCGGCCTTTCAGGCTGACGTCTTTGACGGTCGCACGCGTTGATCCAAGGACGATGGCGGTTTGCATCTGGCTTATACCACTCGCAATTCGTCGATCATGCTGCAACGACGTTCGCGAGTGAACGTGTTGGGCGTCGTGACACCCTCACCGGTTGGTCCGGCGATCGAAAACGACAAATAGCCTTCACCGCCCAATCCGAGCGAAGCCATGCAAGGCCCGTTCTTGACGTACAGGGTCGTGTCCAATTCACGACCCATTTTGGTCATGTTGTGGACGTTTCGAGAGTGAATGATGGCGGTGTGTCGGAAACCGTGTTCGTAGAACTTGGCAAGCTCGATTGCGTGATCGACATCGCGGGCTCGAACGAACGGAATGAACGGCATCATCTGTTCTACGGTGACAAAGGGATGATGCTCGTCGGTTTCACCGAACAACAACTCGGTGCCCTCGGGAACCGATACGCCTGCTGCCTGGGCAAGAACGGATGCGTCGCGACCAATGAAGTCCTTGCAAGCCGCATCGTGTTGATCGTCGCCGACCTTGACGATGGCCTTGCTGGTCAGCTTGCTGATTTGATCGGCATCGAGTTGCACGGCACCTGCGCGACGCATCGCTGCCATCATCGCATCGAAAACACTGTCGACGACGAAGACTTCTTTTTCTGCGATGCAAAGCAGGTTGTTGTCGTAGGAACCGCCTTGAATGATGCACCGCGCCGCGTTGTCCAAATCAGCAGTTTCATCAACCACGACGGGCGGGTTGCCCGGTCCTGCTACAATCGCGCGTTTGCCGCTGTTCAATGCAGCGCGGCCGACGGCCGGTCCGCCGGTCACACAAATCAATGCAACCTGGCGATGTTTGAACAGGGCTTCCGCCGTTTCCAACGTCGGTTCGGCAATCACGCAGATCAAGTTGTCGATGCCGATCTCGCGAACGATCGCTTCATTGAATCGACGCACACCCTCGGTGGCAACCAGCTTGCCGGACGGGTGGGGATTGACCACGACGGTGTTTCCACCTGCCAACATGCTGACCGCGTTGCCCGTGATGGTGGGCAAACTGTGCGTCACGGGAGTGATAGCACCGATGACTCCAAACGGCGCTCGTTCGATGATCGCCAACCCGTGATCACCGCTGTAACACTTGGTTTCTAAGAACTCGGTTCCTGGTGACAATTCGCCGAGTGTTCGCAACTTTTCGATCTTGTGTTCGGGGCGACCGATCTTTGTTTCGTTCATCTCCATCATGCCGAGTTCTTCGCAGTTCTCGATCGAGACACGGCGAATGATATCGATGACTTGTTTTCGTGTCGCCATCGACTGGGCGCGAAATTGCTCGAACGCGGTACGAGCAGCATTGACCGCGGAATCCGCGTCATAGAACACGCCATACTGGCCACCGGCATGTGAAGACGATCCGTTCGCCTTGGGCAACGGCCCCACTTCGGCCAAGACTTGAGCGACAACGCTGCGGATGGTGTTTTCGTCGAATTGCATAAGAAGTAGATACTAGGCGTAAGGTATTAGGTTTTAGAGTTCAACTGGCGAACTTTTATTCACGATTCCGGTCGTAGACGTTTAGCTTTTCGATATGGACGCTGTCGACGATGCCGATCACAACGGCATCGATGGGCAGGTCCTTTGTTTCGGGAGTCAATCGTGCGCTGCTCCCCTGGCAAATCAAAACGAAGTCTCCTTCGCCGCTGCCAAGCGTATCAACGGCGATGAATGTGCGCCCCGTCGTCACCATGGATCCACGCTTCTTCTCGTCTAGTCGGTAGGGTTCAACCACCAACAATTTGTGTCCTCTCATCGAGTCCACTTTTTGCGTTGCGACAACCGAACCGGTAACCTTTGCGATAAACATAAGTGTCTTTAACCGGGGTTTCGCGGGTCTTGCAAACGCTCGACACATTGTCGAGCGACGATGACTTCTTCGTTTGTCGGAATCACCAACAACTGTGTGCGACTGCCGGTGGCGTGGAACGATCCTTCACCCTTGATCGCGTCGTTGGCATCCACGTCAACCACGATGCCAAGCTCTTCCAAGTTGGCACAAACGTTCTTGCGAACATCCTTGCCCTTTTCACCGATTCCGCCCGTGAACACGATCGCATCGACGCCACCCATCGCCACGATCATTCCCCCCATGTGCCGACGAACTTCTTCGACAAACGCGTCCAAAGCGAGTTGCGATTTCTCGTCGCCCGCAGCGGCCGCCTCTTCCAGGTCTCGCATGTCGCCACTGCGATCGCTCAATCCCAAAAGCCCGCCTTCACTCGCCAACTTTCTCAACACTTCGTCGAGCGTTAGACCGGTTTTTTCGATGATCAAAGGCAAAGCAAACGGGTCGAAATCGCCGACACGATTGTTTTGAGGCAATCCTGTTTGAGGTGTCATTCCCATCGTTGTCATCACGCTCTTCCCGCCGACGATCGCAGTCAGTGAACTGCTGCCACCCAAGTGACACGAGATCACGCGAGCGTCGTTGCATCCAAGAACTTCTGCGGCGCGGCCGGCGATAAATCGATGGCTTGCGCCGTGGAATCCATACCGACGGATGTGAAACCCATCTGCCCATTCACGCGGAATCGCATACTCTCGTCGCGGCGCCGGAACAGTTTGGTGAAAATCGGTTTCAAATGCCGCAATGAGCGGAAGATCCGGAAACCGCTCGCGAAGCAACTTCATCGCCGCGATGTAGGGAGGATTGTGCGCCGGAGCCGCAGCGTTCATTTCCCCCATCGCATCAAGCACATTGTCGTCGACGACAAAGACACCCGATAGACGACCACCGTGAACGGCTTTGAATCCGATCGCGGCAACCTCCGATGCATCCTTCAGCACTCCATGCTCAGGATTGGTCAACTGTTCCAAGCACGCAGCAACCGCCACGCCATGGTCAGCCACCGGCATCGATCGTTCATCCTTCCAATCGCCGATCTCGACTTCACAATGGCTCATGGGGTCACCGATGCGATCGACTGCCCCTCGCGCCAAACAACGCTCGTCGGACATATCGAACAATCGATACTTGAAGCTGGTCGATCCTAGGTTCGCTACAAGAACAAGCACGGAAGTAACAATCTCGGGTTAGGGAAGCCTTGGCCAATACGATCCTCGATACGGACTCCGCCCTCTAGGTCATCAACTCAGCGCTGACACTCGACGGCACGAACCGATTCGAAAAACGAAGAACTACGACAACAATGCGGCGGCAAGACCTTCGGCCGGACGCGGGATGATGTGGCTGCCGACCAATTCGCCGACTTGCGCGGCGGCGGCGGCACCAGCTTCGACAGCAGCGCGAACGCTGCCGACGTCACCGCTGACGATGGTGGTGACGTAAGCGCCACCGATGTCAACACGCTTTACGATTTGCACGTTGGCAGCTTTGGCCATCGCATCCGTCGCTTCGATCAGGGGCAACAAACCTTTGGTTTCAATCAAGCCGATTGCATCATTCATGGGAGTTTCTCTTCGACAGTGGTTTCAATGGTTGGGTGATAGTTTTGGAACACCGATCACATAGATCGTGGTCGTGTTTACTTTTTGGGTGCGGGGAACTTCAAGACCTTGGTCACATCCTCGTGAGGACGAGGGATGACTTGCACACTGACAACTTCGCCGACACGGCCGGCTGCTGCTGCACCCGCGTCGGTCGCTGCCTTCACCGCAGCAACGTCGCCGGTGACGAATGCGCTGCACAAGCCGCTGCCGACTTTGTCCCAGCCCATGAATTGAACGTTTGCTGCCTTCATCATTGCGTCGCAAGCTTCGACCAAGGAGATGAAACCTTTGCACTCGATCATGCCGAGCGCTTCGCTAACTTTTGCCATCGTTAAAAATGCCTTACTGAGTAGGGAAAGAGGTGTTTGGTGTTAGGACAGGAGAAAAGGATTTAGGAGATTCGTTACCTAAGACCCAATCTTTCAAACCTATTTTTTCTCGCAGCCGCAGCCGCTTTTCTTCAGAACGACTTCGGTGGCTGCGTCCAAGTTGCAGGCGTTGCCTTCGTCTGTATCGATGTGAACTTCCAACTTGGCTGCCTTGTCGGCTCGAACCAACACGTCTTCAAAAGTGACGCTGCAGTCGGGGCTGGAAATTTTCAGTTTCATCATGTCGCCATCGTGAACACCAAAGTGTTCGCAATCGGCAAAGTTCATGTGAACGTGTCGGGCGGCGCGAATGACGCCTTGCGTCAACTGGACGCTGCCGGCGGGGCCGACCAGCACACATCCAGGTGTGCCATCGATTTTGCCGCTATGGCGAACCGGTGCGTCGATGCCCAGTGAAATGGAATCCGTGAGTGCCAATTCAACTTGGCTGAATGGACGTGTTGGGCCGAGAACCCGGACGCTGCCAAGCATCCGGCGACGCGGACCGACCACCATCACGGTTTGTTCGGCCGCATAGAAACCGTCCTGGTACAGATCCTTTTCGGCTTTCAAAACCGAACCGGCTCCAAAAAGGATCTCGACGTGTTCGTCTGTTAGGTGGCAATGCCGCGCCGAAATGCTGACACGCAGATTGGGTTTGCCGTCGACCCATCCAGGCGCATTGGCTGAAGCGACTGCGGGGCTTGCCGTCGAAGTTGGGGAAGATTGGCGAAGCGCTTGCCTTACCAATTGTTCAACGAGACTTCGATCGAGGGAAGTTGAATTCATATCGGAACGTGTTCGCTCAAGTTGCTGATTGATTTTCGGGTGATGCCAAGACTAATTCGACACCTGTCGATTCCAACTGTTCTTTCCACTGGCTTTGTAGTCCGGTGTCGGTAATGACCGTGTCTACTTCGTCTAATCCGCACAAACGGCTCAAACTGACCTTTCCAAACTTGCTGCTGTCCGCGACGACCACGGAACGGTCGGCCGATTCGAGCATCGCTTTTTCGCTTTCTACCAACATCATGTTGCTGTTGAAGAAACCTCGCTCAGTGATTCCTGCCACCGATAAAAATGCTTTTCCGACATTGATGCTTCGCAACATTGCGTCGGCCATTGGGCCGATCGTCACGGCCGTCCGACCCCGCACGCATCCACCAATCATCACTAAGTCGATCGACTCGCTGGTCGATAGCAGGTGAGCGACCGGCAAACTGTTTGTCACAACTTGCAGAGGACGTTGGACCAATTGACGGGCCAATTCGTACGTCGTGCTTCCACCATCAAGCAAAATCGTGTCGTGATCTTCAACCATCGCCGCCGCCGCTTCGCCGATCGCAACCTTGGCCGGCCAGGAATCGTCTCGCCGGTTTTCAAACACCTGAATCGTGTCCGATTCACCCGTCCAGAACGCACCACCGTGAGTCCGTCGTGCCAGTCCTTCACGCTCAAGTTGTTCCAAGTCTCGGCGAATCGTCGACTCGCTGACCTCCAACGACGCTGCAAGTTCACCCAGCGACGCGAATCCGCGAGCCTGCACAAATTCGCGAAGTCGCTCTCGTCGATTTTCGCTCGTAATCATGCCAGCCATCGCAGGACGCCCATGTCACCGATATTCCAAGAATGACAGATTCCTCTCATTCGTGACAGAAATCAATCACCCCGCTGAGTATTTGAGAGAATTTTCGCAAGAAAAACGGTTCCGGCCAGGAATCGACCGCGCCAAGCCAGCGCGTTACGCTGGGACACGCCGCTCGGCAATCGAACAGATCCCCCTTGGCCTCACCTCGCTAACCCAGATTCGACCGATGACATCTTTGACAGGAAAACGAGCCATTGTCTCTGGCGCCTCACGCGGGATTGGGCGTGGAATCGCTATCCAATTGGCCAGGGCCGGCGCCGAGGTCATTGTCAATTTTCGTGGCCATGCCGAGGAGGCCGACGAAGTGGTGGCGAAGTGTCATGAAGTTGGCGGAAAGGCTCACAAGATTGCTGCGGATCTTGGCATTCAAGCGGACGTTGAACGCTTGGTCGCCGAATCCGTCGAGATCATGGGCGGCTTGGACATCGTGGTCAGCAATGCCGCCTACAGCGACCGACACTTGATGCTGGAATCCGATCTTGATGAGTTTCGCAAAACTATCGACGTCAGCATGTGGGGCGCTTTTTATCTGATTCGCAGCGGCGCCAGAGTCATGGTCGATGCCGGCAACGGCGGAAACATGGTCGTCATCAGCAGCCCTCATGCCCACATGCCGATTCCCGGTGCGATGGCGTACAACATGGCGAAAGCCGCCAATGACCAGATGGGTAAGACTGCCGCTTGCGAACTGGCCCCGCACGGCATTCGCGTCAACATCATCCACCCAGGCTGGACAGACACACCGGGCGAGCGAAAGTTCTTCTCCGAAGAAACGCTTGCCCAGGAAGCCGCCAAGTTGCCGATGGGACGCCTCGGAGCCCCCGAAGAGATCGGCCACGGAGTCGTTTTTCTATGCGCCCCCAACAGCAGTTACATTACCGGAAGCACGTTGACGATCGACGGCGGCATTCAATTACCTTGGCGCGAAATGTATCGTGTCAAAGAGAAACCCGCGGGCGCACAGTAGGCTGAACCCGTATTGCCACGCCGGTATCGTCGTCAACATCGAATCGCGCAGCCCTCGGTCCGCATTCACATCCTTTGCGAAGTTATTAACATGGAAAACTGGCCTCTTGGTGTGTTCGCGTCCGTTGACGCAGGACTAGGTGTGGGCTGGAACGTGATCTCGGAATTAAAACTTCCGACGATTCAATTACACGCGCCCCACCCCGACAAACGAAACTCGGCAACGGCGAAATCGTTGGCCGATCAACTCGCTGACATGGGCGTTCGATGCACGGCGGTGTTTGGCGGATTCGACGGCGAAAGCTATGCCGACATTCCGACGGTGGTCCGAACGATCGGATTGGTGCCTGAGTCGTCTCGCGCGGCGCGGCTGCAAGAAATGAAGGACATCTCGGACTTCACCAAGACGCTTCGTTGCGACGCAATCGCGCTGCACCTGGGGTTTGTCCCCGAGGGTCCGTCTGCCGACGGTTACGACGGAATCGTTGCTGTGACTCGCGAATTGTGCGACCACGCAGCCGCGAATGACCAGTATCTGCATTTGGAAACAGGTCAAGAAACGGCTGACGGATTGCTCGAATTCATCCATCACGTCGAGCGTGACAACCTGAAGATCAACTTCGATCCCGCAAACATGATTCTTTATGGAACGGGTGAGCCGATCGATGCGCTTCGCAAAGTCGCCAAGCATGTCCGCAGCATCCATTGCAAAGACGGAACGTGGAGCGATCAGCCGGGCGTGACCTGGGGCGCCGAAGTCGCACTTGGTCAAGGCGACGTGAATATGGCCGCGTACTTGAAGGCGCTTAAAGAGATTGGTTACGAAGGACCGCTGACGATCGAACGCGAAATCCCTCAGGATCCCGTGCGACAAAAAAGCGAGATCGGTGCGGCGATTGATCTGCTAACGAAACTCCGCAGCGAGATACTTGCTTAGCGTGATGGCACCGAAACGTTCACGTCGTCAACCCACGCTTCGCGATTGACGGCCAATCGAATTCGATTTTTGGTCGGGTGCCCGATGCCGGGTGACGAGAACTGACCAACTTCGCTTCCATCAATGGCAACGATCATGGTGTCACCCGAGAGCGTGACGACAAGTTGATGCCATTGATCGGGGGTCAGTTTCACCGGAACGTACTTCACGGCTTTCTTGATTGCGAGATTGTCATTTTCGCTCGCCAAGCCGTCGAGTCGACGTTTGCGGACTTCCAAATTCATCCGCCCCGTTTTTAGGTCTGTCATTTCAACTTGGTTCGCCTTCACCTTTGCCATGCAGATATGGCCTGCGTGAACGGATTTCTCTTTCATGTCCGCGATATTGATTCCCAAATCGTCTTTGGGTCCTAGCTTAAATCGCAATGCAATCGTGGCGTCACCAAAAGCAATGTCTTGAGTGACCGAGACACCGTGGTCGGCTTCGGCATGCTTGACGATGTGGATCGCGCCGTCGACCAAATCGACCTGCTTGTTGCCCTTAGCCCGGCTCTTGCTGTTTGTCCCCCAATTCTTCCCGACTTCCTCCAGCTCGGGCTTGGATTCAGTCCGTTCGAAATCGTCTTGAAATAGGACTTTCGTCGCCGGAGCGTCGGCTTGAAGCTCAACGAATTGAGCGGAAACGGACAAGCTGGCAACGGCGGCGAACGCGAACAATATTCTCATGGTTTTGAATCCAAAATGGAGCACGAAAGAAGCAAACGGGGGACACGATCGTTGGCGCGAGAAGCAGTACGAACGACTGCCACAAACGTCTAAAACGGTTGGATGCTTAAAGCAAGTGCTTTGCTTTGACTTCCAGATATTGGTTCACCAACGGGGCGGTCAGCTCATCCGGGAACGCGTCAACGATCAACACGCCGCGATGTTCCAAGTCTTTGACGACTTGATTGCGCCAAAGCAAAATCTCCGCGGCGGCCGCGGCGCGGTACATCGTGAATGAGTCGCCATCGGGGGAATCGGCGGCGTCGAACATCTCGCGGTCTCTTAGCAGCACGCCAAGCGGCAGGTGTTGTCCATTGATATTGCCCAGATAGTCGACAACGGCGCCCGCGTTGACTTCATCGATCACGTTGGTCGCCAAAACGACAAGTGACCGGCGTTTGCAATGCGACGACAGATACAGGAACGCTTGGTCGTAACGAGATTCAACCAATCTCGGAAACTGGTCAAAGCCCGCTTGGATCAGGCGATTCATTTGACTCTTGCCACCGGCGGGCGGAATGTACGAATGGATTGTGTCGGAAAAACAAAGCATCCCAACGGCGTCGCCCTGCGACAGCGCGACATAGGCCATCATCAGGATCGAATTCAAGGCGTGGTCGAGCAGCGTGTAGCCATCGCGTTGGTTCGTCATCATCCGCCCACAATCGAGAAGAAAGATCACCCGTTGGCTTTGGTCACTTTGAAATTGTCGGACGGTCAGCTTGCGGCGACGGGCGGTGCTGCGCCAATCGATGTGGCGATAGTTGTCGTCTCGGGAGTAATCACGTAGGCGCTCGAATTCGCTGTCCTGCCCAATCCGCCGCGTCTTACGAACACCGATCAGACTCAACCGATTGGTCCTCGCCAACAACGCATAGTCTGCCAATTGCTTCATGTCGGGATAGACGTTCAGCGGGTTTTGCAGCGGCAAGGCGATGTGCCGCTTCCACAAGCGGCACAAACTGGACAGCCGCAGGTACACCGTGCTCAGCTCGAAAGCGCCGCGTCGGCCCGGCGTCAACTTTCGTTTCAACGTCAACTGTCCAAGCGGCGCTAACCGGATTTCATGCTGTTCGGGTGTCGACGAAAAATGCTCCGGCAAATCGTCCCTCAACTCACCGATCAGATTCATACCGCATCGATTTTCGAGCGTGACTTCGCTCGGAATCGAGATTCCCAACGAACACGTTCGCGCAATCGTCCGCCGAACTTCAATGCCCTGGCTGGTGAGCACATAGAGCAGCACCAAATCGCCCGTCGCGACCAACACGAGAGCCAAGTCAACGACCGCAGCAACAACCAAAAAGTTTGGGAAGAAGATCGTCATCACGCAAACGATCAGCGACACGGCTAGCAAAACCACCCATGCAATCGACGGGTAAACCTTCAGCTTCCAAGCGACCATTAACAGCGGTGCGGCCAACGCGACCAAAACCAGCCACGGCAGTTGACTTTGCCATTGGATCTGGTTTTCGAGAGACTGCCGTATCGAATCATTCATGGTGAATTGCAAACCGGCGAAGAAAGCGTATGCGTTGCGGGATTGTAACGGATCGAATCGCTATTTAGGTTGCCATGCCGACTTACTGATATTCGAAAAGACAAACCGAGCCGAATCGTGGAACAATCATTTCTGGCCTATTTGCGAGGCCGTTGCCGCAACCTTCCCCAGGTCACCGTTGGAATCGGTGACGATGCGGCGGTCATCGAACCGGTCGTCGGCCAGCAAATCGCTTGTACCGACCAGATCATCGACGGTGTCGATTTCCTGTCGGCCGAGCACGCTTTGGCGGACATCGGATACAAGTCGATGGCCATCAATTTAAGCGATGTCGCAGCAATGGGCGCGGTGCCGACGTCTGCCTTGGTGACTCTTGCGCTACCCAAAACGAACGCGACTCGCATCGCGGGTGAGGTTTACGAGGGCATTTTTGAAGCGGCGACCACCTTCGGCATCGCCATCGCCGGCGGTGATATCTCGACATACGAAGGCCCGCTGGCGATTGGCGTCACCCTGCTCGGTCACGTTCCCACCGGTGGTGCATGGCTGCGCAGCGGGGCAAGTGTCGACGAAGCTATTTTGGTCAGCGGGGCTTTCGGCGGCAGCCTCGCTGGTCGCCACCTGCGTCCGATCCCGCGAATCGAATTGGCTTCGCGATTGCGCGAACTCGTCGATGTCACGGCTGCGATCGACGTCAGCGACGGACTTTCGCTGGACTTGGATCGATTGCTGGCCAAAAGCGATGTAGGTTGCGAATTGAACGTCGATACGATTCCTATTCACGAGGATGCGATCGAGATGTCGAAAACATCCGGTCGAACGCCATTCCAGCATGCATGGAGTGACGGCGAAGATTTTGAGCTGATCCTTACGATGAGCCAAGCGGACGCCAACAAAGTGCTCTCGCAAGACGTTGGCGTACGACTGTCACAGATAGGGAAAACGACAAGCCGAACCGGATTGTGGAAACTCGAAAACGGCCGGCATGAACGCTTGTCGCCACAAGGATTTACTCACTAGGATTCAATCACAGGCCGGCAAAACGGGCTAAGCGTTTCCTTCGCGATTTGGAACCGCTGCCGGCGTCTCGAGGATCCCCCTGACTCGCGGCCACAAGATCGCGGCTTCGATCAACATCCATGCTTCTAGAACAAGTGTTGCGATTCCGACGCCGATAACGACCCAGTTCGGATTGTCTTCGCTCAGCCAACCGGGCAGCTCCGATAGCATCGCCCAGGCCGGGACGATCAGCATGAAAATCATGGGGATAACGATGAACCAAACGGGAACTCTCCGTCGCCACAAGAAGAATGAAATCACCAAGAACGCCAGCCCGGCCAACAACTGATTCGTCGCACCAAACAGTGGCCACAAAATCAATCCGCCCTTGCCGGCAAACGTGGTCAGCCACCATGCCGCGCCGCCAAGCCCGCCCGCCGTCGCAGCAGTCGGCAAGTCGGAATTCGCAGCAACATAGTCCGCTGGCAGGTTACCGGTGATGGACTCGGCGAAGGTGACCGGAGTCTGGGGTGCCGGCAGTGCGGCAATGATAACCCCCAACGTTACCGCAAAGATGGTGGCTCCGTGTTTGTTCGTTAACCAGACCATCGGATTGAACGACCGTTTCGGCTTGCCGAGTTTGTCACGATCGGCTTGATCGCCCACGAAAGTCGCTGCGAGTTCTTGGATCACGTAGCGTTGCAATCGGCACGCCGTGTCCAGCGTCGTGCCCGCGAACGAAGCGACCAGAACGCCCATGATGGCGACCGCAATCTGCGAAGGTACCGCGATGGCTTTCAAGAAGTTTGCCGATCCATCGACGAACGCGCCTACGGTTGGCCCCAACCCCTTCGCCGACGCCCATGTCGCATACCTCGCATTGAACGCATCGGCGCCCGTCAAGACGTCGGTGCTGCCAACGGCACTGGCCCCCAATCCCAATCCGGCGACGCAGGCCAGGATGACGATCGTCGCCAAAAATCCTTCGGCCAACATCGATCCATAGCCAACGAACAAGGCGTCGGATTCATTCTTGATTTGCTTGCTGGATGTCCCCGACGAAACCAAGCAATGAAATCCGCTGCAAGCGCCGCAAGCGATCGTGATGAACAGGAACGGTATCACCGATGGTGCACCGACCGGATCCATGCGAATCATCGGCGCAACGATCTCAAGCGGGATCCGCTTCCCCGACGCTTCGATCGGGGCACCGCCGAACAAACCCGCCACGACCAAGCCGACAACGACCAGCCCCAGCGCAGTGATCAACTGCAACGAATTGATGTAGTCACGTGGTTGCAGCAGCAACCAGACGGGCAATACCGATGCGACGTAAGAATAAATCAGCAACAGCAACACCCAAGTGATCACGGACCACTGGGACATGGCTTGATTGATGCTGCCCAAAAATCCGTCGTTTCCATGGATCAACGAGACATACATCGCCACCAGCGCAAGGATCGATGGAATCAACAGGTTGACGTTCTTACGATGCAACCACATTCCGATCGCAACGGCGATCGGAATCTGGACCAAGCACGGGATGATGGACGCAGGGTACTGTTTGAAAACGGTCGCGATGACCAAACCAAAGATGGCCAGCACGATGGTCAGTGCCATGAACAGGATCAGCAAGAACAGCATCCGGACCCTTCGATTCAACACCCGACCTGCTACGTCGCCGACGGTTTGCCCACGGCTGCGAATGGAAACGACCAGCGACCCGAAATCATGAACCGCACCGACCAAGATAGAACCCAGCAAGACCCAAACAAGCGCTGGCAACCACCCCCACATCACTGCGATGGCGGGGCCCACAATCGGACCGGTCCCCGCAATGGACGTGAAGTGGTGTCCAAACAGCACCGATTTGTTCGTCGGCACGAAGTCGCAATCGTCGTTTAGCTCGACGCTGGGAACGCCGGCCAACGGATCGAGCCGGAAGATTTTCCGAGCCAACCACCGGCCATACGTATGGTATGCAACCAAATACGCCACCATCGCGCCGACGGCAATCAAAAGAGTACTCATGGCGATCGGACCGATGAAAAAACTAGATAGAAAACAGTATTCGACTGAGACACACTGCCACCGCTACGTCTGGCGGCCGACGAGCCGTATACTGAGCGTCCAACAATCTTAACAACTTTCCCATTGCATACGACTTTCTCGCGGAGCGATTTGAACGTGTCGGAAAACATTGAAAAAACAGTCATCATCGGCAGTGGCCCCGCAGGCTGGTCCGCCGCCATCTACGCGGCTCGAGCCAATTTGAGTCCCGTCGTCTACGAAGGAACTTTCAAACCCGAGATGATTCCGCTGGGCCAGCTCGCTTTCACAACCGAAGTGGAAAACTACGCCGGATTCCCGGCTGGGAATGTTCGCGCGTTCGTTGAATCGGCGGTCAGCCAAGATCGTCACTACAATCTGCCGCCCGCCCCGGCTGGACACGAAAAGGACGGCCAGCCGCACTACGCCGTTCAAGGCACCGAGTTGATGGAGTTGATGAAACAGCAAGCACTCAACTTCGAAACGCGTGTTGTGGGCGATGACATCGAACGTGTCGAGTTCTCGAATTCGGGACCTCATACGCTCTATCCAGGATCAGGCGATCCGATCAAGACCCACACCGTCATCGTGGCAACTGGCGCGCGAGCCAACTATCTGGGTTTACCGTCGGAAGAGAAGTACAAGAACAAGGGCGTCAGTGCGTGTGCCGTATGCGACGGCGCACTTCCAATCTATCGAAGCAAGCCGTTGGCCGTTGTCGGCGCCGGCGATTCGGCGGTGGAAGAAGCCACTTATTTGGCAAACCTGAAGGGCGCGGCAACGATCTACATGATCGTTCGACGCGACCAAATGCGTGCTTCGAAGGTGATGCAGGATCGTGCACTCAATCACCCCAACATCGAAGTCTTGTGGAATAGCGTTGTTGGCGAAGTCTATGGCGACGAAAAACTGGTAACCGGACTGAAGATCAACAGCACGGTTGACGATACGACTCGCGATTTGGCCGTCGGTGGCATGTTCGTTGCCATCGGGCACACGCCCAATACGGCGTTCTTGGATGGCGCCCTGGACGTTAACGAAGCAGGCTATGTGAAGTGGACCAAGCCGTTCCGGACGAATACCAGCGTTCGCGCAGTTTTTGCGGCAGGTGATGTCGCCGACGATTATTATCGTCAAGCGATCACTTCGGCCGGTACGGGCTGCATGGCTGCCCTGGATGCGGAACGTTACCTGGCCGAACTTGAATCATAGCCGAATTCCCTGCCTCCTTTCTTCTCGTCAGCACCCCGCTTCTTCTCGTCAGCACCCCGCTTTATGAACAATCAAACCGACTTTTCGCGTGAAGACGCGATGTTAGCCGACGCCGCGACGAAGGGGCCACTTGGAAAATCCCTCATTTACACGCGGCTTTCCGGTCCTGGATGGCTGCAAGGCGCGATCACGCTTGGCGGCGGGTCGCTGGCCGGTGCGTTGTATCTGGGCGTCATCGCCGGCTATGACCTGATGTGGTTACAGCCGATTGCGATGGTTTTGGGAGTCATCATGTTGAGCGCGATTAGCTATGTCGCGCTGTCAACGGGCGAACGTCCCTTTCAAACGTTGAAGACGCACATCAGCCCCGTGTTAGCATGGGGATGGCTGATCGCCACGATGATGGCCAACATCGTTTGGTGCTTGCCACAGTTCGCCCTTGGGACGGCATCGGTCCAGCAGAATCTGCTTCCATCGACCAACACTGACTCTGGTAAAGCGATCGTGGCAGTGACCATCTTGGTTGTGGCTTCGATTGTGGTCTGGTTTTACAACTCGGGCAGCAAAGGGATCAAAGCGTTTGAGCTGATCTTGAAAGCGATGGTAGGTGTGGTCGTGCTTTCGTTCTTTGGCGTTGTTTTGGCGATGACGTTCGAGGGAGCACTCGATTGGGGCAAGATTTTTGCCGGCTTCGTTCCCAACTTGACCTATCTATTCGAACCAGTGCCAAGCCTTGCCGCCTCGGTTTCGGAAACGGGTGAGTACAGTGATTGGTGGACGAACATGATCGCGGGCATTCAAAAAGACCGAATCATCACGGCGTTCGCGACCGCCGTCGGCATTAACATGACGTTCCTGTTGCCTTATTCGATGCTTCGCAAGGGCTGGGGCGTCAAGCACCGCACGCTCGCGATTTTCGATTTGTCGATCGGTTTGATCGTGCCGTTCGTTTTGGCAACCAGTTGCGTTGTGATTGCGGCGGCAAGCCAATTTCATGGCAACACCTCGGACGTCATGCGAATGCTAGATAATGGGCAAACCGACGCCAGCGAAGTGAAGGAGTATTTCAAATTCCTGGACAAACGAATTTTGCAGGAGTCACCCAATGCCAGCGAGAGCGAAATCGTGCTCGCCCGTGAATCCCTTCCCGAAGCAGACAAGCAAATCGCAGCCATGTTGGTCGGACGCGATAACTTTGCTTTGGCCGGAACGCTTGAACCATTGGTTGGTCGCACGGTCGCTCAGACCCTGTTCGGCGTCGGCGTTTTGGGGATGGCCGTATCGACCATCATCATTTTGATGCTGATTAATGGGTTCGCGTTTTGCGAACTGATGAATGTACCGCCCGAAGGAACGATGCACCGAATCGGAAGCTTTATCCCCGCGGTCGGTGTCCTCGGACCGTTTGTCTGGGGACAAGCCGCGCCGGCGCTTGCGGTTCCGACATCGGTCATCGGTGGTGCGATGTTGCCGATCGCCTACCTTTCGTTTCTGTTGCTGATGAACTCGCGGCGAGCACTCGGCGATGCGATGCCAACAGGCGGCAAACGATTCGTTTGGAATACGCTGATGATTCTGGCAACCGGTGTGGCCGGCTTCGGATCGGCCTGGGGATTGCTGAGCAAAGGGATGATCGGATACGTCGCCCTCGGTGGTATTGCGGTGATGCTACTTCTAGGCATCGGCGGATTCATCAAGAAGCAATCAGAGAACTAATTACCATCCGGCGGCCGGAACCTCTGCGAGGCTGTCCGCCGGTAAGGATGAAACTTATTCAGGATGGACTCATGAGCAACTGGATCAGCGTCGACAAGGCCCGTCAAACATCGGCGATCGCACCCGATGCAGAAATTCGCGGTTGGGTGCGAACAAGACGAGACAGCAAGGGCGGCTTCAGCTTTATCGAAATCAACGATGGAAGCTGCTTCGGTAATTTGCAAGTCGTTGCGCCGGCCGAGCTGCCCAACTATGCAGACGAGATTCAAAAGCTGTCCGTTGGGTGCAGCGTCGTCATCGTTGGTGAAATCAAAGAGTCACCGGCGGCTGGACAGCCCACCGAATTGCACGCCACCAACGTCCGGGTGCTGGGGTGGGCCGACCCCGAAACGTATCCGATGCAAAAGAAGCGTCACACGTTCGAAAAGCTTCGCGAGTGGGCTCACCTACGTCCGCGTACAAACACGTTTGGCGCCGTCGCACGCGTCCGCAATCAAATCAGTCAATCAATTCACCATTTCTTCAACGACAATGGTTTTTTCTATACACACACACCCATCATCACGGCCAGTGATTGCGAAGGCGCCGGCGAGATGTTTCGCGTCACGTCGCTGGACCTCGAGATGCTGGCCAAGAAGGGCGGACCGGTCAACTACAAGTACGACTTTTTCGAAAAACCGGCGCACTTGACCGTCAGCGGTCAGCTGAACGGAGAAGCCTACGCGACCGCGATGGGGCGGATCTATACATTCGGCCCAACCTTTCGCGCCGAGAACAGCAACACGTCGCGGCACCTCGCTGAATTTTGGATGGTCGAACCGGAAGCTGCGTTCTTTGACCTGTCGGACAATATGAAGCTTGCCGAAGACTTTTTGAAACGCATCTTCACCGATTGCTTGAACAAGTGCGGCGAAGACATGAAGTTCTTTGACGAACGAATCGAGAAGGGAAAGATCGAACAGCTGACCGCCGTGATCGAAAAACCGTTCGCTCACATGACCTACACCGACGCGGTGGATGTACTGACATCATCGAGTGAAAAATTCGAGTATCCGGTCCAATGGGGTACCGATCTACAAGCCGAACACGAACGCTTTCTGACGGAAAAGCATGTCGGCGGACCACTGATTTTGACCGACTATCCGTCGACCATCAAACCGTTTTACATGCGTGTTTCCGATGACGGAAAAACGGTCGCGGCGATGGACGTTCTGGTCCCTGGCGTCGGTGAAATCATCGGTGGCAGCCAGCGGGAAGAACGGCTCGATGTGCTGCTATCGCGAATGGACGAAGCGGGGCTCAATCAAGCCGACTACGACTGGTACATCGATCTGCGTCGGTTCGGCACGGTTCCTCACGCCGGGTTTGGGCTAGGACTCGAACGCGCGGTTCAGTACGCCACCGGGATGGCCAACATCCGTGACGTCATCCCGTTCCCGCGAACGCCGGGCAACGCTGATTTCTAGTCAGATCCGTTCATCAGAAATTGGTCGGTGAAACAGTCTTCGGCTTTCACCTTTCCGGCGGCACCTGGGTCGAGTGCGTCCATTTGATCCACCAGTGTTTTCCAACGGGCTTGCGACATTGCGCCGATTTGATCAATGGCCATGCCCTCGGGCAGAGCCAACGGAGTCAACTCTTTGCTGCCGAAGTCCAATGCTTCCTGGGTCATTCCGTGTTCGTTGGCCGATAGGATCGCCTCGTTGCCCAACTTGGAATCGGCGAGGTAGTTTGCCCATCCTTGCTGAGTCGCCTTCACAAACGTTCGAACCAATTCGGGTTGCTCACGAATCAGCTTGCCGGACGTGATCAACACACTGCTGTACGGGTTCCAACCTAACTCGCTTACCATCAGCGTGCGAACTTCAACACCTTGCTCTCGGGCAAGCAACGGTTCGGCGAACGAATAAGCCTGGATAGCAATCTTGGGATCGGCAATCATCGACGACACGCTGCCGTGGTAGGGGACCTCGGTGACTTTGTCAAGGAAACCCTTCGACCGCATGAACTCGAGAAACATGCGACCGGCTTGTCGTTGCAGCGTCATACCGGCCAATCCCTTAAAATCCTCCACGCCACTGTCTTCACGCACCAGGATGCAGCGCGGACTGTTTTGCAGCACCGCCAACACGGCAACAATGTCCATCCCTTCGCGGCGGAACAAGACAACGTCATCGGCGTTGGCCATCGCAAATTGGACACGCCCAAGTTGCAGTTCCGGCGCCACAGGCGTTGCACGTCCACCCGGGCGGACGTCAACCGTTAAACCCGCGGACTTGTAGGTCCCATCGGCCCAGGCTTGGTAAACCCCACCGTGTTCGGCTTCGGGGTACCAGTTCAATTGGACGGCAACTTTGTCGCTGGCCGGTACGGGAACCGAATCGGACGTTGGCGACTTCGCCGAATCCCTGGAACCACCACAACCAACGACTGTGGCAATTAAAAAGACGGCGACGCAAAAGACGTTTGGTTTTACCGACATGGAATCTTGATTTCGCGTAGGGATCAATGAACCGGAACACCCTTCTATGATTGTCGATCGTCAATCCGGGAGGAACCGGAGTGCGAACACAATCACAAATCCGGTCACCAAGGCGCACTCGGCTACCGAGTCGGCCGCGTTGATGTCCATCGCCTCAAAAGCGTTGCCGACACCAATTGGACGCTCCCGAACAGAGCTAGACCCAGAAAAGCTGACGCAAATAAGGCCGCGATCAGTGCATCCGTCTTGGTCAGCGCCTGCCATCCGGTCATCAATGTCCCCAGCCCGTCATAGCTGGTTCCGTTGCCGACAAAGAACTCGGCCACAATTGCACCGATGACCGCAAGTCCGCTGCTGGTTTTCGCGCCAAGCATCAGATGGCGGATGGCCGAAGGGATTTGTAGTTTCGTCAATTGCCGTCGCCGACTGGCACCGTAGAGTCGAAAGAGGTCCGACGCGTCACGGTCGATCGACATCAGCCCCGAAGTCACACTGTTGACGATCGGAAACAGACACACGATCACCGTGACAATCACGACGGTTCGGAACGTGTAGCCGCTCCAAATGATCAACAGCGGAGCGATCGCAACGATGGGCACCGTTTGCAGCAAAATGACATAAGGAAAGAAGGCCAAACGCAGACGACGCGACAGACTAAACACGACCGCGATCAACGATCCCACCACGATCGCGACGACCAGCCCCGTGACGGCCGAAACTCCCGTCGATAGCGTCCCGCGAAACAACGCATCGCGATTCTCGATCGCGGCCAACAGACACTCAATCGGCGTTGGCAGAAGCGCCTTGGGCAAGTCGAACCAACGCACGACGGCGTACCAGATCGAGATCCCCAGTACCGCCACCAAGGTGACCAATACGGCGCTGGTGGTCGCATCGGCGACGCTGAAGCGGCGGCGACGTTCGATCATGCTTCACCTCGAAGCGTAGCGCTGACCACACCATAAAAGCGACCGAACTGTGCGGTACTGCGAACGGAATCCGTCCTCGGAAACGGCAGTGGGTTGTCCACGACCGTCTTCACTTGTCCGGAACGCATTACCGCGATTCGGTGCGACAGAAAAATCGACTCGCCGATGTTGTGCGTTACCATCACTGCGGTAAATCGCTGGTCGTCCCACAACTGCAACAGCATTTCGCCCAACTGGGTCCGCAGCATATCGTCGAGCGCCGCAAACGGTTCGTCGAGCAACAAAATGCTGGGGCCGGTCACCAATGCTCGAGCGATCGATACTCGCATCTTCATCCCCCCTGACAATTGGTGGGGATATCGATCCAGAGCGTCCGATAAGCCCACGCGCGTGAGCATCTCCATCGCAGCATCTTTTCGCTCGTGTCGGTTGCCCCGCGATATCAATTCCAACGGTAACGCAACGTTTTCAACCGCTGTTCGCCAAGGCAGCAACGAAGGCTGCTGAAAAACAAATGCGATTTGCCCAAGTTTCCCCGCCGTTGGTGGTTCAAGAACGACCCTACCATCGGTCGGGGATTCCAACCCGGCCATCAGCCGCAGAAGCGTCGTTTTGCCGCAACCGCTCGGACCGACCAGCGACAAGATTTGGCCCGCGGCGGCGACCAGTTGGACATTCGCGACGGCGCGAATGCCACCACCGAATTCCATTGAAACGCCCTCACAGCGGATCGTTGATTCATTGGCGGTGGCGATCTTCGTCAATCTTCTTCCGACGCTTTGGCGGCTTCGCTGAGGTTACCCGACTGTTGTAAGTTAAACCGTCGGCCATCGATTTCCAAAACAGCATAGCGACGTGTCACCTCGATGACTTCGCCTTTGAGTGTCCCGATTTCGAACTTATCACCGACCCTTAACTTCAGCGTTTTATCACGGGTCCGAACGTGCATCCATGCCTCCCAATCGTCACGCCCTTTCACCAATCCGGTCAACACGGTTTGAGTCGCGTCGTCAAACTTTGGTTTCTCGGGTTCAACGGCGGGCGGCGGTGGAGGGTCAACGACCTTGACCGTCAGTGTTTGCTCCGTCGATTGTGCCGGGTGTCCGTTATCGGTAACGCGGACCGAGATGGGGAACTCTTTCTTGTCGGGGCTGTTGATCTTTAGCGTTCCCGACTCGCTACTGAGTGACACCAAGTCGGTCGGCCCGTCGATCAGTTCATATCGAAGCGTATTTCCTTCGGCGTCCTTGAATGTCAACGGCGCAGGTGTTTCGCGACCGACGATCGCTTCGATCGTTGGGCTGCCTTCGTAACGCGGCGCTTGGTTGGGCGGTTGGAACAGGTTGCGATTCATGATCGGATCCTGATAGGCCGCCAAACTTCCGTCGACGCGCCATGAATCATCTTTCCGTTCTGGCAATTCATTGGGCGCGGTCATCAACGCGATCGCATCAACCGTCAACTCGACGGTGAAGCTTCCCGTCTTGGTCGGACGCAGCGATAAGTCGCGAATGCGGTGCAAGTAATCTTTGGCATAAAACGAATGCAGCAACGCAACCGTCTTGGGGACATCCGCTGTCCCCAGTACACGGAAGGACATTTGATGGTACAGACCACCGACCGGACGCGGCCCGATCGGGTCGACGCTGTAACCAGCGATTTCGTTTTGCTGGACGATGCTGATCAACCACTGTTGATACATTCCTTGAGCGATTTCCAGATTTCCTGGTAGTGATCGCACCATGTACTCGCCCATTTGGCGGTTGGCGTATTCACCTTGCAATTGTTGCTCGGTCAATCGTTGCTGCTCTTCTTGCAGCCGAGTGATTTCGTTGGTGCGCTTTTTGACAGCCGTTCGATACTTATCGAACCCCCACCAAACACCACCGGCAATCAACAGGCCACCAACCAAAATGGCTAGGAAACGTTCACGTTGAGTCATGCTTGCACCTCCGAAGCAACGGATTCGGCTTCAACTTCGGTCGGGGTTCCCGTTTCGCCAGGCGATTCTGGTTCCGGTTCTGCCTCCGTTTCTGGTTCTAATGCTGTTTCTGGTTTCGGTTCCGGCTCTGCTTCCGATTTCGGTTCGGCCATCAACCGTTCCAAAATCCCCTCATACCGCTGATTGCGAACGGCTTCCGAATCGATCGTAATCGTTTCGTTGATTCCGTATCGATAGGCATCTTGGTTCTTGGATTCGACCACGCCGTCCCCGACAACACTGTGCGTGGCATCGCGAAGCGATTGTTCGAAACTGTCGATCACCGATGGTTCCGTCACCGCCGCCGTCACGACTAATTTGCCGCCGCCACGTCGCGGGTCGCTCGAACCTGAGATGCTGCGCACGATCATTTTGTCGGCCGGAGGCATGGTCGCCGCTAGCCGCCGCATCTCATTCAACCAATTGACGTCGCCGTCAAGAAACTGATCCACCGTCTCCGTTCTCGCGGCGCTTGCCGACGCTAAATCGACAGCCGGCTTCATGCCAGCGTTGGCGGTTTTCAGCTCCGCAATCTCGCGGTCCATCCCGCTCAAACGTCCAAACAACAGGTAACCGCCGACCAGCGTTAACAAGACGGGGGCCGCTACCATCGCAGCGGTTCGGAATCGGTTGGGCTCCTCTTCGACTCGCTTGCGAGGATTCAAAAAGTCGATCAAGCGATCGGCATGGTGCTCGTCGGCGGCAAGCAGACCCACCAAAGGCGCTAGTCGACCGACGTGATCGGGAAGCGAGTTGGCACATTCTTGGTCAACGTCCACCAAATCGAACGGGTTCAAGACCTCGACCGTCGCGCCGGACGCCTCGGCCAGCATCCTTTGATCGTCCACGTGAACGGATTCACGTCCCCAAAGAACCACCTTTTCTGGCGTCGCGCCTGCACCGCATGCGACCAGACTTCGCTTCAATTCGCCTGCCAATGCCCGTGGCCGCGCAGCTTGGTCGGTCGGCATCCGCACCGTTCGCACAAAAATCACTCGACCGGCACGGGCGATAACGATTTCCGCGTCACCGGCCAATAGATCGACCAGCACCACATCGCCCTCGCGAGCGGCAGCGGACTGGATCAAGTACAAGGCCGATGCAGCCAACGGGCGAAGCGAGACTCGCGATGCCGTGATGCCACATGCTTCACAGGCTTTGCGAATTTCGTTCAGCTTCGCCGGGCCGATCGCCGCCGCGATCATATCGACGCCGTTTTCCTTGCGACGCGTTACCAGAAAATCGACCGTTGCGCTGTCCCCGGCCGACGCAAAACTGCGAATGGCTTGGAACCGAACCATGTCGGGCAGTTCTTCGTCCGGCACCGGCGGCAGTTGCAGCTCTCGCAGTTCAGCGTATCCGCGTCCGATGGCGATCATCGCTTCGGTGCCCGTCAATCCCAGCGTTTTCATTGCGCCGCGAAGAGCCTCCGTCGCCGTTGTTCCTTCCAACGGAATGATCATCGCATCGGTGACCTTAACCCGAGAGCCCGAAACTTGGCCAACCACCAGTCTCAGTTCGATCTCGTCCCAGTCGATCGCTATTTTTTTTGGCATGAAGTAACTCGTGATGATATATCGGAAAGGGGGACTCTACTGAGCCAATACAGCGTTTGCTCGAAGACCGAGCACAGATTGATCAAAGCCTCGTCCCAAGTGGCTTAGATCACGCCACGAAACGATTTTCGGATTGACGGTCGTCGCATCGATGATCACTTCGACTCGTGCCGAAGCACCGGCGCCTTCAAAGTACCCAACGATTTGAGCCCGATACACGTCGCCACCACCTGTCAACAACGGTGTGACTTGCCGCAACTCGTCCAACGTCAACAGGCCTTCGACCAACAACCAAGACTCGTAGTTTCGGTTGGGATCATCGGACTGGGGATCGCGGGACTCCAAAATGGCTTGCACCGTTTCTTCGCTCAGCAATGGAATTCCATACAGCAACTCGGCGGGGCATTCATTCAGGTTAATCCGTCCCGGCATTGCGTCGACATCTTGTGTAGATAAAGCATCCATCAAAATGGGCATCACCAACGATGCCGTTACGGGATCGCTCGCAAACGGTGACGTATACGACCTAGCACGGTCCCCATCGCCGACGGTGACGGTGGCGTCGACAAGGTCCAAAATTTGGTTGATCGACGTGCCGCCGCCACCGGTCAGATCCAACTGTTCGATCAGTTCGGCTGTCCATGCACCACCGGGCTGGGCGCTGGCTTGATCGTTGTTGCCCGTATCTCCACCAGCCGCAGCGCTAGCGATTGCCGAAGTCACCGAAGTCGACGTTCCCGCAATTCGGTAAGCGGCGATGAAGCTGGCGTACGTTTCGTCACCGATCGCATCGAGCAGTTCGTCGTAAAGGACCTGCAAATCATCCTGGTTGACATCGACGCGTGGCGAACCATCACGGCGGGTGTTCGCTTCGGCGCCGTGAACGGTCAAGTACGCCGCCCAGCCCAACGCACCGGGCGTATCAATGCTGACGCCGT
This sequence comes from Rubripirellula tenax, assembly GCF_007860125.1. Taxonomy (NCBI): domain Bacteria; kingdom Pseudomonadati; phylum Planctomycetota; class Planctomycetia; order Pirellulales; family Pirellulaceae; genus Rubripirellula; species Rubripirellula tenax. The sequence continues at coordinate 53,340 of NZ_SJPW01000007.1, forward strand.
AACGTTGTTGTTCGTCGGCATCGATGACACCGTTTCGATTTCCGTCGGCGCCAAATAGCAGAGTCGGCGTGACGCCTCGAACCAATAACAACTCTTCGACGCTTCGCAGCGGTCCGTTCGTAGCCGAATAGGGCGTCGACAAGGATTCGTAGTAGTCCGATTCGGCGCCATACGGTCGCGATTCTTCATCGGTATCGATCCAATCCAAGATCGCATCGGCGACGTCTTCCGTCATGTTGGGTAACGACATTAGCAGCGAGACAGCGATATTCTCGGAATCCAATTCAGAGTCAGCCGCCTCGTCGCTGGTCGCTGCGATGGCGGGAATCAACCCACCTCCGTTCTCTTCCAGCACCACCAAAGCATTGACGTTCAAACGTGCCGATTCGTTTTGCAGACCGAATCGAATCCCGCCCAACGTTCCCATTTCGGACAAGTCCGGTGCCAAAATCGTGAAATTAGACGGCAAGGAACCGTCGTTGCCACCGGCGATATTGATCGCCTGGAACATTTGTGGATTGTTGTAGAGGCCGCCAAAATCAGCTCGTGTTTCGGGCGGGTTTGATAAAATCAAACGAGCCACCTCGGTCGCCGATTCGACGTTCACCCGAGCTTGAACCAAGTCACCGGCAAGGTACGCCGAGTCGTCATATGCCAGCATCAGTTCGGTGAAAGAGTAAACCGCCATCGTGGCAACAGCCACGACGATCAACACGATCACAAGAAAAAAGCCTTGCCGTGGACGCCGCGGACGCAATGAAACGACAGGGTTGGCAATATCTTTCATAGTGCCCCTTCCGCGTCGTCGGTTTCGGTCGTGTCGATCGAGCGTGCAAGTGGTAATCGCACCACGTGCGAGAAGGTCCGAATGGCATCGGGATCCAAGCCGGAACCATCTGCGTTCATGGCTGTCGGGTCGGCCATCGTCAATTCGACTTTGACGGCCAACGGCAGTTCCCCATACTCGTCGCTACTCCACATCAATTGCCAAGTCACGCCGTCCCAATACTCAAACGAAATCGACAGCACTTCCGGTGCTAGCAGTTCACCGGTTTGATTGAGTAACGATAACGCTCCGGTTGATGCTGCGAAAACGGTAGCCGAACGATCGAGCGAGCGTCGAACCAATCCGCCGCCATCGACGTCGACCCTACTAGCAGAATCACTTGCGGCGGAATCCGAGGCCAGACTTTCAAGTGTGTCTTGGACACCTCCGATCGTTCCCGCCGCCTGAACGAAGTAGCACACGGTTTTCAAATCGCTGGGCATGTCGTCAATGTCGGAAGTCGTTTCGTCCATCATGACGACGTACTCTTCCAGACGTGGCAACCGACTGAGGTCGAGCTGGATCTGGGTCTGGTTCCCGATCAACCCCGGCGTCTGCAGCACTGACGAACCGACGGCCAAATCCAGCGCTTCGGTATCGGCAGACAGTGTTTCATCGGTTTCGTCGATACCAGCGGCCGAAAGGTCTTCGCCCTCGGTGGCTGCGGGTGCTTCGCCGCCCGACGTTGCTTTCAACAACGCTTCCAGTCCGGCCATATCGGCTGGCTCACCGTGCAGCGTCGCCCGCAAATCGTCTTCGATCATTTGCATGACCGCCGCGGCAAGTTGTGTTTGGCGAATGTCCATGTCGCGGACATTCATGTCGCGCGCATAGAACTGGATCGCACCGCCGATCAGAATCATCAGGACGACCGACATTGCCAGCGTCAACAGGATTTCAAGCAGCGTAAAGCCGGCACGACTGGCGCCGCCAACGCTCCGGTGCATGCAATGGTGACTCACAGCGCGGCCTCTTCTGATTCCAGTGCCTTCATCGCTTCGGCTTCCGCCTCGGCCGCCTCCAACCCCAATGCAGGATCCACTAGCCAACGCGTCAATACGAAAGTTGCGAGAGGCGACCCGCCATTCGGGTTTTCGGCAACCACAGTCACCCGGAGTGAAAGCAATCCATCAAGTGAGGCCGGTTGGACTTCGATGCTGTAGTTGAACGTGGTCATCGACCCCGAATCGAACGATGGCAGCGGCGCCGTGATGATCGTTTGCGGCGTGATGCCGGACGCGGCATCGAGAAGTGTTTCCGACAACTTCGATTGACACATCAAACGGGCTACCGACAAATCCCGGGCTTCGCGCGCCGCTGACGTACCGGTCTCGGCAATCTGGCTTAGCATGGCCAAAGCACCACCCAGGATTGCCAGCGCCAACAAGATTTCCAACAGCGAAAAGCCTCGCCGATTGCGGTGATGGGTCAAGGCAGCACCTCGGTGATGGTCGTGTCACCGGTGATGCCGCGCAGCTTGACGATCACCCGCCCGACTTCGCCGCCCGTCAACACGACGGCTGCGGTGCTGGTTGATCCGTCGGGATAGAACATGATCGGGCGACTCCACCCTTCGGTTTGGTCGGCCAGGGTTTGTTGCTCGATCTCCGAAGCTCGCGCCGCGGACGCGACACCCACGGAACCAACAGTGACTCCTTCCGGCAACTCAACGGTTTTCTCGGCTTCTTCATCGACGTTGATCGCGACAACGTTGCCTTGGTCAGCGCCGGTAAGAAGCGCCGATTGAGATCCCGTCTGGTCGATGGCCTCGGTCGCGTCACTGGTTGAAAAGTATGGTTTGACGCGGATCGAATTGCCTTCAACCATCGCTTGCAGCATCAAGACGCGTCCGTCTCGCATCGCTTTGACACGGGCGACCGTCATTTCGACGCGCAGCTGTTCACCAGCACGAACGAGTTTGCGATCGCCCATCAACAACCCGACCTGCGGGATCACGACGGACGCAATCGCCGCCAAGACGGATAGTGTCAACAACAGCTCAAGCAGGGTGAAGGCAACGCGAGATCTCACGAGGACTACGACCCTTCGACGATGATGTCGTCTTCGGTATTGGCTTGTCCGTCGATTCCGCCGCTGCGGATTTCGTAAGTGTTACCGTTGACCGTGTAGACCAAGCTGTTTTCCCAAGCGTCGGTGGGAATTTCCGTGATGATCGGCGCGACCCATTTAGCCTTCTTGGCTGCGTCACTGGGCCCGTCTCGAAGGGCGTCTAGGGTTTCGGGAAGCGTATTCATCCGAATTTGGTACATCTGGATGTTGTTCTTTAGCCCGTTCAGCTGGGTCTTGGTGGCATTGACCTTCGCTTCGGTGGACGCGCCGCCAATGTTGACGGTCACGATTCCGCCGATGACGACCAAAATCGCCAAGACCAGCAACAGTTCGAGCAGCGTAAAACCCAGGTTCTGGGCGCGTCGCTTACGATTCACGTGGTTGGTTCCGCGGTTTAACGGTGAAATTCGGCTTCTCATGGCTAGTGGAGGGCTTCCAAGCTGGAGTGTTAGGGAGGGGTAATGGGGCATCGACAGTGATCATGTGTATACTCGCCGCTGTCGAGAACCACACGGTGACGCTGGTTTGTTCTGTTCACAAACGCGCATCACCGAATGGCTCCGCTTATATTAACCACGATCCGCCCAGTTGGTTCCGTCATCTTTGGGAACGGCGGGGTGATAGATCAGTCGGTTTTGGGGGTTTCGGTGCTCGACCCAACCGCCTTTCAACCGGATGACCCGGCACGATCGCGCTGATATGACGCATAGAATCAGCAAATGGAACCCAATTGGGAGACGGAAACGTTAATTCTGTCCTCCCAGCGGTAGAATAAACGTATCGATTAAATAGGGTGTAGTGGCGGCTGATTTCAGTCGCGCCAGCCCGCACGGCTTTTCCCCAGCTTCTTTCGCTTCCAAAACGCACGAAACGACTATGGTGGCTCGCGACGATTCCGTCATCCGCGGCAGTTTGATTGCCTGCATGATTTTCCTGGTGCTCTCATTGGCGCTGAACTTCTTCCTATGGAGAAGCGGCAACTTTGCTGCGCAGGAGGCCGCCGCTACCGATGCGCGGCTGCAAACCATCAATTCGAACGTTCGGACGATGGAAAGCCAGATCAGCCGCTTCAAGGGCATGCTTGGCCAGGAACCGTTTACCCAAGCCCAGATCGATGAAATGAAGACTGGGACCTCGGAAGACCCTGTGATGCAGGCCATCGAAGAACAGTTCACCAAGGACATGTCGTACTTCGGCAGCGAAATCGAACCTCAAGATCGCAACTACCCGCGTTTGCCCGAGTATCTGGTCAACGCGATTCGCGACCGCAACATCAACTATGCCAACGCTCGCAGCGAAGCAACTAAGATTCGAACCGACGCGGAAGCCGAAATTTCCAACGCCGAAAAGTCGATGGACCTTGCGAAGCAGCAAGCGGCCGATGCGAACAAGAAGGTCACTGTCTTGTCGACCGAGTTCGACGAAGATCGGGCGAGAATGAACCAAGAGAAGGAAGAGACTCGCGACAAGCTGAACACGACCGTCCAAGACTTTGGACGCTTCCGATCCAAGGCCAGCGAAGAAACCAAAAAGCTTACGCAAGACAACAATCGCTTGATCGGAACGATCGAGACGCAGAAGCAGCAACTTAACGAAATTCGCAACGACCAATTCGAAACCACGCAAGGCGAAGTTCGCTATGTCGTCCGTGGCGGCAACGTGGTCACGATCAACTTGGGATCGGCTGATGCCCTGCGTCCCAACGTGACTTTCGGCGTGATCGACGCCGACGACATTCGTTTGAAAGACGCGAAAGTCAAAGCGACAATCCAAGTCACGCAAATCCAAGGTCCCCACCTTGCGTTGGCTCGCGTGATTGCCACGCCCGAAATCAAGAACCCAATCATTCCTGGCGATAAAGTTTACTCGCCGTTCTGGGCACCCGGTCGCCGCGTCAAGATCGCGTTGGCTGGCGACATCGACATCGATGGTGATGGGCGTCCCGACAACGAAGCGATGAAGGGACAAATCAAGGCAGCAGGTGCCGAAGTGGTTGCCGAAGTTTCATCCTCGGGCGTGAAGACGGGAACCATGGACGCGAGCATTCGCTTCTTGGTCGTCGGCGACGATCTGGAAGTCTCCGATGGCAGCGATGTAGCGGGTGACAACCGAGATGCTGTTGCCGCGATCGGAAAAGCGAAAGCCGAAGCAATCGAGTTGGGCATCACAACGATTCCCGCTTGGAAACTGCAAAGCTATTTGAAGACGATCAACGACACGTTGACCACACCGTTGGGATCGGCCGTTCGCGGCGACGACTTCCCACCAGAACCGATGAAGGGCCGTCCTCGTTTGCCGACGGACATCTCGGAGATGTACAAAGAACAACTAGAAGGCATGCAGAAGGGCAACGAAATCCTTCCTTAATCCGGATCGATTCAGCGCTGGCGTTCTTGTTGGTAGAGCGATTCGATGAACCACTTCACCTTGGTTTCCGATTGGCTCGCGACCAAAGATTCGAACAGAGCGTTGGCGGCATCGCGGCGCAGATCGGCTTGGTCGGTCAGCCCGTCAAACGTCGCAGCGGAATATCGGTCGGAATGAGACTCAAAGTATCGCCGTAAGTTTTCCGGTGTCATCTTGCTCTTCAAGTACTGAGTCCACGCGGTCGTCCATGCGATGTCCGCCAGCATCGCGTCCTCGGTTGCCTGTCGAGCCGCAGCAAGTTCCGCCACGCTTGTTCCCCGCCGTTTCGCTTCACCAGCGTAGGCTTGAAGTCGTCGGTCGATGCTGTCGCGAAGCGTTTCGCCGCCCAACTTGGACATCGCTTTCATGGCCAAATGTCGACGAACCAGCACCAGCGCCGTAGCCCGTCGAACATCTTCACCGACTCGCGTCAAATCTGTCGCGGCGATTCGCTGAGTCAGCACCAAATTGATTTCACCGATATAGATAGGATCCCCATCGACGGCCGCGAACGGATCGCCGGGTTCCAAATCTTCTTTCGCCTCGGCGATATTCGCTCCGGCGAACAACAATCCGGGCACGACGAAGCATGCGATGGCGAGTGAGCGAATATTCACGGCAACAAGATATCCTGAATCACAAACGGTACTTCGCTGGGCAATACAGCCGTGGGCGAACGATAAATGAGCTTCGACTCGCCGACCGCATCGCCAAGCTCGAACAAATAGCCGACACCAACGCCGGTCGTCGTCTGGCGATAGACCTCGTATCCGAGATGGTCTGCTCGCGACCCGTCTTTGCGTTCCACATGGACTTCATTTTCGAAGATCCAGTGCCGGTGACTTTCCAATGACCGTTCGGCATCCTTCAACTCGACCGACAAGCGAACCTCGTGTAGCGGACCGTTGGGTCGCACCGCTTCGACAACGACGGTCATGTCGTCGATCGTTTTTTCGTCACCCGTCTGTGACAACGGCAATTCGAACGTTTGCTTTTTTCCCGGCAACAGGGCTCGAATCAATCCCGACAGCGATGCGATCTTTTGCGGTTGCCCGCCCGGCAACTTCATCGGCAAAAAGAATTCGCTGAACGCGATGTCAGTGTTCGTCGCGACGTCAATCGATTCGCCGGATTCCTGGGGTTGGAGCCTCGCGCCGTCGTCCAGCTTGCCCGACAACTGATCCACAGGCAACGTCAAGCCGATGGGTGTGGTACGCGGCTGCCACGCGATTTCGACGCTGATGTTCAAAGCCGAAAGCGACGGATTGTTCAAACTGCGGCGCGAGGTGACCGCCGTGGGCTCGATTCGATAGACGCCCGCATACGCGGCCGAGTCGACTCGCGAAGGTCGTTCGGGCGCGCGTGGCACCAATTTCAAAGTTGATTCGTCGCCCGCGTAGAAATTGATATCCAGATTGGCTTCGTCCAGCACGATGTCCAACGCGTGCCAAAACGACAGAGGACTCGTCACCGCATTGATGGAAAGAGACGCTTCAGCATCGTGATCGAATTCGACGCCGCTATCGCGACTGATCGCTTCGAGTGCTTCACCAAGATTAGAAACCTCAGCAAGCGAAACACGGATCGCATCTGATTCGGTTTCGCCTTGCGTCCGTTTTTGCATCAGCGTTTTGCGCACCCGCGCTAACCGCTCGGCGGCTTCAATCGAAATCCCGGGTTTCGATTCGGGCAAGAACGGCAGCGCTGGGGGACCGGCTTCGATCAAGGCCCGCTCGGCAGCTTTCCGCTTACTCAGGCTGTCGGCGTCGAGTTCGTCGATCCACTCCAACACGTCAGCCTTCAACGCGATCGGATCAAGATTCTTTGGCGAATTCGATATGTCTGTGTTCTGTGCCGTCGCCAACGTGGCACCGCCGACGATCAGTCCCAGCACAAATCCCAAGCGGCGACGTTTGCCCGTCATATTCCCAACCATCGATAGAATCCTGCGCGTTGTTCCGTCCCTTGACCGCTGTTTCGTTTCGATCACGGCCCGAGATGTGGGTGTACCGCTGGATTCTAACCTAGCCTTCACCAAGCCGTCTCGCCTGAAAACCGCCCGCTCGACAGATCAACTCATGAAATCCTCACGCCTGGTTGCTGCTTTCGTCGTCTCGCTGCTCTTGTGCTGGGACCGATCGCTCGTCGCTCAGGCTCCGGCGATGGTCGAATTTTCGGCTCTGGGAAAAACTCAACAAGGCATTCCGTTGCTGAAACTGGCTCACGAAATGGTGATCCTGGGACGCGATGGTTGGATGCACTCGCTGGACCCGCGAGAGCAAAGCTCAAAAATCCACGAAACCAATCGCCCGTATCAGCCGATCTCGGTCGTCGAATTTCGCAACGAACTGCGGGCCGAGTTTCGACCAGGATACGAAGTCATCGCGACACAAAATTTCCTAGTCGTCCAACCCGAAGGTCGCGGCGATCGGTGGCCCAAGCTGTTCGAGCAATCCCACCGAGCGTTCACCGACTATATGTCCAAACGCGGTGTGACCATCCGCGAGGGCAACTTTCCCATGGTGGCGGTGGTGTTGCCGGATGAGAACACGATGTACCGCGAGTTTCGGAAACTGGACATTGAAATCAAACGGGTCGCCGGCCTGTACTCGGGCGAAAGCAACCGAGTGATGACGCATGACGGCGGACGAAGCGAGTACACCGCGGCGACGGTCCGCCATGAAGCGGCTCATCAATCCGCTTACAATTCGGGCGTTCACAGCCGGTTGAGTGAAACGCCGCGCTGGATCACCGAAGGCATCGGCCAGATGTTTGAACCAGCTGGCATGACGACCGCGCGATCGGCGACACAACTTGCCGACCGCATCAACCGGGATAGCTATGACTACATCAAGCAAACCTACGACGGACGCAGCGACTATCGGTTTACGCAAACGGTGATGCAGTTGGTCAGCGACAATACGATGTTCGAATCGCAGAACTCGATCGACGAAGCCTACAACGTTTCGTGGGCCATGATGTTTTACTTGGCCGAACGAGAAAGCCGCAAATTTGCCGAACTGTTAAACCACACGTCCAGTCGCCCACCGTTCCGCGAATACTCGCGCACCGATCGCGTAAAGGATTTTGAACGTGTCGTCGGTTGTGACGTCGCCGAATTCAGCAAACGGGTCAGTTGGTTTGTTCAGTCGATGTAGCGAGTCGTTCTTTCTGGGCCGCCAAAAAGGCAACCAAGTCCGCAGCTTGCTGGGCCGTGAATTCCGCAAGCAACCGGTCGGGCATCACAGACGTGTCCATCGACCGAACGGTTTCGATGTCGTCGCTGGCAATAAGGTGTCGCTTTCCCGATGTATCGACTAACTCGATGCCGTCTTTATCGTCGCGGATCAGCAGTCCCGAAATGACTTTCCCGTCGACAGTCAGAACCAGTTTCCCTCGATACTTTTCGTCGATCTTGGCCGAAGGATTCAGGATACTCTCTAGAATCTCCTGCCTTGTCCGTTCGGCGCCGATGCCACTCAAATCGGGGCCGACGGATTCGCCTTTTTCGCCGATCTTGTGGCACTGGCGACAACTCACCCCGGCTGCTTCGAAGTACAAATCTTGCCCCGCATTCACATCGCCCGTCATCGATAACAGGGCGTTGGCATCGATGGACGCTCCCAACCGTTTGGTGCGACGTTCTTCCGGTAAGTAACGTTCGAACAAGTCGCGGACGATCGATTGGGGATGGGCCGCCGCTATATCGGCGATCTCGGTCCGCTGCGCAGGTGAAACCGAGCCGTCGACACATTGATAGGCAAGCCGCAACGCGCCGGCGGTCGACGCCAACGACGGCTGTGCATCGGCGTCGCTGGAACGTGGCATGGACGCGATCCAGTCGTGGATCAATTGCACACCCGCATCATCAATCAACGATGGTCCGAACTGCGGCATGTGCCCCCTTCCCGATTTCATCATCCGATAGAACAGGATGCTGTGGTAAGGATCGCCCGATGCAACAATTCGAGGATCCGTCATTTCAAATGTTCCCTGCGTCGGCATCGCGTCGACGATGTCCATGGATTCCACCGATGGACCAACGACAAGTTGAAACGCGCCCGTCCCGCCGCCGCCTCGTCGGTGACAGTGGGCACAATTCATGTGCAAATAGCTGCGCGCACGTGCCTCTAGCGAAACCGACAGATCATGCGGCGACGCGATCGGCGTGACTTCGCCCGAAGGCCTTTCAAACAAACCGGATTGCACCAAACGATCAAGCTGGTTGCCGTTCGCAAACGGATCGTCACGATCAAGTTGTGCCAGCTTAAAACCGTGGATCGTGTTTGCGCTAAACGAATGACATTGCATGCACTCGTCGCGACTGGCGTGGTGCCAGACCTGTTGCGTCGATGTTCCGGTACGGGGATCGACAAGCGAAATCGTTCGATCGGTCGCCACGTTGTCTTGCAAGAACGCGTCGGTTTGATCGTCGTTCCAAACGTAGTTGTAGGCGTTCCACTGCATGCCATCGCGGTGCAGAATCTGGGTCTCTAACCGAACGATGGATTCGGGCGAATTCGGATCGGGACAGTAATGCACCGTCTTTGCCAAAACCGTTTCGGCGGGAAACAGGAAGTTGTCTTGGACTTCACCCGTGCGCCAGTCATCTTGCGGCGAGACGCCCAATGACTCTCCACTGGGCACACCGATCCACTGTTGCGATTGCGCGTGATCGGCCCAATGATGGGCGTTGATTTCGTACGCGATCACTCCGGGCGACGGGGCTTGATCGACGGTCGATTCGAATAACCCCGTTTCACTTAAGCCGCGTGGGAAATTGGAATCTGCCGCATCGGCTTCGTTGGGAACCAGCCGATAGATCTCGCCTCGATAATCGCAAACGTACACTTCGCCATCGCGGTCTCTTGCGAAACAGATGACCTGCAAAGTTGTATCGGCAAGTTCTTGATGCCAGCGGAGTTCCGCACCGTCGTGACGAAGGCCCCAGATCTTGCCCGTCATCCAATCGCCATACAGATACGCGTTTTGAAGTTCGGGCAAACGCGATGATCCGTAAAATTCACCCCCGGATACCGACCGCGCTTCTAAGTGCGAATGTTCGACGATGGGCGGAGTGATGGGGATCCCCATCGCCGGCGAGCCTTCTTTAACGGGCTGGCTGCCCTCCATCAGACTCCATCCGTAGTTCGCGCCCCGATCAATGCGATACACCATCTCTCGCATTTCCCATCCGACGTCACCGGCCCACAACGTGTCGGTGACGGGGTCGAACGCCATCTTCCAAGGATTGCGAAGCCCGAATGCCCACACTTCACCTCGCGCGCCGGGCACATCGACAAAGGGATTGTCCGGCGGGATCGAATACGGCAAGTCTTGTGACGAATGAAGCGCATCAATGCGTAGCACCGACCCGGCGAGATCGCTGATGTCTTGTCCGGTTCCGATCGCGTCAGGCGGCGTGGGGTCTTGGCCGTCGCCCACCGAAACATAAAGTAAACGATCGCGACCAAAGTGCATGCTGCCACCGCCGTGACCGCCGCCCTTCCAATCGATGATCCGTTCTTCGGAATCGGGGTCGATGATGACCCGCTTCGTATCGGTCACCGTGAATCGGGAAAGGTGCGTCCCATCCGGCGGCCCGTTGACGGCCATGTACGAGATATAGCACGACGGTTCGGTTGGATAGTCGGGATGAAAGGTAATCCCAAAAACCTGCATCGATTTCTGCGCCGACTCGCGCAGATTGATTGCCAGTTGAAGGTCCAGATCGCCGTCACCCGACAATCCGCGATCCGAGAAGCTAGTGACGGCGCCGTTTTGTTGTGTAACGATCCATCGATCCGAGTGCGGCACGCGACGCATTTCGGTCATCGATTGGAAGGACGCGTCAGGAAAGACTCGTTCGATCGCGTAGGGCGGCGGCGGATCAGGAGTGCCGTGAATCCGCGACGTCGCCCAGACGGTGGGTGTCTTCGGTTGTCCTGTGGATTGCACTGTCGTTTGCCCTGTCGTTTGCCCTGTCGTTTGCCCGGGCGCGTCGGCATTGACCGTCGCTCCCAAAGAAACGACGCACGCCGCGATCAAGACGTTCACGAACCCGACAAAGCGGCCACGCATCCCAGAGCTCCAAAATGTAAACAAACAACAATCATCATCTTAGCAAGAAGGCGATTGTACTTTATCGGAGACAGAAACGCCGGACGCGAGATCCGCGACTTCAGGGCAATTCAATTTTCAAACGGAATAGAGCCGCAAAATGATCGGCCCTATCCTCGACAGCACAGCTGGCTGGAACTATTCGGTGCGTTGGGTGACTTCGAGCAAGTGATAGCCAAAGTCGGTTTTCACCGGCCCTTGGACCTCACCAACTTCGCCACCGAAAACGGCCGCATCAAATTCCGGCACCATTTGGCCGGGGCCGAACGTTCCCAACGCGCCGCCATCGGCGCCCGACGGGCACGATGAATATTCCGCGGCGATTTGGCCGAAGTCAGCGCCTTCGGCGATCTGCTTCTTCAGGTCCAAACATTCTTTTTCCGTCGACACCAAAATATGTCGGGCGCTGGCTTGTGGCATGACTCTGATCCTCGGGCAATGAGTTACTTCGACAGGTTTCGCAGCACGGTCGGAAGGATACCGCCGTTTTGGTAATACTGCATTTCAACGGGCGTATCGATTCGCACGACGCACGGGAATGTTTTCACCGAACCATCGGGACTGGTGGCCGTGACCTTGATCGTCGATCGAGGTTGAAGATCGTTGGATAGACCTGGGATGTCGATGGTTTCTTCGCCCGTCAAACCCAGCGATTGCCAAGTCGCGCCGTCGGCGAATTCCAACGGCAAGACACCCATGCCGACCAAGTTGCTGCGGTGGATGCGTTCATAGCTGGCCGTGATAACGGCTTTGACGCCCAACAACATCGTGCCCTTGGCGGCCCAGTCACGACTGCTGCCGGTGCCGTATTCGGCGCCGGCGATCACCACCAACGGAGTTCCCGCGGCTTGGTACTTCATCGACGCGTCGTAGATGCTCATCACTTCATTGGTGGGCAAATAACGTGTCACGCCGCCTTCGGTGCCCGGCGCCAACTGATTTCGAATGCGAATGTTCGCAAACGTACCGCGGACCATGACGCGGTCGTTTCCGCGCCGCGACCCGAAACTGTTGAATTCGCGGATCGGTACATTCTTGTCTTGCAAGAATTTGCCGGCGGGTCCGTCTGATGCAATCGCACCGGCTGGTGAAATGTGGTCGGTCGTCACCGAATCGGCCAACAACGCCAAGACTTTCGCGCCGTGAATCGGTTGGATGTCGGGCACGTCTTGGCCCGTGACTGCATCCAAGAATGGCGGATGCTGGATGTAAGTGCTCTCGTCGCTCCACGGATAAATCGCGCCGGTGGCGACGTCGATCGCATTCCAAAGTTCGTTGCCTTTGACGGCTTCGCCGTACTCTCGCGTGAACATTTCGGGATGGATCGACGAAGCGATGGTTTCGCGAATCTCGTCTGCCGATGGCCAAATGTCTTTTAAGTAGACGTCGCTGCCATCGGTTCCCTTGCCGATCGGCTCGGTTGCCAAGTCGATGTCGGTGGTCCCGGCAAGAGCGTAGGCAACAACAAGCGGCGGGCTGGCCAAGTAGTTTGCCTTGGTCAGCGGATTGACGCGGCCTTCGAAGTTGCGGTTCCCCGACAACACGGCCGAGGCAACCAGATCGCTTGTTTTGATCGCGTTGGCGACGGCCGGCGGCAGCGGGCCGCTGTTACCGATGCATGTCGTGCAACCGTAGCCGACGGTTTGAAACCCGAGCTTATCCAGCGACTCGGACACGCCGGCTTTGTTCAGGTAGTCCGTCACAACGCGAGAACCGGGGGCCAGCGAAGTCTTGACGTGTGCGGGCACCTTCAAACCGCGGGCGACCGCTTTCTTGGCCAGCAATCCGGCGCCGATCATGACCGAAGGGTTGGACGTGTTGGTACACGATGTGATCGCCGCGATGACGACGGCGCCGTGCGTGATCTGGCTGCTGTGGCCGTTGTCTTTGACATCCGCGACTTTGCCCAGCTCGCTCTTGTCCAATCCAAAGCCCGACTTGCCGACCGGCGCGGTCAACGAATCGTTGAAGGCCTTCTTCATGCCGGCAAGTGCGATGCGGTCTTGCGGTCGTTTGGGGCCAGCCATCGATGGCTCGATCGTGCCCAAATCCAACGACAACGTCTTGGTGTAGTTCAGTTTCGGACCGTCGTCGGTTCGAAACAGCCCTTGTTCTTTGCAGTAGGTTTCCACCAGCTTCACGTGCGCTTCGGTGCGTCCCGTTTGGCGCATGTACGCCAGCGTCACATCGTCGACCGGGAAGAAGCCCATCGTGGCACCGTACTCGGGCGCCATGTTTGCGATTGTTGCTCGGTCGGCGACGCTCATCTTGTTCATGCCGACGCCAAAGAATTCGACGAACTTGTTGACGACGCCTTCTTCACGGAGCACTTCGACGACTCGCAACACCATGTCGGTCGCAGTCGCACCGGCCGGCAATGCGCCGGTCAATTCGAAGCCAATGACTTCGGGCATCAACATGTACAACGGTTGGCCAAGCATGTTGGCTTCCGCTTCGATCCCGCCGACGCCCCAACCCAACACGCCAAGTCCATTGATCATCGTCGTGTGGCTGTCGGTTCCGACAAGCGAGTCGGGAATCGCAACGGGGCCATCGGGTGAGTCTTGCAACGCGACAACGCGAGCCAGGTATTCCAAATTGACTTGGTGAACGATGCCGACGTTAGGCGGAACGACCGAGAAATTATCGAACGCTTGTTGGCCCCAACGAAGGAACTCGTAACGTTCTAGGTTGCGCTCGAATTCGATTTCGACGTTCTGTGAAAGAGCAGACGCGGTACCGAAGTGATCGACTTGGACGCTGTGGTCGATGACCAGGTCGACAGGAATCAGCGGATTGATCTTTTCGGGATCACCACCGATTCGCTGCATCGCCGATCGCATGGCGGCTAAGTCGACGACGGCGGGAACGCCGGTGAAGTCCTGCAGCACCACTCGGTACGGTTTGAAAGGGACTTCTTGCTTGGCCGGCGCCGCGGCGTCCCACGCGGCCAGGTTTTTGACGTCGTCTTCGGTAACCGAGAATCCGTCGCAATTGCGGAGCACAGCTTCCAACAAGACGCGGATCGAAAACGGCAACTTGCTGATCTCGCCCAGTCCGGCCTCTTCCAATTTGCTCAGGCGGTAGATCGTGGCGGTGCCGTTTCCGGTGTCGAAGGAATCGCGAACTCCAAAGGGATCAAACGTCACGGTGGTGGTCTCTCAGCAGGGGGCAGGCACGGGGGACTGGGTGAAAGCTGCGTCAAACGCCGCGTTAGTCTAGCAATCAACCTTGGGGCTGTCAGCGTGTCCGATCCGATCGAAGCTGCTCGGGGGCCGGTTTTTTACGATGCCATTTCTACGATCTCAGGGCACTTCGATCGCCTGCCCGCACAATGTCAAAATAGGGGAACTTTGCCGGTCCTTCGGATTCATTTGGTCGTATCGGTTCTCACACGTCGATACCTCATGACACCAGTGCCGATTGTAAGGTCTCGCGATCCGAAAGCCGAGTTTTTGATATGCCCGTACATTTTACGTCCAAGCGTTCGTCTACCCAACGCCGTTACTTCGCGTCCCTGCTCGCCGGAGGGCTGCTTTTCGCCGCTCCTACGGTGGGGGTCGCTGCGGATTTTGGCTGTGGCGTCGAAGAAACCTGTGACGCAATGCCGATGTTCGAAGCAACGTGTGGTTGTGGGGACGATTCCTGCGATTCGATGAATTGCGGCCGAAGCAAAGGTCTGCTGTCCGGCCTGAAGATGCCACGGATGAAGATGCCCAACATGAGCGTTCCGCGGATCAACATGAAACGGACGGTCGTCTACAAGGCACTCGATTCGGTTGCCGGCGGTATCGAAAAGGTACTGATGCTGGACAAATGCAACGACGGCTGCGACGTGATTTGTGATGACGGCTGCGATGCAGGAATGTTGGACGAGTGGAACGGTTCCATGTCGCCACACATCAACGGCTATGCGGAACCGATGCACATTCAATCCGCCCCGATGATGCCGCCAAGCCCGCCGCCGATGATCGTCCATCCGCATACGGGTTCGCCAAACACCGGCATGCCTCACGTGGAATCACCCCATGTGGAATCACACAGCCATCCGATCCAGATGGCGCCGATGGCGGCTCCACAGACACAGATGCGGATGAGTCAGCCACGGATCGCCCCGCGCAGCGTGCCGACGCAATCGCGCAGCGTGCCGACTCAACAACGCATGCCGACCCAACCACGGGTCCCCGTGCCACAACCGCTGCCCGAAGCGAATCGCCCTGCTGTTCCAGCCCCGCCGATTCCCGATGACAAGACAGACTCGATGTTCGATTCGCTGTCCGACCCGTTCGGCGATGACGAAGTTCGCGTCCGACGCTACCAACCGGTTCGCCCCAGCAGCTATGAAAGCGATGCGGTTGAGTCGACGGAACGTCCGCTCTCACGCAGCAATCAAACGTCAAGCCGCCGCGTCCGCAGCTCGCGATAGAGACTCCGGTAAGCATCGACCATGGTGGGAATCGAGAACTCGCTTCTCATTTTCGCCTGGTTGAGTTCGCCGGTCCGGTCGGCACAATCGGCATCCGCCAAGAAAGCGGCAACCAATCGCGTCATCGACGGACCGTCGTCGATCGCGAACGATTGCCGGTCCCAATCGTGACCTAGCAGTTCGCGAGCCCCTTCGGCGCGGCTACATACGACCGGTCGACCTGCCGCCATCGCTTCCATGGCAACGTTGGGCATCCCTTCGTACCGGCTGGGCAGGACCAAGACGCGACAAGCACGCATCAACGGGGCGACGTCGGCTTGCCAGGGCAAAAGAACGACACGTTCGTTTCCCACTTGCCCGGCCCATCGATCGATGGCAACGCGGTCGGGCCCATCCCCCACGATCAAAAGCCGACGCTTTGACCTGGCCGGCGCGATCTCGTCCACAGCTTTCTGCAGCAGATCGATCCCCTTTTGCGGATGCAAGCGTCCGACAAAAAGAGCCACCGCCGCATCGGAAGGCCAACCGATCGCGGTCCAATCAAACGCTTCGGCGATTGCGAATCGTCCAACGTCGACCGCGTTGGGAATCACAATCGACTTTTCGCTGTCACACCCCAGCCGCAGCGACGCAAATTTTTGCACGTCGTCGCTGACGCAAACCAACGACGTCATTTGCCGCACCGCCCAACGTTCGATGCGGCACCGCAGCGTCCGTGTCTCGGCAACTCTAAGGCCACCGACCCGAACCGCGACACCGGCCTTTTTCGCTGCCATCGTGCCGATCACGTTGGCATGAAAAAGAAAGGTCTGGCACACGTCGGCCGGTGACGATCCCAGCCACCGCGTCAAATTTTGATACGCGCCACGAAACTGCCACATCGAATCTGCGTTGCCCGAGGCGACTTCGACACCACCGCTGCGAAGGCGATCGACCAACAACGATTTCGGCCCCGTCGGCAGCGATCCGATCGAAAACACGCGGACATCATCGCCCGCAGCCGCCATCGACGTCGCCAGCTCGGTCAAACATCGCTCGGCGCCACCGACAAACAGTTCGGTGATAACAAAGTCAATTCGCATGGCGAGGGTCGTGATTCAACAGAAAAGGCGGGAATACGGAAAGGGCCAGTAAAGTCCACGAACGCGTCTTAATTTATCCACAGCGTGACTTAACGCCCCACTAACGACTCGGATGAGATTCAGCTTCTCGGGTCAAAGTTAGCACATTCCGTACAACCGTAATCCGATCCTTCCGGTTTAAACTTACCGCCGCGGTTTCCCGGCGCACAGGAAAAGAAGGTGACCGATGCTTTCATTACTACTGAGCATTTCCCAATGTCTTCCCAAATCCGGCACGCAAAGTTGCAACGAGAACGATGATGAATCTAACCACTTTCACGATCGAATCGGTCCACGGCGTCAAACAAACACTTTGCCTTGAAACCTTCACCGTCGGTCCTCAGCCGTCATCGAAGACGACGGTGTCCGCACCTGCCGATCCGGCGAAGAAGTCAACGGCGACGAACGACGTTCGCCGCTGATACGATTGGCTCGACCCAAGTAACACGGCCCCCAGGGCCGTCGTGTTCTGAATTTCCACGGGTCGGCGACCCGCACCACGGACGTTTTAAAAACCTGTGCATGGTGATGTTGTGGCGATTCGGCGGAGTCAAGACCACGCTCGGTTGCCCTCACAGATTCTCGAATCCTCCGGCGGCCTCAAATGCCCTTAGCGCCTGAACTGACTCTGGCACGTCATGGACGCGAATGATGTCCGCGCCGGCTGCGGCAACGGCAAGGGTCACCCCAAGCGTGCCCGCCATTCGGTCCGCATCTTTGTCGCCAATCACCTTTCCGATGAATCCCTTGCGTGAGTGTCCGATCAGAATCGGGCAACCCAAAGTAGTGAACCGTGGAGTCGCACGAAGTAACGCCAAATTGTGTTCGTGCGTTTTCCCGAATCCGATTCCTGGATCCAAACAGATCCGATCCTCGCGAATGCCGGCTTCCAAGCAGAACGATTTCCTCGCTTGCAAATACGCGAATATCTCGTCGACCACGTCCGTGTAAACCGGATCGTCCTGCATCGTTTGCGGAGTTCCCTTCATGTGCATCACGCACACGCCGACGCCGGCGGCCACGGCAATACCCGACATCGCCGGGTCGCCTTCCAGTCCGGTGACGTCGTTGATGATTTCGGCGCCGGAATCGACCGCGGCTTGGGCGACGGCCGCCTTGCTGGTGTCGATGCTGATGGGGATCGAAAGCGAATCTCGCAGTCCATCGATCACGGGAATGACCCGATCGAGTTCTTCTTGGACACCGACGGGATCGCTATACGGACGAGTACTCTCACCGCCGATGTCGATGATGTCGGCACCGGCCGCCTCCATCGCAAGCGCCGACGCGATCGCACGTTGGGCGTCGTGATGTTTTCCGCCGTCGGAAAAACTGTCAGGCGTGACGTTTAGAATTCCCATCACCAGGGGGCGACGACCTAGCGTCAATGACCGCCGGCCGAGATTCCAGATTCGATCGTGATTCATCCAGCAGGCTGCGCGAACAGAGAAACGGGTCAAGAAGCCCTCCCAGGCTACCAACGCATCTCCATTTGCGAAACGATCCGCTGGGCCAAATCTTCGATCGCCATTTGCATGGCCGAGTCCACGGATTGCCCCGCCTCGGGCACAAACCGTGCATCCTGACCGAACGTGGTCGAAAAATCGCCGGTCGGCACGATCGCGTTTTGCATCAGCAGTTCGCCACCGCGTCCGGTCCAGCTAGCGCGGACGGAAACCGCTGCATCGAGAGCGCGCGGATCGTCGGTCCCCGTTTCGGTCAGCACTCGTTTCGTTTCGCTAACGACGCGGCAAATCAACGTGCTGTCCGCGTTCGGGTCACCGGTGACTTTGTACGGCGTGCGAACTTCGATTTCTTTGATGATCGCTTCGGTCAGACGCACACCCAGGTCATGCCGAAACGTGTCGTTGCGCACGATCGGAACATGAACCGTCCGAATCCCTGGGCGAAACAATGACGCGGATCCGAAACGGTACGCCGCACAACCGGTGGTCAGCATCAAGCCGATCACCGTGATCACGATCAATGCCGCAGGGACGTGTCGCTTCATCGAAACAGCGTCTCCGTAGGTTCGACAGATTGATCCGATGCAGGAATGTTCAGCTTCAGTGGATTCTTTTTACGCGATTCGGGGAAGATCGTCGTCAGCCATGACAACCGTTGTGTGGGCACGCCGGGAAGTCGTTCGATTTCTGGTAGACGCTTACGAGCGATTTCGGCCTGCGGCGTATCGCCGTATTTTTCCAGCAGTTCGTTGTAGTACGTGGCCGCCGCACGATACTCTTTTCGTTTCTCGCGAAAGCTGGCCTTTTGGGCCAAACGTTCGGCGCGGTGATAAGCGATCTCGGCAGCCGCGCGAGCAACCAGATCGCCGTACTTCGGTTCCGCCATTTTGTCGGGAAAACGTTGCCGTGTTTGGCGAACCAATGTTTCCGCTTCTTCCAAGACCAGTTCGCTGTACTTCGGCCCGGCATAGATTTCCAGCTTGCACCGCAGTCCCAACAGGTGCGCCAGAAACAAGTGTTCGCTATCGCCGAATGTTTCACGCAAGTCCGTCAAGAACTCGTCAGCTTCCTCAAACTTTTCTTGTCGAATGTACTCAGCTGCTGCTGCCATCGTCGCGTCATCGGC
Organism: Rubripirellula tenax; assembly: GCF_007860125.1. Lineage (NCBI taxonomy): Bacteria > Pseudomonadati > Planctomycetota > Planctomycetia > Pirellulales > Pirellulaceae > Rubripirellula > Rubripirellula tenax. Next base: position 72,901 of record NZ_SJPW01000007.1, read on the forward strand.
CAGTCGCCCGGTCGGATCGTCGTAACGAATTTGGTCCAACACTCGGATCGCATGTCCGTCGGTGTCCAAACGAGGGCGAGACGAGTCGGTGAAGTTGATCGGGATCCAACTGCCTTCGTCTGCTTTGACCGTGTCGATCCAGTAACGGCTGATCGAAAACAACCGAGCCGCTACGCGGTCGTTGTGACGATTGCGTGGATATTGCTTTTGTAGTTTTTCGTAAGTGTCCGTCGCCATCGTCAACTGATCAGCAAAGAACAGACTCTCCGCACGCATGAACATCGAGTCCTGCTCGAGAGCCGAACCCGGCGCGGATTCGCCAGCCTTCTTGAACTGCTTGGCGGCCTGAGCATACGTTTTCTTACGTACTTCGGTGGATTGAGTTCCGGCAGTCCGGAACAACTGGTCACCGGCTTTATAGAACTGCTTTGCCCGTTCGCGGTCTTCTTGTTCGCGTCCGGTCAAGAAATTCGTGACGCTCTTGGTTGTGTTTTTCGTTTTCTCGGCAAGTGACCCGTCGGCCACTGATATTTCGTCATTCGTACCGGGAATCTCCTCGCCGGAAACTTGGGCGATCGGATTGACGGAATCTTGATAGTCGTTGTTGGTCAATCCATAGGGCGAATCGTCAGGCGGACCAAACGGGCTTCGCAGCGATTGACAACCGCCCACCATCGGCAAGGCGATGGACGAAGCACACAACCACACGGCAACCCGCGCACGGCGGCGCATCATGGCGAAGGCAATATTGAAGTTAGCCGACATCGTTTTCCTATCCATAGTTTGATCGAATCGCTTCCTGCGATCGGCCTGACTCATTCGCGCTGGTCCGACTTGGTCGGAAGAAACGCTTGCATTCGAGGGACACTGCCCAACACCGTTGGTAGGTATCGGTTCATCATGCTGCGCAACTCGCCATAAAGATGCTTGGCAACGGTCGTTGGCAGCTCGGTCGACGCGGCTTGCAATCGGCGAAATTCATCGATTGCCGCGGCGGTGATTGAAATGGTTTGTTGCTGGCGAGGTCGGCAACGATTGCAAACGATCCCGCCCGCCGATAACGAAAAAGCAATTCGCGACACCGACTCGACGTCACCGCCGCAATCGGTGCACTGATCGGTTCCCGGCGCATGACCGAGAAGTCGCAATATTTGGGCATCAAAAAACAGAAGCGTCGAGGCGACATCGCCGCAGCCGTCGATCTGTTGGAGTGATTGGATGGCCAAGTCGTAAACTTCGGGATGGGGATCGTGTTCATCAGTCATCAAACGCAGCAATTCCGCTACGTAGTAGCCGGCATAGAGCCTTTCGAGCGATTTTTCAGCGCCACGAAACCGACGATGCAGCTTCGCTTCGGTCAATAAATCGAGCGTATCGGAAGTCTTCCTATGAACGACTACACGACAGACGGCCAACAGGTCAAGCGCGCCTTCGAAAGGACCTTTGGGGCGTCGCGCCCCTTTGGCGATCGCCGACACGCGACCAAAGTCGTGAGTCAACAACGTCACGATCAAGCTGGTCTCGCTGAATTCGATCGTTCGAAGCACAATTGCCGTCGTTTGTTCGGCCGCCAAAACGTTTTCTCGTCAAAGGAAAAGATGCAGGACACCCATCACGCGCTGAATTGGCGACTACAGTTCCCCCATTTCGCCCAACGTCGCCAAAAGGTCGCTCATTTCGGCGGCGGCATGCGCGTCGCCTTGGGCACGGGCCTGATCGATCCCGTCACGCAGGTGAGTTCGTGCTTGTTCGATTTCGTCGATGTCGACCAATAATTGGGCGGACATGAAAAACGCCTGAACGAACGGCGGTGTCTCTTTCATCAGCGCGTCAAAGATCTCCAGGCTCTTGGCGTTTGCGCCTTCGCTGCGTAACTCCATCGCGAGCGAATAACGCAGAAAGTTGTCGTTCGGGTCGTCTGCCAGCATGGCTTCGATCTTTTCGCGTCGTGTCATGGTGATCTTCGAGCGTGGGTTTGCGGTCGCGGTGGGCGTTTTCATCAGTGGTGATTCTGCGCCAGTTTCACGGATTCCGCCATCGTGCGTTCCACGCAACCCCGTGACGGGTCGGCCAATCCTTGAAATCGTTTCAATCGTCAAATTTTACTCATCGCAATGTCTGAGGGTTGCCGATGAAGACGATGGACTGAGTACCGAATTTCCGCCTACGTTTTGAGATTGACGCATGGACCGCGTAAACCGCCGATTCCTTGTCTTTTCGACAGCCATCGCCGCACCCGCTTTGTTGATGACTTCGCTGCTGCACGGCGCGTCACCCAATGACGCTCCGGCTAACGGTGCTCGACAAGCCGTAGGTGTCGAAAAATCGTCCAATTCAGGCTCCCCCAACGGCCAAGTTCGCCAAGTGGTGGGCAAGCAGTTAGAACGAGGTGATTCTCGCCCCGGCTTCTTTCAATCGTTGACCGGCGGCGGGAATAGCACTCGGAAAACGACTGCGAAGTCGGCGACGCCAGCTCGTGGGTTGCTTGATTCGTGGTTTTCGGGAGGCGGACGCTCGAGTAACAGTTCTGGCGCGGCGCAAGCTAAGTCGGCAAGCAAGTCCAGCGCGGACGTGAACTGGGACGGCATTCCGTTTCATAAAGCTCAGGCGACGACCGCAACCAACGCTGCGGCGCCGATTCGCGATCCCAGCCGTTCCGCCGCACCAACGGCGCCTCGCATCGTCCGTGGGAACGCATCGCAAAACACAACACAAAACATGGCACCGGAACCGGCGAAAACGACCAGTGCTCGGACCGTCTCGACGCCATCGGTGACCCGCCGAAACATCGCCGCCACAACGCCACGAGGTGTCCCGACACCTCCGGCCGAGACCGAAATCAAAACGAGCGCGCCATCGCCATCGCTGTCGGCTTCATCAAGCAGTCGTCGCAGTGACCGCCGCGACGTCGAACCGTTTGAATTGGATCGGACCGCCGTATCGAACACGTCACCAACGGTAGCTCGCACGCCGAAGCCAGCCTTCGCCGATGACGTCGTCGACTTGGTTCCTCGCGTGACACGACGTGAGATTCCTTCGGCAACGGCGGCTGCAAAAAAAGAGACTCCAGCCGTCGCGAAAATCGAGTTGCCCAAGACGACGGAACCGAAGGTCGAACCGAAACCGGCCCCGCAACCCAAACCTGCTCCGGCGGCGATCGTGGCGGAACCCAAAACAGCGGCCACCGGCATTGCCGCGGCAGTACCCAGTGCGACCCTGAGTGCACCGGCCGCTGTTTCCACGCCGGCCTACACCACACCCGTCGATCCAACGACGACTGCGGTGGCACCGGCACCTAGCTTGGTAATGCCCAGTGCGGCAATACCCGGTTCGGCAGTGCCCAGCATGACGATTCCCTCGCACCCGTATGCCGCGTCGAACCCGACGCCCGCGTCGACAGTCTCGCACCGCGCCGGACCACCGGCCGCGGCCTTCGAATCAAGCCCCGCTTCCGTTCCCAGCTTGGGCGTGCCCGCGACTCACTTCGGTTCGGGGAATACCGCGATCGGCTCTGGAATCTCGGCCCCCGGTGCAGCTTCGCAAATGACTCGCCCATACGTTTCGATGCCGGCGACCGATTCCGTGCCCGCGTTTGAAACCGCTCGAGTAACGCCAGACCCGTTCGACGATCCCTATGGTCGCCCTAGCTATGGTGCGTCGAACTTCGAACCTCGTAATCCAGGCCCGGCGACTGCTGCGGTCCCAGGACGATCCGCTCGCCCGGCACAAGACACAACGAACGTGCCGATGCATGCGATCAACGGTTACCAAAACAAAGAAGCCGTCGCGGCCCCATCCCATCGCGACAACTTCGATCGTTCCAATGCTGACTCACGCAACCAAATGCGAAGTGCTGTCGGTCAGCCTCCGTCGTTGATGGGATCAGGAATGGCATCGTCGGAATTGCCCGGCATCCGGGTCGTGACACGCGGTCCCAGCGAGGTCACGGTGCGTCAGACCAACGAATATGAAATCCGTGTCGAAAACCGTGGTTCGATCGACGCCGAAGGCTTGATCGTGCGAGCCATGATTCCCGACTGGGCCGAAGTTCGCGGTCAAAACGCGACTCGCGGCCAAGTCGACAGCCAAGGCGAAGGCACCGTCGAGCGATTGGTCTGGAAGATCGATCACTTGCCGGCCGGTGCTTCGGAACAAATGTTCATTCGCTTGATGGCAGCTCGTAGCGGAACCCACGACGTCGACGTCGACTGGACATTGATGCCGCAAAAGAGTGTCGCGCAAATCAAGGTTCAAGAGCCCCGCCTGGACTTGGCGATCGAAGGTCCCGATGAAGTGATCTATGGCCAATCGCAGACTTACAAAGTTCGCGTGCTGAACCCCGGGGACGGTGTCGCACCCAATGTCGTGTTCACCCTGTCGCCCAATTCGGCAACGCCGCAATCGCAACGCATCGGTGATATCCCGGCGGGCAAAGAAGCCCAATTCGAAGTCGAGTTGACGGCTCAAGACTTGGGTGACTTGAAGATCCACGGCCTGGCAACGGGCGACTTGGAACTTCGCGCTGAAGCGGCAAAATCGATCCGCGTCGCGGCGGCTCAGATCGAGGCCATCTTGAACGGCCCGGAACTGAAGTACCAAAACACGGAAGCGATGTACAACCTGCAGGTCAAAAACTCTGGTTCGGCAACGTCCGAAAAGGTCGTCGCAACGCTGCGGATGCCTGCCGGCGTGAAGTATCTCGGTGGCGTCGAAGGTGCCGAACTGCGTGCGAACACCCTGCGTTGGGAAATCACATCGCTGGCCCCGGGTGCAACGCGTGACTATCAATTCCGATGCAATATGGCTGCGACGGGTGACCATCTGTTCGCGTTCGATTGCAAGGGAACCGCGGCTGGTTTTGCCGATGTCGCGTTGACGACTCGCGTCGAATCGATCGCCGACTTGGTGCTGACCATCGATGACCCAGTAGCACCGGCGCCGATCGGCAGCGAAGTAACGTACGAAATCGTGATTCGTAACCGCGGCAGCCGCGAAGCTCGCGACGTCACGACCTTGGCACAATTCAGCCACGGCATCGAACCCAAGCGAGTCGATGGGCAAAGCGGCGAGATCGTCACTGGACAAGTCTTGTTCGATGCGATCCCACGAATCGGTGCGGGTGAAGAAATTCGGATGCGAGTCGTCGCCATCGCCGATCGTGCCGGTCACCATCGCTTCCGCGCCGAAGTGCGATCGGGCGATACCGTTCTGGTTGCCGAAGAGGCGACGCACTACATGAGTCCTCAATCGGACCGTGTCAGCCGCAGCAGCACCGACGGCAAGCAAATCCGCTAACCGTCGCAAGACGCTGCAAGTTCAAGCGGTTCCGGAATCGTCCGGCCGCTCTTGGCCGACTTGCAGTTTTGACCGTGTTTCCGGAAGTACGAGCTCACCTTCCCTCGGGCCAGAGGTACCTACACCCAGGAATGTTGAGCTACGCCAAGTGTTCACTTGTGCGGATGGGTGTTCGCGGTGGTGTGTCTAACAATCGCTAGCACCCCGCGTCTTTGCAGCGACTATTTGAAGACGGCGATACGCGTGGCCGAGGCTTGGCCTTGCGGCGTCACGTTCACGCTGATGAAGCTGTCGCCGGCCGGTGTTGAGTTGCCGGTACAGGCGTTGATCGGGCAGGCCGGATCGAGCTGGTTCAGATTGCGAATCGGAAACAGTTCGCCACCCATCGCTTTGATGCTGGCGATGACTTCGACCATTCCACCGCCCGCGCCAAGGTTGCCCATGTGACCCTTCGCGGTTGTAACCGGGGGCTGAACCGCGACATCACCGAACACCGTGGCGATCGCATCGGCTTCCTGTCGATCACACTCGACGGTTCCCAATCCATGAGCATGGATGTGGCCGACCGACGCCGGATCGGTCCCACCGAGAGCGCCGCGAAGCACGTTGATGAACGCCTGCCTTAAGTGCGAATCTTCCATGCCGGTTTGCGGACCGACGGCGCTGCTGCCGTAACCCACAATCTCGGCCAAGATCGTCGCGCCGCGATGGGTCGCGTGTTCAAGCGTTTCGCAAACCAGAGCCCCGGCACCTTCGCCAACCACGCTGCCGTCTCGCGAGACGTCGAATGGTCGCGACATCGTCGTCGGGTCGGCTTGGTCGGTCGCCAATTTTTCTTGCAGCGACGCGTGCAGGGTTCGCAACGAGTGGATGCGTGACCCTGTCGAACCGACGACCAATACGTCCGCATGGCCTCGTTGAATTGTCGAATAGGCTTCGGCCAGCGCCGCGCCCGCGGACGCTTCACGAACAGTGATCGAATTATTGGGACCACGCAGATCGTTATAGATCGCGATGTGGCTGGCCGGCATGTTGGGCAAGTACTTCAGCAACCAAAGCGGGTTCACTTCGGGCTTGCCGGTTTGTCCCCATTTTTCGAATTGGAAATTTCCGTCTTCATCTAAGCACTTTTTGATGCCAGCGGCGAACTCTTCGGGCAACGACATGATGTAGTCACAACCGTACAAGACGCCCGTGCGGTCGCGATCTCGATTGGATTCGTTCAGCCCGGCGTCGTTCATCGCTAACTGGGCCACCGCGACACCCATCTCGATCTCGCGGCACATCACTTTGCTGCCTTTCTTGATCGTTCGGGCCAGCGTCTTTTCCATTGGGCCGTAGTCCGAAATGTCGCCGGTAAAAGCGATGGCTTCGGCGCCGTGGTCAATACCCAACACCTTTTGGGGCACCTGCGTCAGCGGGCGGATACCGCTGGAGCCGTCGCGCAGGGCACCGATGACACTGTCGGAATCATTCCCCAACGGAGAAACCACACCGAGACCCGTGATGACGACGCGGCGAGACGAAGAAATAGGCATGGACGGCTGAGACGGGATAACGAGATGGCGGACAAACGTTGGCCGGCATTCTAAACCGCAAATCCCAGGTCGACCATGCGGAGACAAACGGCATCTGCCGTTTATCATCCACGGGAAGCAAAAATGCCCGTTAGTATCGGCCTCGGTTCGCGCCACCGGGCTGATTCGCGACCTGTGGCACCGTAGCCGACGGTGTCAGCGTTGATGTCAGGTTCTCGGAAGCATCGCCTCGGAATTGGATGAACATCAACGCATCGGCTCGTCCGGCCGTCGATCCGGTAAATGCACCCATGTTCAAAAGCGGCACCGTTGATTGAGCCCGCTCGGGGCTGGCGACGACGCCACACGATAACAACAGCACCATGTCGGACGGCCAACGGAACCGTTCGTGCAACCGCCAACTGACGACCTGGGGCACGTCAATTCGGGCGCGATGAGTTTGATTGTTCGGCAGCGGCAATTCCAAATCGACGTGGTTCAGCTTGTCGACTTGGTCGATTTCCGCCTTGATCATGCAGTCGATCGCGCGTCCATCGGTGCTAAGCAGTGGGCTTATCGACAAGCGATAGCCTTCTTGGACTTCGCCCGTTTCGGGCTCGTAGGGAGGCCACGCCTGCGGCGCCGGACGGACATTGCGGACATAGTTGCGGCCACGTGTGCTGGCCAGTGTTTCGGTTTGGCCGTTGTAGGTCACGATATTCAAGTCGTGAACTTGGCGAGTATCGGTACGTTGGCGAAGCAAGTTCAAAACCAACGCCGCGTTTTCTTTGCTCAACAGCCACGCTTGGACGCCCGGCGAATCCACGCTGACGTGCTGCATCAACATGTGTGCGCGGCTGCGCCAGTTGGCATTGCCGACCGTCATCACTCGCAGGTGCATCACTTGGGGTTCTTTTTCGCCCGCCACAAAGCGATCGACGACGCCAGCGATGACTTCGTGCATTTCGCGAGTGTGATAGACCGACAAGGATTCTCGGTCCGCGTTCATGAATCCGAACGGCTCGGTGAACCAGACGTCGGTGCCCGTTTCGCGAAGCACCCAGTCGATCACCGCTTGTTCGGGATGGTCGTGCTTGGTGAGGTAACCCGAGTACGGCCGCAAATCGTAGACACGATGCTCTTGGCCGGCCGTGCGAGGCAGTTTGCCGCCGCTGGAGATCTGGCCAGAAGATGCCGCGGGCGCGTTTTGGCTACCAAAAGCGTTGCCGGCCGTTCGTTGGGTCGCCGGATTCTGCATGCTCGGCGGAGTGTCGTTCATGCGTGGAACCGCCGCGGTCGTACCACCGGGCAAACCCATGCCGCCCTGACTAAATCCAGGAGTGCAGACGGCGCTAAACAAAAGACAAGTAACAAGGCGACGCATCGATTGGGTTCCCGTTGGATCGGTTCCAGAGCTGAGACTCTGTGTGGCTATACCGAGAATGGGAAACTCGAGGCAAGACTGAATGTGAAACGTCAGTTTCCCCCCGCCGGGGCTCGCTCGGATCCGTCGATGTCTAGGAACGTCCAGAAACAATCACGATGATTCAGAAACGAAGTTGACCGTTCATTTCGTCCGTCGCTGCCGAAACAGCGTCCAGCCACTTGGCGTCCCCGAACTTGTCTTTGTACTCTGGCCGAGCATGCGCAAAGATGATGTGCCGCGAACTGTTGACGACCGCGCCCAGCCCGGACGCGTCAAAACCGGCTTTCACGTCGTCAGCCGCGCCGCCTTGCGCCCCAAAGCCGGGAATCAAGATCCAAGCCCCCGGCATCGCCGCCCGCATCTCGGCCAACTGTTCGGGATAGGTCGCGCCGACGACCGCGCCGACGGGCCCGTAGCCCGACTTGCCAATCCGCGCTGCATTCAACTCCGTCACCAAATCGGCGACTGCCGCGTAAACCGACTTGCCGTCCGTGACTCGGTCCTGCAGCAATCCGCCGCCCGGGTTGGACGTCTTCACCAGTACAAAAATACCGGCCTGGCGAGCATCACACACTTCAACGAATGGCTCCAGCGAATCACGCCCCAAATAGGGGCTGACCGTCAACGAATCGCTGCCCCACGGGCTGGCGTCGCCCAAATAGGCGTCGGCGTAAGCCGTCGCGGTGCTGCCAATGTCGTTACGTTTCCCATCGGTGATGACTAACAAACCGGCCTTCCGCGCGTGGGCGATGACGTGCCCCAGCGAGACCATTCCGGCCGGCCCGAGTTGTTCAAAAAACGCCGCCTGAGGCTTCACACAGGCGACCCGACCGGCGACCACATCGATGATTTCGGTACAGAATTGCGTGTAGGCGGCGGCCCATGCGTCGGGCGTATCGCCGACCACTTGATCGCGGATGGGCGCGGGCAACTGGGCCTTCCGCGGATCCAATCCGACACAGGTGACCGAACCCGACGTTTGAACGGCCGCAGCCAATCGATCCGCAAAACTCATCCGAACATTCCCAAAAATGGTGGCTTCAAAACGGCAACGTAAAACGCTGTGGACCATCAGCCAAGGTCACCTAGCAAACCTTCCGTCGGTTTACTAACATAGCTACTGATCAAAAGAGTTCGGGCCGTAGCGCAGTTGGTAGCGCGCTTGACTGGGGGTCAAGAGGTCGCAGGTTCAACTCCTGTCGGCCCGACTAACGAAACCCGCGTTTTCACAAGTGAAACGCGGGTTTTTTCGTGTCTGGCCACAACGCTGATTCGACCATTGATTTGATTTTGATATGACCAGGCATGACCAAACGGGTCAATATTTCTGATTGGCCTGCATTCTGGATTCACGTTCCGTTTGAAAAATCGGCCGAGACATCGGTTCGGAAACCTTGATTGTGAAAGCCTCGCGGTGCGTGGTCTGTTGACACTGAGGATGGAAGAATCCAGCTCGCGATACCGAGGTGGAAGATCGCGCAGCACTCGCATAGGGCCCGGGCCACTCGCTTGCATACTTCGCGTCCGCCACCGACGGATGATCGTCGGTCCGCATGGCTGCTATCCCCACTCGGGATCCTGCTTGATTCACCCCTCTGTGCCGGTGACTAAAAGTCGAAACACCCCGTTCCTAGCCTGTCCGGAAGGGGAGAAACAAGCTATCCGGCTGATGTACTGTTTTCACTAAAATCCAAGATTCAACGAAAGATCACTGAATCGAAAACGACTATCCTTGCGTTCCCGTCGCTTTCTGGAGGGGCGTTGTGCGCACTCAAGCTACAACCACCGATTTGCCTCAACACGACTCATGGCTAAAGAATGAACGCTCCATCACCAAACGCGGACATACACCGACATCCAATCGCGGCCGCATTCGCGTGGCTGATCGCTGCGGTGCTGAGCCTGATCGGCATCGTCTACCTCTCAGGTGTCACTCTATCAGACTACGCCGACCCCAATTTTTGGTACGTCGCGGTCTGCATGATTCCAATTTTGTTCTCTGCTTCATTTCTGAATACGGTTGCTGGACTGCTGTGGCTGAATGGTTCGCCTCGGCCCGCGTTCGTGCTACAGATCGTTGGCGGTGTGATCCTATTTGGCGGCAGCGCTCTGGTCACTCGTTTCGTGATCGCATAGCAAGCGGCGGATCTTCGTCGGTTGCACCACAGTGACGGTGGTTAGCTTTTCCGTCCCCTTGCACATTTTTACCGCCGCCCGCTGGACCGCACCGCTATCCGATTTAAAAACATGCGATCGCTACCTCATTTTCAAACAATCCAATTTTCAGTTGCAACGATCTTTGTTGTCACTTTGGTGGCGGCACTCTACTTCGCCATGGCTCGGCTTAACCTTTTGTTTGTTGCGATTACCTTTCCATTCACGCTCGGTCCCATAGCCGCGTATCACGTGAACAAGACAAAGTATTCACTCGTCGTTGGGACATTGTATTCCTCGTTGTGTTCACTTATCGGGATTGGGCCGTTGATTCTTGCGATGTGGTTCTTTGTTGTTCCGATTGGCTGGATCGACGACGGGCTGCTTACTCGATCACTGTTCGTTTCAGCCACCCTCTCGTATTTCCTTGCGGTTTCGCTGGTTGGTGGCTACGTTGGCGGAATCGTGGCGGGACAGGACTGATTCGTTTCGGCTCCGAGTTTCGGACAACTTAACCGAGCCCCCTCCGTCCATCTTACGGGCGATTTTGAAATGGTCGACTCTTGCGCTCCGCCTTCTGGGATGCCGGACGTTACCCGACTGAAACGGCAACGATTTTCTTGCGCCCGCGGCTGTATCTTTTCAGGCCTTAGCTACTGACTTCATTTTTGAAATCGCCACCAAAAGCGAAAAATCCAATGTCCGTATCACAGTTCATTGCCAAAAAGATCCTGCCAGAACCATGGTTCGACCGGATTCGCGACTCTTCCGAACGTTGGATGGTACGATGCACGCAATGCAATTCCGAACGTTCGATCTGGAGCATGGGCGGAATCCGTTTTGGTGCTGTATCCGCTGTCAAACGCATAGGTGCGAGATGCTCGCATTGCGGGAAATTGGTTTCGGCCCGTGTGTACTTCCGCGACGAACCGACGGCTGACTCTTGTCCTTTTGAGGACGATCAAGATGCTCACGCAAAAGCATAACAAGGGTCTGCACCGGAGCGACGGTGGTCCTGAGTTTTTGAAATCACGGCTTTCGCTCCCACCCGGTGATGCATAGCCGTCACCCGCCTCAGGAGCTAACGCAAGCGATTGAGAGGAAGCGTCCTAATAATTGCTGAAAGTCAAACGATGCTCAATCCCTACACGCCACCCTCAGTCACGATACAAGAAACTCGGCTCATGCCACCATCACGTGGCTGGTGGGTTCCAATCGGCGGGACGGCACTATCTGCGGTCCTCGCTTTCTGGGCTGGTGCATGGGACACGGTTGCAATTCTCATCGCGTTGGTAGTGCTGTTGTGTTTCGCAGCCTGGATTACTCGAGCCGAAATCCAACCCGACAACACGGACGATTCGCAGTCGCAACCACAGTTGGATTCGGATGCTGCCCGACGTCAGTCTGGCCCAATCGTTCAGCGCCGCCGATCAAACTGATTGATCGCGAATCCAGCCACAGACGCGGCGCAATCATGACCTGGACATGGAGGACACCGTTGCGATGTTCCAAGTGGTGACTCGTTCACGCGTCCCCGGGGATGCCCGCCGTTTGACATTTCTTCCGATGCAAACTCTCTTTCTCAACCCGCTTCACAACGTCGTGGAACCTTTCTTATTTGGTTGTTCGCCAGCGAGTCAGTTCACGGACTCGTTCTTGACCCATCCGGTGGAACCGTCTTTGCGTTGAACGTTCGTCCAACCACCGCGACGATCGATGATCGACACGACCTCGCCATCACCATCGGCGATATCCAGTGCCAACGGAAACTCGTCGCCGTCACCTGCTCGCAATGGGATTTGGGATCCTACAAGAACGCCCACGTCGGTCCGAACCAACGGTACAACGCGGGCCGCGTACGACGTCGACGCCAACACCGACATGAACACCAGTACGAATCCCATCGAAACCGACGCCCGCTTGATGCTGTCACCCGGACGACGCAGGACTGCGACCGCAAACAACACCCATGCAACGACCCATCCAAAAACGGCCAGCCATTTCATCGTCCGCGGGGACACGAATCCCAATACAAAATCATTGACGCGGCGGACCGATGACGATGGATCACTTCGCTTCGACTCGGCGATGCGAAGCTGGTCGTAGTAGATCGGATTCTCGGGCTCAATTCGCAACGAACGACGGTACGACGCTATCGCTCGACCGTTCTGGCCCGCCTGCGCTGCTGCGGTTGCCACATTGAAATAAAGCTGGTCGTTCTGGACCCCAGAATCCGCGATCGCTTGGAAGTCATCTGCCACCTCCGCGAACAAAGTCTCTGCGTCGGTTTTTGGCGTTGTCGTCAACGCAACTTCGTATCGGCGTACTGCATCACGAAACAAAGTAGCTTGCGATTCCGCTGACATCGCCACGGCTTCACCAGCAACGGAAACACCAGAATTCACGAACCCACCTACAAAGAGCAGTACCAGCCCCGCAACCGTCGCCGGCCTCCGAGAGCCCACGATGGTTCGCGATGACGGACGTATGTCGGCGGCGATTTCGCGTGCTAGTTTCTTGAACCCGGCCAATCGTTCGTCGTCGGTGACACGGGAAAACTCTTGCTCCGAACGTGTGACATTTGCGAAGAAACGTTCAGCGCGGACGGCCACATCGGTCTGGCCGCTCTGCCGCAACTGACCGACGACATGATCCAAAGAACGCGATCCGTTTCGCGCACCAACACGATGACCGATCCATTGCCCCAGTGCGTCGGCGACCTCCGTTGCCGAGGCCGCGGATTCAACGGCTTTCGTAAACTGGCGCTTGGGCGAAGTCAAGAAACCGAATCGGCTTCTTGAGCGGTACACCAGCAACAAAACGAAGACCGCCGGCGGGACGGCGAACGCCCCGATGACCCAGGACGTGATTCCACGATGTCGCGTGCGTCGGACCAGCGCATCATCACTGGAAAAGAGCGTCGTTCGCCGCGTCGGCTCGGCAAGAGGGTTCGTGTTGGAAACGACGGGGTCGCGGCGCGCGGCGCCTGCCCGTTGGGTCACGGTCGAATCAAGTTTCAACATGTCGCTGGGCGAAACACGAATCGGAATCGGGTCCGTGGTGACCGTCACGAACGATTCCGTATCCGGATCGAAATAGCTGTACGTGATCGGCGGAATCTCGGATACCGATTCGTCTTTCGGGCGTATTGTCGTCTGAAACAGTTTTCGCTGACCGTCAACGAACCCGGCAAGCTCTTCGTCAGAAACCTTGAAGCCATCGACTAGGGATGGCTGGGTAGCCAATTTCGGCGGCAAGAGCAAATCCATCGGCCCGGTCCCCCGGATCGCCAGTGTCAACGTAATGGGGTCCCCCACGTTGACCTCCGTCGAATCCGCTTCCACGTCGATACTGTATTTCCCGACGGCGCCGACGTAGTCGTCCGGACGTCCTTGCGTGGGAATCGGCTTCACCTCGATCGACTCAACGACGGCTTCCACATCGATCGGCCGAACCGCCGTCACCCTCAATCGGGCTGCAGCCGACCGAAAGAAATCATCCCCGAACATGGACCCGCGAAAGGGCGATCCGACACCTTCGAGCATCTCGTCGAAAGGATCCCGGCTACGCCCGATTTCGCTCGGGTAGTTCATCACGATCCGAACATCATCAGCGTCGATCTTCCCCGGACGGGTCGGATAAACGGGGGCCTCGATCTCGTATAAAAAGTACTCGCGATTTTTACCGCTTGCGTCTTTCCGCTGGACCGAGCGACCGGCGGGGCGGCGGCGATTGGCACCCATTTCTCGCAACGTCTCCTCGAAGGGGCCCCAACTCGACTTGCCCGAAAAACTCTGCCACATTTCTCGCTCGCCAAGCGTCACGCCATATTCTTCGTTCTCGTACGGCAAAACCCAAATTTTTAGCGTCAAGTCGATCGACTGGCCGACGTAGACGCTGTCGCGTTTGCCGACAATCTCGACAAACATCGCGTCACCGGTTTCACTTTTGACAGCCGAAAACCGCACGGCTTCGGTGATCGTCGAAAGCCCGCCGACTTTGACCTTGATCGGCGGAATCGTAAAGTCGCCTTCACGAAGCGCTGTGACTTGGTACTGGTAAACCACCGTCGAAGTCGTGCTGGTGGATCGACCGTTGAACGACATGGTTTGCGAACTGATCGACGGACGCCCCACAGCCTCGATCGACAATCCATCGACGTCCGGAACTTGCGGGGCATCGCCAAGGTCTGCGTTGCTGACCTGAACTTGAAGCGTGATCGGCATTCCGACGTACGCTCGGTTCGACGAAATCGCGATCGACACCTCCGCCGCAGTGACGCTGGGCGCGATCGCAACGACGGCCATGAAAAGTACGGGGATGCACCGTGGGATCATCTCGTAAAAACTCTCTTCGATTCCAAAATGGGGCTCACCTGGGTCATAGCAGCAGGCATAGACAAGTAACCATCAACCATGATTGAACCAGTCACATTCACCAGTCACATTCACCAGTCACGATCAACCGGGACACGGCGATCTCGCTCGGCGGCCCGTTGCCGAAGCCGCCGAAGCATATCGCGATCCCGAATCGACTGGAGCAACTTTTTCGCTTCTTGCGGCGTCATCGCATCGGCTGCCCCGTCGGCCATCCTCGCCATCGATTCTCCATCGTCTGGCGGCGCATCGGACAGGTCACCGTCGGACGCGGTCAACTCACCCTTCGAATCCGTAGCCTCGTCGCTCGATTTATCTGCGTTCGACTCCTTCGAATCGCTGTTGGACGTCGGATCCGATTCACCGTCCGACCTTCCGTCCATCGATGAATCCTGTCCGGAATCATCCGACGAATCACCATTCGCGGAAGGCGCCGAAGGCGTACCCGAATCGCTCTCTTCCGGATCGCCGCCAGGCGATTCGGAAGAGGATGACTCATCGGACGCTTCCTCGCCCGGGCTTCCCGACGAATCACCTTGCGAAGGCTCGGACTGGCCCGACCCGGCCGATTGATCGGCGGGGTCATCAGACGACTCCTGTTCGTCCGCAGCGTCTTCGCCCCCGCCGGATTCTTCACCTCTTTCCGCATCGTCATTCTTGGAGTCATCGCTCTCCGACTCATCGCCCTCGGAACTCGATTCATCCGACTTAGAATCGTCCGCCGGATCACCCTCCTTCGACTCCTCATCTTGTTCCGAATCTTGCTCTTCTTGTTGACCGTCTTGATCCTCCGGCGGCGACTGGGCCTGGTCCAGTTGCTGGATCAGCCTGGCGGCCGACTCGATATTCGCGCGTGCGTCATCGTCGGACGGGTCCAGCCGGAGGCTACTTTGATAGTGGTCGATGGCGGATCGCAATCGCTCGATGACCGTCGCGGAAGCACCGGAATTGTTGGAATTTCCGGGATCGGCCGGACTATTGGGATCACCGGTCGCAAGTGCGTCCACGGCCTGACGGTATCGAACGTTTCCGAGGTTGTACCGCGCCCTAGCAGCGATCGACGGGTCGACGGCCGCGGAAACGCTCGCGAAATGCTCCGCTGCCTCTTCAATCTTGCCGGCCTGGAACAGCGAGACTCCGCGATTGTAAGTTTCGGCCTCGATGGCAGACGCGGGACGCACTTCCGCAGCGAAGACAGGACCGCCCTGGACGCAAAAAAGAATCAGAAAACCGATGATGTATCGCGGTTTCCATCGCATCGAAAAAATCCGCATTGTTGTGAAGTGAACCTGGAAATGCCGAACCGGCAATCACTATTCTTCTTCGATCATACGTCCAATGGCAAGAACAGTTCAGACGACAAAGGAGTCTTGGGCAGGGTTCCACTGGCAGGCCTGCATCCATTCTTGGCTCAATCGGACCGTCTCTTCACCTCCGGTCGGCCGCGGGCGAACCACTGCGATCGAAGATTTCTCTAAGTCGATCAGTTCCCCCTCGAGCGATTTGACCAGCGGCAGCGAAAATCCGTTTTGCGGGCGGCGGATCACACGGGCAAGCTGGCCGGTACTCAATTCGACATGGCTGCCCAATGGAAACAGCGATTCGATACTCAAGAAGGCTTTGATGACTTGTGGGTCAAAAATGCCTTTGGCAGCCCGGTGCAAAAGCACGCCCATCGCGTCGTGCGGAAGGACGGGCCCACGGTGGGCGGTCGGCGACGTTAGCTGCAGATAGGCGTCGACGACGTTCAAAATTCGAGCGTACAAGTGAATGCGTTGTCCCTTCACACCGCGAGGAAACCCTGAGCCATCGAACTGTTCATGAACCTGTTCAATCGCGATGCAAACGATCGGGGAAACCTGGATCGCGTCGCCGATACACCTGGCTGTCAGCAAAGGGTGTTTCTGATACTCCCAGCGATCGGATTCACTTTGCAGATCGACGCCGCACCACAAGTCGGGATCCAGCACATACAAACCCAGGTCATGCAGCAGACCCGCCATCCCGACTTCTAATGTTTGCTTTCCTGTCAAACCCATCTCGCAAGCCACCGACATGCCGAGCACCGCCATCCGCACCGATCGTTCACCAATCGGGTCGACGGAAACATGATCGCTCATCGAACCGACGGTTTGATCGTGGTCATCAACCATCGAATGGACAAAATTCTCTGACAGCGCGTCGAAATCCGAGAGAGAATGCAGCGCGCCGCGTGATATTCCGTGCTGCAGTAGTTCGAATTGTTTCTTGGCGGCCGTCATTCGATTGGCAAGGTACTCGGCGCGAGCCGTGCTGAGCGATTCGCCATGACGGCTAACCAGCATCTCCTTGACCGGTCGCGACGGATCCCATTTTGAGTCCTTGGGTCGCGCCGGTTTTGGCGTGACAACGGCCTTTGGCTTCCCTCGCAACAGAGCCAAATCGCTAGGGTCAACCGAAATGTAATCGATGCCGCGTTCGCGAAGCCCCGTGATCACCTGCTGCGTGATGCAGGTCTTGGCACCAAGTAAAAGGATGCCGCGATCCGAAACGATCGGCTGACTACACGTCACACCTATCGCCAGCTGATCAATCGATACGGAAACCTTTTCGAGCCCCATTGGCGATAGATTCGTTTCGAACGCGAGAAAAAAAGAAAAGAAACCTGCCCTTACTACAGAACCTAGGTCACAAAATTGCGATTCTGCGACAGCCGTCGTCGAATCTCACGCCCCATCGAATCAATGAAACGATCTTGCGGGTTATGCGTTTTCCGACGAGGCTCAACACCCCAACGGAACCGAAGCCAGGATCTTGTCGCGAAGGAAAGATTCGACTTTGCGTCGATCGGCGGCGGGGAATTGCGAGACCGCTTCGCCTTTGACCGCAGGCCTCGCAGTCCGTCGCACCGGCCGGTTTCGACAAAGGCTCACGTCCCGAATTGCCAGCGGTTATGATGGTTTGCATTCCGGTTTCTGGCCTGTCACCAATGCAACGTCATGCTATTCATTTACGGCACCGACGCACCGCTCTATCACTATCCGATCGTGACGACGGCAATGGTGGTCATCAACATCGCCGTTCACTTTGCGCTGATGTTGTTCGATGTCGACCCGACACCCTGCATCCTTGCGTTTGGCGACGGCTATCATCCGATCCAATGGTTGACGCACAATTTTTTGCACGCTGGGTTGTTGCACCTGTTCGGCAACATGCTTTTCCTGTTCCCGTTTGGAATGGTGGTCGAAGGCAAACTCGGATGGCTGCGAATGCTGATCCTTTACTTGGCGATCGGCACATTCCAAGGATTCACGCAACAGACGATCATGCTGCCGTCCGACCCGGCCGGTGATGCCGAATCGTTGGTTTCGATGCTAGACGATCCCGACAGTCCGCTTGATGCGGAAACACGCGAGGAATTGAAAAAACAGTTTCGACAAGACTTGATGAAGGACGGTTTCGGGTCCCTGGGCGCATCGGCAGTCATATTTGGACTTTTGGCCGTGTGTGTGATCTGGGCACCGAGCAACAACTTCGATGTTTACTTTCGTTGGAGCCTGTTCGTATCGGCGCCGGACGGTGGTGTACGCGAGTGGGCGATATCAACGGTATGCGCGATCTTTGTCGCCAAAGAAGTGTTCATGTTTTGGATGACGGGAATGCCGATCAGCAGCGAAGCGTTGCACCTCAACGGCTTTATCGTCGGTGGCGTTTGCGGGTTCGGCATGCTTTTGTTGGGTTGGGTCGATTGCGAGGGATTTGATCTGGTTTCACTATTGCAAGGAAAACCGTTCGTCGCAAAGTCCGTCGTCGCGCGTCAAAAACGCGAACACGCCGAGTACCTCGCGTCGATCAAGCCGGCCGGACCTCCCCAAGCCGTCGTGCCAAAGCTTGCCCATCAAATCCAGCAAGTGGCACCGCCAAGACCATCCCCCGTGATCGCCAAGAAACCCACGGCCCAAATCCCTCCGGCGCCGTTGCCGATTCCAACGACGATATCGAGCGCGACGAACGTCGACCTGTTTGACGACGATCTCGCCCTGCCCGACTTTGACGACGGCGCCGTGATCGTTGACCCGATCGCGCAAGCGCAGGAAGAGATCGATACCATGATCGCCCAGAATCGATTTATCGAAGCGGTGCGCGAGTTCGCCGCGATTCGGAAAAACGATCCGGTATTCGTACTTCACCCACGGTCCATGGATCGGTTAGCCGAAGGATTGATTCGTTCGCAGCAAAGTAAACCGGCGATGACCGTTCTTGGGATCGGTTGCCAGACTTACCCCGTCGATGCACCACGCTGGCGAATCCGAATGGCCGAGCTTCACCTGTCCGATCCGGCGGACCCCATCGCAGCGATCAAGCAACTTCGCTTGATTGACAAGGAAATGTTGGACCCGTCGACGCGAAATCGTTATGTCGAAATCGGGACGCAGGCAAAACAACTCGCCCAGCGCTAAGCTTCCAGCACCGATCGAATGTCCATCAAGTAGACTTGGCGGCCCGATTCGTGCGGGCTGTCAATCGCGACATGAGTGCCGGCACGGTTGCTTCTGGGATGCGTGTCGCAGCGCCATTCACCGCGGTAATCAGGGCCGGAAGGGAAGTGTCCTAGATCGACGCGCCGTCCGCTCTTGGTGTGAAAAAGGTAGACCGTTTGACGCGACGTCTTATTGTCGGGATACGTATCGTTTAAGATCCAATCGTCGTAGGGCGCCGGCAGATAGGTGTTGTGTCCATTGACCGTCATTGTGTCAGGGCCAACGACGACATTGTTTTGCGTTTGATCCGCGAACGTGTAAAAGCGTTCGGGCTTGCCCGCCGGCTTGGTCCACATCGTCACTTCTTTGTCATTCTTCCATATGAAATGAGAAGTCTTTCCGCTTGGATCAAGAACATAGCGATCGCTACCATCCATGTTTGCAGTAAACATCCGCGTGACGAATCCGCCATCGTATCTCAAAGTTTGCGGATCAAACTTGGGACGATATCGATGCAATACGATGAATCGTGTCCCCGACGGATTGATCAACAGATGATTGAAGTAGTGCCACGCTTCGTCATGCGTCGTGCCGTCGAGCCAAGGGATCGCTGCGACGTCCGCCAGCGACAAAATCAGTTCTTCGCGGCCGGAATCCAAATCGACCTTCCAGACACCCGAATCCGGTGGCGCGCGTTGGGCAACGCACGGATCGCTCAAGCCGGTATAGCCATAGCCCGGCCGCAAATTATTGATTCGCCGAAAGTCCGCACTCAATCCAAATCGACCGTCGGGTGAAACGGTATAAATCGGTCGCGAAAGAGTGGAAACCGAACCGGTCGACCGAGAATAGACGCGGCAGACAAACGAATCGCCTTCGCGATCATTCCAAAGGATTTTGTCACCGTCACTTCCGACCCACTGCAGCATGCAACCCTGTTGCCACCCCCAAGCATTGCTGGTTCCGACCGAAGTCCAGATGTCGTTGTTGTGTGTGTCGACAAATCCAACTCCGATCTTATCGTCGGCAGTTGGCGATCGCCCTTCGAAATCGACTTCGTTCGCGAGAACAAACTGTCCGGTCGAATCGAACTCGTGCTTGTCGTAGTACCCGAACCAGTGGTGGATGGGACCGCGCGTGATCGCTCGCGTGGGCACGAAAGTTTCAAGCGGCGCAAGGTGGGGTGCGGACTGAGTCGCCAGATCCGGCTTATCCGCGAAGCCGACGGATGGGAACGCCAAACCGGCCAGCATCGACGATGAAGAGAGTCGGCAAAATTCACGGCGGTTTAGCGACATCTCAATTCATCCGTGATGCGTCGGAGATCAGCGCTGTTCGCGGTACGTTTTCCAGCTCATGAAGATCAGACCAGAACCCAGCAGTATGAAGGCGATATCCATCGTCAAATTGGCCGCCCGCAGGGGTGCAGTGTCCTGCATACCCAACATGCCCATCGCGGCATCGGCCAAAAATAGCACGACGATCAAAATCGACGCGACAAGGCTGATTAGACAGAGAGCCTTGGGCATCAATTTCCTCGCCGCGAAAAAGAAGAGTAGGGAAGCATGAAGTTCATCAGGGTGCCGATTTCAATGGTGGGTCGCAGTATAGTTGCAAATCCCCACGTTTCCCAAGCCTACGAAGGACCGCTAAAGTAAACCCGGCGAGACGAGCGCCCGACTGTAACGATTGCTCGGAACTTGACGCGAATTTATGCGGGATTTTTCATGGTAATGGGCAAAAATCGTTCCTCCGTTTCGACAACCGACGGCGGATCGGCGACTAAGATAGCAGCACCGGTCACGCTCGGGTTCGACCCTAGCGACGAAAAATTGCTCAGCGAACCCTGGAAATGGTGGCGAGACCAGATGCCGGTGGCTCGGAAAATCGCCTACTTTGACCACGCCGCGGTCGCTCCGCTCAGCCAACCGGCGGCCACCGCGATCGCAGAATTGACCAACGACGCCCTGACTTCGGGCGATTCCAATTGGCCGTCGTGGTCGGCTCGGTTGGGAAATCTTCGGAAGTCCGCATCTTCGCTGCTGAACTGCTCAATCGACGAAATTTGCCTGATTCCCAATACAACCACGGGCATAAACTTCGTCGCCGACGGCTGGCCCTGGGAACCGGGCGACAACGTGATTTTGCCAAACGGCGAATTTCCATCGAATCTTTTCCCTTGGATGAACCAAAAATCCAAAGGCGTCGAGGTACGTATCGTTCCCCGGCGATCCGATGCATATGGCGAAAGCGAAGTCTCGGTCGATGACCTAATCGACCGAATTGACGCATCCACACGGATCATCGCTGTCAGCTGGGTCGGGTATGCCAGCGGATTTCGCATGGATATCGATTCATTGGTCCACCGAGCCCATGAACGAGGGGTCGCGGTTTTCTTGGATGCGATCCAGGGGCTGGGGATGTACCCGCTGGATTTGGCCAAAACGCCAGTGGATTTCCTGGCGGCGGACGGACATAAATGGCTGCTCGGCCCCGAGGGTGCCGGTGTGGCGATGATCCGCCGCGACCATTTGGACCGGCTACGCTGCGGCACGGTGGGTTGGGGTAGCGTCAAGAATTCGCACAACTACAACGCGCCCGCGTTCGACTTAAAAGATGACGCGACTCGATTCGAACCCGGCTCGCCCAACATGCTCGGCGGCGCAGCGTTGGCAGCCAGTATGGAAATATTCCTTCGTGTGCGTCACGTCCACGGCGATCAAGCGATCGAGAATCGCGTGCTGGACTTGACCGAGCAACTTGACCAGAAACTAAGCGGCGTGGGCGCAACAACATCGCTGCCCGCCGACCGACGACATCGCAGCGGCATCCTGAATTTCTCGCTGCCGGGCGTAGCGGCGGCGACGTTTCGCGAGCGTGCGATTGAACAAAATATTGTGCTCAGCTGTCGTGGTGCGGGCGTACGCGCCAGCGTTCATGCCTACAATGACGACGACGATATCGACCGGTTGGTCGCCGTCGCTGATTCGTTCTAAATCGCCACCGCTATAACTCGACATTCTCCTGAATTGGCTCAGCCCGTGACGCCTAAATCGCGCATCGCCGTTTACACCGGCTCGTTCGACCCTATCACCTTAGGACACTTGCACATCATCCAGCGCGCCGCGCCGCTGTTCGATCAATTGGTAATCGGCATCGGTACCAACGCCGAAAAGACGTCACTGTTTCAACCTGCCCAACGCGTCGAATTGGTTCAACAGGTCACCGAAGAATTGCCTAATGTTCGAGTCCAAACGTTTGATGGGCTAGCCGTTGATTTCGTACGCAGCGTCGACGCCCACGTCATGATTCGTGGCATCCGACCGTTGACCGACATCGCCGGTGAATTCACGATGATGATGGCGAACCATCAATTGGACCCCGGTATCGAAACGTTGTTCCTGATGGCGGCCGAGCGGTTCGCGCACATCAGCAGTTCGCTGCTGAAGCAAATCGCGGCGCTGAGCGATGACGACGTACAATTGGCAAAGTTTGTTCCGAAACAGATCATCGGCCCGCTCCGCGAAAAGCTGCGCTAAGTCGCTTAAGCGGCGAACCGGTCCGATTCTTCGTCGGACGCGGCGGTATCCGCGGATGCAGGTGTGTTTCGGCGCTCTTTCATCCGTAGGGCACGACCTTCAGACTGACGTACCGAAGGACTTCCATAAGACCGCGATCGCCGTCGGGGCACTCGATCCGGCTCCATCTTGTCAAACAGGCTGCCAAGCATCGCGGGGTGGAAGCACACGAACGCCCAAGCCAATCCGATCGATGCCGAACCAAACAGATCGCTGACGAAGTGAGCTCCGCACGCCAGCCGTTGCAACATGGTGCCGATGCAGATCATCACAAACATCCAGCGGCCCAGCGGCAAGACAACCCACAATCCCACCGTCAACGCGGCTGCCGTGGCAAGCGACGCACTGGGGAATGCTCGTGTGCTGGCGTCGAAATTTGCGATATGGTCAAGCGACCAATCGAATGACCAGACCCAAGCGAAATCATAGCTGGCCGCATCAAGATTCAAACTGTTCGGACGCGGGCGCAGTACAAACATCTTGGTCAGGGTCGCCACCGCGCCGGCGCCCATCGCAAGGGTGGCCAATCGCGGCACGTACCAACGCCGCGTCGGCGCCAATACAATCACACCCAACAAAATCAAAAATACGCCCGTGCCGTGGGCATAGTAGCTAGACAGATCAAGAACTTGACCGATCTCTTTCGAAAGCGGTGCGTGCGAAAACCATCGCGAGATCGGAACGTCGACCAGCGTTGCAAGCGGGACCATCAAAATCGTGATGCCGGCCATCCACAACAAGGTGGCCATCCGAAACTTTGCAACTTCTTCAGCGATCGGTTTTCCGAATACGGCAGTTCCGCCGGTCGCTGGTCGAATTCGTTGTGTGGTCATAACCGATCTACTCGCACTGGTTCCTTCGAGCGTGGGAATGCAGTCCGCTTTCCACAATCACGTCGCCCGCGCCAACTTCCAACCGGAGGCTACTTAAAAAAAGTCGCCGCCCGAAAGGTGACTTCCCAAAACTCTCGCACGGGGGCGAAGGAATGGCCAGCGTGATAAGCCAGGCAACTTACGCAGAATTGAATGGGGATGCCGCAAAATGGGGGAAACGAATTTTCCGATTATCAGATGTTCACGTGAAATCACGTCCCGGAACAGGCCGAATCATTCCTATAGGCGTCATCACCCGCGCACAAAATTTGTTGCAGCGGACCTTATCACCGACGCGAAACAAGCAAGGACCAAAAATGACTGTAACTCACAACAGAATAGTTCCCGGCGACACTCGCACGAACCGCCGCCGCTTCCGCCAATCGCTGACGGTGTGCGTCGCATTCACCCTACTGACGATCTGGGTTACCGGCTGCGCAAACACGAAAACTTCAAGCACCGCGCGAACGGGCACCGAACAGCTACTGATTTCGTCGGCAATCGATCGATCGATGTCGAACGTCCACTTTGACGACTTCGCCGGCTACAAAGTCTTCATCGAAGAGAAGTATCTCGACTCCGTCGATAAAGGTTACCTAGTGGCTTCACTCCGCCACAAAGTCCTGCAATCGGGCGGCCAACTCGTGGCAGCAGCCGACGCAGCAGACGTCGTCGTTGAAGCTCGCAGTGGTGGCGTCGGAACGGACCTTCAAGAGAGCTATTTAGGGATCCCTTCCCTCGGTATCCCCGGCATGCCGATCGAACTTCCCGAAATCAAGTTCGCGTCCCGCAATACACAAATGGGCACAGCGAAACTGGGCCTGGTCTGCTACGACGCCAAGACGGGCAAGGCGATGGGGTTGGGCGGCGAGTCGACCGCGTTGACGCACAATAACGATACATATCTGCTTGGCATGGGACCGTTCCGCAGCGGTTCAGTCCTGGATCAACGCGAGAAGGCCGTCGGTTTCAACGGTGTCGGCGGCAGCTTCATGAGCAGCCCCACCCACATCGCCCGAAGCCGTCCCGTCGACATGGTCGACCGCCCGATCGACAACACGTTCGAGGGCATCCCGCAAATCGCCGACCTGCCCGACGGCCTTTCGACGACACGCTAGCATCCTTGGGTGAGACCACGGTTTTGTTAGACTTGGTAACCGCGGGGAAGGACAAGTGTCTTCCCAGAAATCCCTTCTAACAAAAGAACCAACATCGTGGCGAATCTGGCTGGAAAAATTGTTGCGGTGACCGGTGGCGGCACCGGCATCGGCGCAGGCATCGCAAAGACGCTAGCCGAAGCCGGGTGCAGAGTCACCGTCGGTGGCCGACGACTCGAACCGCTCGAAGCTCTCTCGGGGTCGGTGACCAGCCAGCATCCGATTCGCACCCATGTGATCGACGTCGCCGATCCCGCCAGTATTGAGACGTTCTTCGCAGACATTCGCGACAACGTGGGCGAGGTTGACATCCTGGTCAACAGTGCGGGTATCAACATCCAAAAACGCACGATGGCTGAAATGATCCCCGACGATTGGGATCGTGTGATGCAAATCAATGCGACGGGTGCGTACCGCTGTATCAAAGAAGTCTTGCCAGCGATGCGAGCACGTAAAGACGGATTGGTGATCAACATCTCGTCGGTTGCCGGCAAGCGAGCGATCGCTTTGGGTGGCGTGGTTTACTGTGCTAGCAAGTTTGCAATGACAGCGATGGGCACGGCGATATCGAACGAAGTCCGCCAAGAAGGTGTTCGCGTCACCAACGTCTATCCCGGCGAAGTCAATACGCCAATCTTGGACAATCGGCCGACGCCGGTCAGCCAAGAACACAAGGACTCGATTTTGCAGCCCGAAGACATTGCATCGGTTGTCCTTTCGATCTGTCACCTTCCGCCACGAGCCAACGTACCCGAAGTCGTGATCAAACCAACGACGCAAGAGTGGGTTTGATCGATGGTCGGCGATGACGATCCAGACGAAGACCTCGGCGAACTTTCGCTTGACGATCTGGGGGCCGCCTACGCACGCGCCGCTGCGCAGCACGATCCCGAAGCGTTTGCGCCGGTGGCTAGCGACGAGTCTGAATCGGAACTTCCTGATGACGGGGACGACATCGTCGACGATGTCCAGGCATTCGACAATGCACCCGTCGAAGACGAAGTCGCCACGCCTGAAATGATCATCGAGGGCGCGTTGTTCGTCGGTGACCCCGATGGAAAACCGATCTCCGAGCATCGACTCGCGTCGCTGATGCGTGACGTCACGCCGGAAGAAGTCATCCAGATCATCGACCACCTCAATCAATCCTATCGGCTTCACGATCAAGCCCTACGCATCGTCGGCGATGACCAAGGTTATCGCATGACGTTGGCTCCTGAAGTCGAGAGTGTTCGTCGTTCGTTCATGGGCAAAGTTCGTGAAGCAAAGCTCAGCCAAACCGCCATCGAAGTCCTTGCGTTGGTCGCCTACCAACCCGGTGTCACGTTGCAAACGGTGCAAGACCAACGCGGGCGCGAGAGCGCATCGCTGTTGAATCAATTGGTGCGCCGGCAATTGCTTCGCGTAGAACGCGTCAAAGGGGCAGACGGCGGCCGCGCCGAACCCCACTATTATCCGACCGAACGGTTCTTGTATCTATTCGGTCTAGAATCGATCGACGATTTACCTCAGGTCGAGGAAGGATTACGAGAAGGATGACAAACGACACGACCAACGGGTCGCGATCAACCGTCGACGGCGTCGCACTCGACATGGACGGGCTGCTTTTCGATACCGAGCGAATCTACTGGGACGTCGGTGACGCGATTTTGATGCGACGCGGACACCGGTTCAGCCACGAGCTTCAACAACGCATGATGGGGCGAGTCGGCGTTGCCGCGATGCAGCAGATGATCGACTTGCATCATTTGGACGATGCGCCCGACGAGCTACTCGCCGAGTCAGATGAACTGTATGGCAACCGTCTGGCCGACGACATCACGCCGATGCCGGGTCTAGAAAAATGGATCGCGTTCTTGATCGAGACGAAGACGCCGTTTGGTTTGGCGACAAGCAGCCGCCGCAGGTTCGTCGACATCATTCTGGCGACGATCGATTGGCGCGACGAGATGCAATTCGTCTTGACGGGCGACGATGTCGTCAACGGCAAACCGCATCCCGAAATGTACTTGAAGGCGGCCGAAAACCTTTCGATCGCTCCCGCACGCATGCTGGTTCTCGAAGACAGCGGTAACGGTTGCAAAGCCGCGGTCGCAGCGGGTGCTTACACGGTCGCCATTCCAAGCGAACACACACGCGGTCAATCGTTCGACGGGGCAAAGCTGATCGCCGAATCGTTGACCGATACGAGACTCTGGAACTTGGTCCGATAACCAATCGCTCTTCGCGTTAACCGTTCAATCCGGTCAACGCGCCGTCGCCGCAGAACTCCGGATTTCCGAACGATTTTTCGGGATGTCCCATCGCCTCGGCGAAGCTCAACAACAATCGGTTGTGAGCAACATGGTCGAACTTCATCGCCCGGCCCATCTTGAACCCCAAGCCGCCCCCAACCATCACGAATGGGATGCTGTTGCGGGTGTGCGAATTGCCTTTGCCCAGTTCGTTGGTCCAGACGATCGTGGTGTTGTCGAGCAGGTTTCCGCTCCCGTCCGGTTCAGGTGTTTCCTGCAATCGCTTGGCCAAGAATGCGATCTGTTCACAGTACCAGGTATTGATCCGAACCAGGTTCTCGTACGCCTTTTCGTTGTTGTCCGGTTCGTGCGAGATCTCGTGGTGACCTTCGTTGATGTCCATCCATCGAAAACGCGGATTACCGACGCTATTGGTGATCTGGACCGTTGCGACGCGGGCAAAGTCAGCTGCGAAACTGCTGACCAACAAATCACTTTGCATCCGCGAAATTTGCGGCATGTTATCGTTCTCTTCCTCAATGTTTGGCGGCAGCTTTGGCATCGCGTGCCCGGCCTCTTTTTCCTTCGACGGGTGGGCCAGTTCCAATTTCAATTCCTTCTCGACCGATCGAACCATTGCAACGTGTTGTCGCAGCAATCGTCGATCTTCTACGCTGGCCATTTTCTCGATCTGCTTGAAGTCCTCGCTCAAGTCGTCCAACACACTGGCCAACATCGCCCGGTTTTGCGACTGCCCGTAAAGCTTGTCAAACATTTGGTAGGGATCACTGATCGGCGCAACCGGTTGGTTGGGTCCCGCGTACGACCATCGGGTCCACGTATCCGCCCGCTCGGGAACCATGACCCCGAATTCGAGCGAACCGAATCGCGTTCGTGAAGCGGCGTCTGCTTGCAACTTGTTCTTCAAATGCTGGTCAATCGAGATACCCATCGACCATCCGGCCGGCGTATCCGAACCGCCTTGAACGTCACCGGGAAATAGCTCGACACCGGTCAACAAGCAACCGATGCCACGCATGTGACCGTCGCCGTCACCGTTGATCTTATTGTCGATGCCTTCCAGCGTCAGAAGTTGACTCTTGAACGGATCCAAAGGCTTAAGAATGCGTTTCAAGTCTTGATGCTCGCCTGCTTCATCAGGCCAGAAGTGATCCGGGATCACGCCGTTGGGGCTGAACACGAAAACGACCCGCTTCTTCCGAGCTGCCGAAGCCGCCCATCCCAAACTCGGAAGCGCGAATGCGAAGTTGGCCGCCGCGGCGCTGACGCCGAGCTTCACGATAAAATCGCGTCGCGAGAAATTTGATGTCATAGGTGGGGCCTTCGAAGAATACAGGATTGTTGTGCGAAACGATGACTAGGTACCAGCGATGAGTTCGCTTTTGGCTTCCGCGGCGATCACAGCGATGGCGACAATCAATTGATGAATGTTGAAGTCAGTGTCTTGGAAATAACGCGTTAACTCATCCGCCCGATCGGCGCCAAACGCAGCGATGGGTTGCTTGACAAAATGCTCAAACGCCGATTCAACGAACGAACGATGGCAATCGGGGCTGCCGGCCAAATAATCGCCCAGCTCGCGGGCACCGTTGAACGAGACAGAATCGCCCGTTCGCGTTACATAGTTTCCCGCTGCGTCAATCGGCTTGCCGTTTTCCTGGTCACGATAGACGCCCGTTGCGTCGAAGTGCTCTAGTGCGAATCCGAGAGCGTTGATCTTAACGTGACAGACCTGACAATTGACTTCGCCGGTTTGCAATTCGACGCGTTGCCGCGTCGTCAGCCCCGGATGCAAGTCTGGATTTATCGGCGAGAAAGCCGCGTTTGGTGGTCTCAGCACTCTGCCCAAAACGTGTCGCGTCAAGAAAACACCGCGGTGGATCGGTGACGTCGTTCGGTGGTACGCCAAGTCGCTCATCAACAAAGGATGCGTCAACAATCCGACGTGGACTTTCGCGTCGCGGACGCTACGGACAACTCGTTCGTTGGCCACAGCTTGTTCCGCTTTCGGTTCACCAGAGTCACCCGGCGCGTCCGAAGGTTCCCACTCCTGGCCGTAAAATTTTGTCAATCGTTCCGTCGTGTAGGTCCAATCGGCTTGCAACAATTGGCGAAAATCGCAGTCTTCACTATCCAAAACCTCATCGATGCACCGATCAAACGATTGCCGAAGATCACCGACCAATTCGCGATCAAAACCAGGATACGCTTCTTTGTCTTTCGTGATTTCTTCGACGTCACCCAGATCGAACCACTTGTAGATGAACGCCCTCGTTTTTGCTTCACAGCGATAGTCGCCGACCATTTTCCAGGCGGCTTTTTCAAGCTGCGCGTGATCCTTGAATCGATCTTTTTCGATGTCGCGAATCATCCAATCATCCGACGGAAGCGAGTCGAATAGCGTAAGGGCCAATCGATTGGCCGCTCGTTGGCTATCCGATCGATTTCTATCGAGCGACGGGTATAAGAAGCGAGGCGACTTGATCGTCATCAGCACAACCTGCTTAATCGCCTCGGCGTCATCTTCGCATTGGTCAACCTGTTGATTGACATAGAGATCTCGAAGTCGATCATCCAAAGGACCTCGAAAGGCGGCCTCGACCAATTCCGCCAGAAATCGTCTTAGCTTGCCGCGGTTCTCATCCGAGTCTTTTTTGTGCTTTCGCAAATACAGACCATACAGCTCGCCGCTTGCCATCGTCGCGAACTCGAGCGCGGCGGCGGTGGTCGAATCCTCCCAAGTGCGGCTGACCGAAGTCCCACGCTCATAGCCGTAGGATCGATCGTCCGGCGGCAACTTAGCTT
This sequence comes from Rubripirellula tenax, assembly GCF_007860125.1. Lineage (NCBI taxonomy): Bacteria > Pseudomonadati > Planctomycetota > Planctomycetia > Pirellulales > Pirellulaceae > Rubripirellula > Rubripirellula tenax. Next base: position 102,796 of record NZ_SJPW01000007.1, read on the forward strand.
GAAGTGCGAAGGCAGACGGCTCGAAACTGGGCAGCAAGAACCGCGAAGGGATGATTTCTTCGACTCCGCCCGGCGGAACCCACGATAGGGAAATGTATGCGGCAGGCTGTTCCGTCTTTCGTTTCCGTTGATACATTTCCAATCGGATTGGATACACGCGGCCACCCGTCAAATTCAGCGTACGTCGAAACTCTTCCTTGCCTTCCGACTGAACGTGGTTGTCGACGAGCTTCCGCTCGTGACCGCCAAAATCCATCGTGCATGAACACGACGAGCGAAGAATGATCTCGTATCGTCCGGACGTTTCAACTTTCAATGATCCACCCCAGTGGATGTGAAACTCCTCTGCTCGGATTCCTTTCCCTGGGCTTTCCTTGCCAAAATCAAAGTTAATGACAGGATCGTTTCGCTTGATTTTCCGATCGTTATCCTTCCAACCGCTGCCATCAAAATACGTGGCTTCCAGTCCACGTTCATTGACATGCCAAGGCGTGCCACTGATCCGCCCGTACAGGTCGGCCAAACTTTGACGAAGTTGTTCCGCCGTCAAACGCGATAGCGTCGCGCGGGGGGGACGACGACGCACTTGTGCCGCTTCGCTATAGAAGTCGTGATGAATGTACGTCGCGACGGCCAGGGCATCGCCCGCCACACACGTGTCGGGCTCTTCCTCAGGCATCGTTTCCGAGATCAGTTCTGCTAATTCTCGGATCGTCGCGTCGCCTACAAGTGGATCGGGATAAAATTGCTCAACGCCGACGCCGGCCTTTCCATGACACTGGATGCAGGCCTGTTGATAGATGGCCTCACCTCGAACGATTGCCGCCGTTTCCTCCGCAGCGTGAATCGATGTTCCGTGGACGCCGGCCATCGTCACCAGACTGACGCAGATCGTGCGAACAATCCGTGAGATGCAGTACGACCATGGATTCGTGTTTCGCATGATGAATTCCAAGCCTCCGGAATTACCGTTCACGGCGTCGCTCGAAAGATTTCGGGCGTCGTGACGATCGTTCGGGGGCGGGTGGGGTGCAGCGAGGCGGGTCTAGGCAGGGAAAGCGGCCGGGCGGGGGAGGACAAGTACCTTGGGAACAGCGGCTCAATTCCAACCGCGAAAGGCCAGATACTTGAGAGTTGACGATCATTGTCCCAACAAAATTTTAGATTCCGAAGGTCCAGGCAAGTTAATGAAATTATAGCTTGCCGGTCAAAACTAAGAAATGAGTTCGCAAAACTGTTTTTCCATCCACCCCCCGCGGGCCGAATCCCAACCCAATGTCGCTGATATCCCCGCTTTTTCGCCTTCGGATGTAATTTTCATGGCAACCTTGCAAAAAACCGTGCCAAACCATATTCTCCGGTCCCACAAAGTACTCCCAGTCCAAATTCCAATTTACGTTACGACCGAGTTTTCCAATGACCATGGATCGCAGCCTCAAGGTGCAAGCCGGGGCCATCAAGTCGCGAAACGTGCTGACACGGGCCGAGCGAATCGCCCGGCTGAAAGCGCTTGACAAATTCGACGAAGAAAAAAGTATCGTCGGCATGCCTAAAGTTCGCGTCGTCAAGGTCTCCCTGAAGAAGAAGAAGAAAGTCAAGAAGGCCGAAGACGATCCGAAGGACAAGAAGAAGAAGTAGTCGACGGCGATTGTGCCAGCGAGCCGGTGACACGTTCCTCGAGAACGAACGCCGGCTTTTTTTTTGCCTTCGTCCGAGTTTTCGTTCGCCTTGCTTTTTATAGTACGAATAAGCGACACCCCCCAAACGCAGCGTCAAGAAGGATAACGGGATGGCAGATTCTCTATGTGAACCCGAAACTTCGCCCCTCGATGACCCCACCGTCGGTCCGTTGCCGACCGAAGGCATCGACCCCCAGCGGCTGCCGCTGCCCGAAGAAACGCAGCCGTTAAAAATCATGTGGCGATACGTGGTTGTCTTGTCAGCGGTTCACATCGTGGCGCTGCTTGCCTTCCTGCCGTATCTGTTCACTTGGTCTGGCCTGATCGCCGGGATAGCGGGTCACTTTCTGTTCGGCATGATGGGGATCACCATCGGCTATCACCGACTATTGACGCACCGCGGGTTCACGTGTCCGAAGTGGCTCGAACACTCCCTAGCAATTCTGGGAATGTGCAACCTGCAAGACAGTCCGGCGCGATGGGTGGCGATTCACCGTATGCACCATCAACACAGCGACCATCAACCCGATCCGCATTCGCCGCTTGTCAATTTCCTGTGGGGCCACGTGGGCTGGGTGGTTTGCCGCCACAAATCGCTGGACCGCACCAGCCACTATGAACGTTATGTGCGCGACCTGTTGCGAGATCCGTTCTATTTGAAGCTGGAACGCAAAGACGGATGGTTTTTCGTCTTCCTTGCACACGCAACCGTCATCACGCTTGTCGGCGCCGTCGTCGGCTTCATTGCCGGCGGTGGCCAGTGGTCGGAAGTCGGTCGCTACGCGGCAAGCTGGTATGTGTGGGCCGTCGCGGTGCGGACAGTGTTCGTCTTGCATGGAACTTGGTCTGTCAATTCGCTATCGCACGTTTTCGGCTACCGCAACTACGACACACGCGACCACAGCACCAACAATTGGTTGGTTGCACTGCTGAGCCACGGGGAAGGATGGCACAACAATCACCACGCCCAACCTCGCAGTGCGGCCCATGGCCACCGCTGGTGGGAATTCGACATGTCCTGGGGAGTCATCCGTGTGCTCGAAACTTTAGGTCTGGCCAAGGATGTCGTACGCCCAAAACCAGAAACGAAGTCGGCCAGCACGACGTAGTTGCAGCGTAGCGCCTAGACCGACGCAACAACGGCGGCAAACAACGACGACCACCTACGGTTCAGTTGTCATCCTCACGATGGGTAGCTCGCCGTCGGCGATCGTTGCCATTTGGCGAAGCAACTCGCGATCCATTTCGTTGCTTCGAAAATCGACCTCGCCACCGCCCATCAACAGGTGCAGGCCGCCGGGGTGGTCGCTCGCCAAGCCACCGACGTAGGTTTCGGAAACTTGAGCCACCGCGTCTTGGGGACCGCGAACGCGACGGCGTTCGTCATTAAGCCCGTGTCCCATGTTTCGCAGACTCGAACGCGTTCCGCTCATCCACCCCAGATCCTCGCCGATGTGAGAGAGCTTTTCGCCGACGAAAACGGTGTACGAAAGCCCGTCCGTGATATCGCTTGCGCGCGTGGGAATGTTCAAGCGAAACACTCCATTATTGGTCGCGTCGATTGGCGTCTCTGCGGAATCATGTATGCCCGCGTAACAAGTAGTGTTGTCCGCCACATCCGTGGCCGATGGACACAGCAAGCTTGGCAAGCGAATCGCGCGGACTTCGGCATTCTTGGGATCGTAAACACTGACATTGTGATCGATCGAGTCGTAAACAACGCCAAGATCCATCATCGGCAACAGACCAATCAGCCAGTTCTGATGATAACCTTCCGGCAAATTGTTGATCGGTCCCGAATCGGCGAGCGTTCCTACGGGAAATTGCTCCATACGCGTCTCATAGGACGACAATGCCAACGAGAGCTGCACCAAGTTGTATTGGCAATTGCTTCGCCGGGACAACTCTCGCATGTTCTGCATGGCCGGCACTGCCATGCCGATCAACACGCCGATGATCGCGATCACGACCAACAACTCGACCAACGTAAACCCAGCGCCGAAGTGCCGAGACATCTGATTTCGGTGACTCATCTACTCATTTCCTCTCGAAGTGTTTTCAAATGGGCGAACCAACTGGTCCAACTCTTTTTCGCCCCGCATCCAACGTGCTGTAATTTTTTGTGACGGAAAATCTTTCGTCACAATGATCCGTTCGTTTGAATCTTCCGCTAACGGCAACGTCATTTCGTTTTCCGCAACGTCGCGCACCGCATCGATTGCCGACTGCAATGTTCGGACACTCGCCCGATCGCGCTGCTGATGCCGCGTCGCCCACTCGCCTCGGATCATCGCGCCCGTGGCCGCGACAATGACGATCAGCACAGCAAGCACCAACATGAAGAACGCTGCCCCACGCCGCTGAAAGCGCCGCCGGCTAAGACTCGCGTCGCGCCGCCTCGGCAACGGCGACTTCCCTGACATTACGGTTCTGCGTTTCATGACTTTTCCGACTCCGTAATACCCGCGTTTCCATTGCCCTTATCTCCGTCGCCCGAGTCGCTGGTGCCCAGGTCTTTGATGTCTATGTCTCTGGCACTCAGCTCTATCGTCCACGACACGTCTTTTCCACGCATCAACACGATCTGTGCTTGCCCTGCATCGCTTTCCAACGCCGGTTCGCAACGGCGCGGCAGTGGAAATCGGTCTACCACGATCTTTGCTCGGCTTGAATCACGCAATGTTCGGCGAATCTCTTGCAGCTCGAAATCCATATCGTAGGTGACTTCACCTCGTTCTGTTTCCAACGAAAGCGGCCAGTCAGTCGCATCCATGCTTGTCGCTGATTGCCTGTCTTCGTGCATCGCATCTGCCAACCTGAGAATCGATGCTCGTCCTCGCTGATTCTCTGCGGTCTGTCGCCCAATTTCAGTGACCGATGACAGCATTCGCACCGCAACGATCGATAACGTCAACAGCAACGACAGCGTCGCAACCATTTCGACCAATGTGATCCCAGGCTGAGACTTGCGTCGCGCGAAAGCGAAACGATTCGGATTTTTCAAATCAATCATTACGAGGCCTCCGATTCATCGAGCACTTGGTCGCCTGCATCACCCTCGGGTTCATTGAATTTCCAATGGTGGCGACGAACGCGACCTCCGCCACCCGTGGTTACTTCGACTCGCACATGGATTCCGCGAGCATCGACTCCGACAACGTCATCGATGATCGCTTGCACATCGCACCCGGATGATCGACTGATCGAGGCGCACGTCTTGTCCACGGAACTGCGGACGTCTTCAACGGAAAGCCCGTCCAATCGGTGCATCACGTTATCGGCCGCCAAGGTAGCTGCCAACTGTTGATCGGATTGCCGGTTGAGTGCCGCCGAGCTTTGAGCCAACCTGGCGAGCGTGACACCGGCGGTCGCCAGCAAAGCCGACGCCAAGACGGCCTCGAGCACGACGCTGCCACGCCGCATTCTTGACGGCCGTACGGAAAAAAACAAAGGACGTTTCATGCCAAGCTTTCGATCAATTGGAAGAGAGTCGAAAAGAACCCGAACGCATAACGGAGAACAGCGGCGGACAAGAGTAAAACGAGTGAGGGAAACAACAATCCCATCAACCAACGCAAATTCGCATTCGAATCACGGACCGTTTGGTCGGCAAACGTACGCAGCAGTTCCGCGGTTCGAACCGGTGAAGCGTCCTCTAACCATGCCGCCTCGTCGGAATCGATCCATCCCGTTTGATAGATGGCATCGGCGGGCGTGCGTCCCTGTTCGATCAACTCCATGGCGCGCTGCAACGATCGGCGTTCGTATCGACGAACTGAAATCAAGTGCCCGACGGCCAAGGCGCGCCCCATCGGCCACCCGTGATCAATGGCATCTGCCAATCCCGTCAAGACTTCCGACTTGTGCTGTGCCAATCGCGGCGTGATCGGAAACCATGTCGGCAATCGTATTCCGAAGAGACTTCCCCGACTCATCACCGGCACCACAACCAGCACAATGAAGCTCAACAGAAACAAGACCATATAGGCCGGTTGAACCGCCATCCGATCGCGCTGCACCATCTTCATACCGAACTCATCGAACATGCTCTCTAAAGTTGGCACAACAAAAATTGCCATGAAACTGAATACCGCGCACGTCACCGATGCAGTGACAACCAAGTAAAGAAACTGGCCATATGCAGGCATCCAGCCGCTGTCTCCTAAGTTTTCGTTCTCCAACCCGCCATCAACCGATTCGTAACGCTTGATGGACGCCGACGAACGGTTGTTCTGGGATCCGGGCGTAATTGCATCAGTCGATTGCTCGGAAGGGGGCGTTTGCAAGGCGACGGCCGTCGCCAATTGCAGCGGAACTCGTGAACGAGCCGCCGCTTCGATGGGATCCTGCCCCATCATCAACCGACGCGCATATTCGTAGCAGGGCCCGGCAAGGGGTCCCGACTTCGAAAACGCGACCGCAACCTTGGTAATCGCGCCGTCATGACGGCAAACGGCACGCAAGGTCGAATTGAAAGCACGCGTCGCATTGAGATGGCGACGCGCGGCGAAATCCATCACCGCAAAGACTAGCAGTGTCATCATCACCAAGCCGAACAGTGACGGCAACACAAACACGAAGCAAAGCAGAGTGAACAGGATCAACAAGGTCCACAGAATGACACGAAGCGTTCGATTCATAATATGTTCCTACCTAAAAACCGAAACCATTGACCATGCTGCCAACCGATTTCCACATCCAACCCAACGTTGTGGATATCGAAACCCAAATCAAAAAACCTGCCAGTACGGTCGTGATCATCGGAACCGTGTGCGTTAACAACATCAGTCGCCGCTTCGCAACAACGAAGAAGTGCTCGGTTGCCAGACTCCACTGGTGTTGCGGTTGGTCATTGACTGCACCGAGCATCAATTCAAGCACTGCCGTGTCGCCTCGCGCAACGTTGTTTTCAAGGGTGGGGGACATGCCCTTCTCGACGCGTTCGGCTGCGTGAATCAACCAGCCGCGACTTTCGCTCGAGGGCATTGCGGCGGCCGCAACTCGGAATGCGTCGGGGTAAGTGCAACCCGCCGACAACAATCGCGACACGGCATCGGCCGCCGATGACCAGTCGAGCGCCGAACGAGTCGAGCGAAGTCCAGGGAAATACCCTGAAAGCAACGCGACCAATCCGCCAACCAGCAGAACCGCTGCAATAGAGAACAGAATCCAAGGAACGTAAACGATTGCTAGAATCGAACCCAAATCATCGCGAAACTGTTCGTCAAAAATGCTGCGCACGTTTGCCGACATCATCAGCGCCGTGACCGCCGCCACGATCGCCGCGACCGTCAACATCAACCAGGCGGCGAAAACGCAAAAGACTGCACGTCGACGCATTTCGCCGAGTTCACGTTGCCCATCAAGCCATCCGATGGCGCTGGGCGAATGACCGGGGACACTGGCCAAGTACGAGGCCACCGAGTCGAGTTGTTTTTTGGGTGTATTCATCGGACGGTCACTTTTCTCCATCACCACTGGGCAACTTGGCGGTACACCGGCGCGATAACCCACCAAGCGTAAGAGATCACGAAACCACAGCCGACAACGACCATCAGGGTTCGCGGTAAGAAACGCGACCAAAAATAGCCCGACCTGCGAGACGCCTCCGCGTGCCAGCTTCCCAAAAAATAAAGTCTCGCGGCTAGAATCGACGGCGGCATCCCCAACGACGAACCCGAGTTTGATCCGGATACCGTCACAGCTGCATTGGTTCGCTGCTCCTCATCGATATCCGTCAACTCGCTTGCTCGACCGATCAACTTCGCGATCGGAGGACTCGCAAGCGTCGGATTCTCAAGCCCCGAGAGCATGGAGTCGCCTGACAGTTTCGCCGCATGGACGATGGCTTCTTGCTCGGGAACGTCCGCTTCAATCTGGTCCGCCAACGAATAGAAAAACAAGCTCAATCGGGCATGACGGGAAAGCGAACTGCGTCCCGTTAATAGCCACCAAATTAAGACGCCGATCAACAGTGCGATCAACGGCGGCCACCAAGCGTTCTGCTCTAACCACTGGCACGCCGAAACCAACCAAGGTTCCCATCGAAAGTCACGACCCTGGTTTCGATTCACCAGCGGCACAGCCACCATCACGGTTGCGACATACGCAACCATCAGCAGCACGATCGGATAGAAGTACGCGATCACAGCCGTTCCCATGAACTGGCTGCGCCGACGCAACTGTTGCCCCAAACGCGAAATCAGCCGCTGATCGGCCCCTCGACCAACGGCGGCAATCGCTGCGGAGATTTGCGAGGTCATGGGGGAACGAATCACCGAAATTGCTTGCTCAAGCGATTGCCCTCGGTCAAGCTGGTCGGCAATCTGGCCGGCACATCGCCCAACTCGCCCCATTCGCCGTGTTTGCAACCGCCGCATCGCACGTTCGACCGGTGCGCCCGACTTCATTGCACAAGCGATTTCGTCAATCACCCCGGCCAACTGCAGGTCGCTCAACTTGATCATGGAATGGACGCCTCTATCGCGACGGAACCCAAATAAGACATTCCATCTATATTAACGGCGTCGATTTTCGCTTGCAAGTCCTGGTGTCGGAATTTAGCGAAGCGTTAGCAATTGTGGGCCAATCTAAATCTTCGAAACAATTCCGCTTCGGCGGTGTTCCCACATCTTTGGAGCCGCCCGAGTTCCGTGCGTCCTAGAAAATCAAACGATGGCGAGTCGGGCGACGGCCTCTCGTCCAAAACGAAGCTCCGGCAGACCGCCGAAGAGATTTGCTGCGGCGTCCATGTTTTGACGTTCGGAAGAAAGAGAAATCGTGCCGAACGAAGGCGACAAAAACCCGAAGCACTGCCAAAGGCTAATGCAAAACCCCTCTGTCGAGGAAAACGTTTTCAACAAATCCCTGTTTTTGCGGCTAACTTGCTTTCCGTAAGAGCCAGAACCCGAAATGCCCGTTGAATACCGAAAAAAGATGGCGGACTACACAGCTGAAAGGAGCTCAACCCTTTGAGAGCACTTCGTCCGATCGCAAATCGGCACTTGCGAGCGCGGCCATGATGGGGCACCTTTGTTTGCAGCTAGGCGAAAGTCTGGTCTCCGAATCGAGACGTCTGGCCGCGTTCGCTCTCAATTCTTGATGATGGAACTTGCATCTGCCCATCACGTCTGGATCCGGCTTCATCTTTTCTAAAGCCGACAGAGTCTTTGACGCGCCGCTACAATATCAATGATCATTTACATCCCATCCGGTCGCAATGATCTGCAACCACATCCGCTGATCTGCGATTGATCTATGCTGATCGCAAACCTTGCATCATGACTACGTCCGGCGACAAAGACTCAATCAGACTCGCGCACTCTGACCGCTCGCTTGTACGACTGGTTCGCGATGGAGACGAGCGCGCAGCGAGTGAACTTTACGATCGCTACGCCCGGCGAGTCTTTGGCCTGATCGACGTTAAGATGGGCGCAAAGCTTCGCAACAATACGATGACCGAAGATATCGTCCAATCGGTCTTCAAGAGCATCTTTCGTGGTGTGCAAGCTGGCGACTACGACGCGCCGCCGGGCAAGACACTTTGGAACCTCCTTGCCGTGATCGCTGCAAGCAAACTCGCGGACAAAGGAAATCACCATTCGGCAGGCCGACGTGACATCAATCGTACCGTTCGACTTGTCGACCATTCCGAAGAATTGGAAACCGACGAGCGTTCGATCAATCTTCTGAGCATGACGCTGCAGGAGACACTGGAAAAGCTAAGCCCGATCAATCGCGAGATCCTAAAGCTACGGATCGAAGGTCACTCCGTCAGCGAAATCTCTGCGACCACAGGGCGGAGCCATCGAACCGTGGAACGGATGCTACAAAAGAGCCGGATCCAACTAGCAAACATTCTTCTCTCTGAAGACTAAGCCGTCTACGCAAGTCACGCACTTCTTCGAACTTTTGGCCGTCGCAGAAACGCTAGACGGCGCGACCAACACCACGGCAAGCCGCGCGCAAGAAGGCACCGGGTATCTTAAGCGACACAGCCGCTTACGAGAGTCATTCGTGCGATATTTCTGCGCAGTCACCGCAGACACCCCACACTCCTGTGCGGAAATGAATTCTCATTTTCCCTCAAGAAACTTGGCGGTGCAACGAACCCGAAGTCGCTATCCACCCTGACCGCATTCTCTTTTCGATCGAGAAAGCAATGACATTTGCAAAACCTCATCTTGCGCCGCACATGCAGGTCGACCCTACACGGATCGCCACACTTGATGACTCGACCGAACATATCATTGATCTCTTTGAAACCGCCTGGACCGAAGGCCGACGCTTAGACATTGCCGAACTCGTCGATCAACACGGCGTGCGTCATCACATCGATTTGCTAACCGAACTGATTCGAATCGACGTCGAACGACGAAATGCTGATGCCTTATCGTTCACGATTGACGAGTACGTCGAAGCCTTTCCTGGACTTCTTGATCACGCAACTGCTCTTTCAGATATCTGCTTTGAGGACTTTCGATCGCGACTTCGATTCGAACGAACATTTGATCTTGAACGCTGGAATACGATTCCACAAATTTCAAAGCAATCATGGTTTCGCACGCTGGCACATCATGATCCGAAAACACGCGGGACAACCGATCAGCACGGCGACGAAACGGGCCCCGATCCATTGCTCGAAATCGAGCTGGGCCGCATCGGCTTTCAGTTGGTCAAAAAAATCGGCAGTGGTGCTTTCAGCGAAGTCTTTCTGGCGACGCAAAACGAGTTGGCCGGTCGTTTTGTCGTTTTGAAACTGGTTGACCGAGTGTTTGCCGAACCACAAACACTCGCAGTTTTGCAGCACACAAATATCGTTCCGATCTATTCCTGCCATAAAGTCGCAAAACGAACCGCGATCTGTATGCCTTATGCAGGAAGCCTGACGTTGCTAGACCTGTTTGACGCGTCAGGACCATTCGGCGATCTGCGAAGCGGTCAATCGCTGGTGACGACGGTTCGCGCTCGGGTCGCAGAGACTCATGTCGGATCAATCGCTGGCACTTCGACGATTCCGTGCGACGAATCCAAATCGTCGATCGACCGCAGTCAATCCCCTGCCGCCGATGAACCCACCGTACTGAGTCCGCTGGATCGACTTTGCCTGCTCGATCAAAACGAATTGACGGGTTGGGTTTTTGAACGATTGACGGCTGCTCTGATGCACTCTCACGCGCGAGGCATCATGCACGGCGACATAAAACCCGCCAACATTTTGATTCGAAATGACGGTGAGCCAGCCCTGCTGGATTTCAATTTGGGACAAGACCTGCAGCGCGACAACTCCAACCGTGTGGGCGGAACGTTGCCGTACATGGCACCCGAAGTGATGGGCGGTTTGATGGGGCAAACGTTCACGGCTGGACCCGCGTCGGACATCTATGCCGTCGGCGTTGTGATGTACCAATTCGCGACGCAACGATTGCCGTTTCCGTCGCCATCATCCGTTGCGGCGGTGGACTTAGAACCCGCGATCGAAAGCAGGCGACACGCTGTCGAGTGGACGGAAAACGATTCCGTATCTCCGGGCATCCGTTCCATCATCGAAAGGTGCCTTGCCTTTGATCGAAGCGAGCGATATGCGGGCGTCGAAGAACTCCACTGCGATCTGGATTGCCAGACACGGTCATTGCCGTTGGAACATTGCCCCGAGCGATGGATCGATCGAGCGAGAAAGTGGCTTCGTCGCAATCCCCGTTCGACTTCGGCCGTCACCTTTGGAACTGCATTTCTTCTGCTGCTGATTCCGTTGACGTTCGCTGCCATCCAATCGCGTCGAAGTTCGCTCGAAGCCAAGACACTCCAGCGTTTCAGTGAGTTCGTCGACGCATCGACTCCCGTTCTGGCGTCCATGGTTGCGAACCCGGTCAAGCGAAGTGATTCCGAGATCGCAGATGCCATGAAACCTCTACGAGACTTTGGTTTCGTGCCCCCGTCGCAACTGAGTCCCGCTGACTGGAATCGCTTGCCGGCAAACCGAGTTGATGGCTTTCGCAATGCGCTGCTCCGCCATGTCGGTCAGGTCGCGATCTTTGAGTCGGATCGACTCGCAGCGGCAAAGAAATCGAAATCGCTGGTTGCATCCGAGTTTTCTCGCCTGGACCAATTGATCGAAGTCGCCCAGCGGTTGGTCGACGATGAACCGTCATCGTTCATTCACAATATTCAACGGCAACGGGCACGGTTGGCCGACGAAACCTTACCTGCGAATGAGTCTCGCACGATAGCATCCGAATCATCAAGCGAATCGGACACCGAGATCTATCTGGACGCGATTCGTTTGATGAAAAAGGAAAGATGGACCGAAGCCGGCCACAAACTTGACCGTCTTTCCGGCAAAGACTCGATCCCTCCGGAACTTCGATGGACGGGACTCGGTCGATCTCAGTATCACGCCCACCAATACGATCAGGCTGCTGCATCATTCACAAAGTCAATCGAACGAGCACCCGATTCATCGCGGCTAAGACTGCTGCGAGGACTCTGCTATTTGCATTTGTCGCGTGGTGATCGCGCGGAAGCAGAATTTGACGCTGCACTCGACCTGGACGCTACCAATTGGCAAGCAGAAACCAATCGCGGCCTGATTCGTTTGAGTCGTGATCGAATCGACGAAGCAATCGCAGACTTCACCAACGCAATGACGCATTCGCCCAATCGTGTCCACTTGCTGTTGCTTCGCAGCCGCGCATACCGCTTGCAAGGCGACTCGGTCGCGGCGGATCGAGATCTCGTGGCCGTCATGAACGAGAAAGACCTTACCGCGCCGTCTTTGCTGTCGCGTGCTCGGGCGATGGAAAGCACCAACCCGAGCGCCGCACTGGCAGACCTGAAGGCCGCGGAGGCTCTAGATCCGAATTCCGCGGATGTGCTGATCAGTATCGCTGAATTGCTGACCCGGAAACTGAATCGAGATGCGGATGCGATTCCGTATCTGGATCGGCTGATTCGGAACCAACCCGACAACGAGCGAGGTGTTTCCGACCGCGCCGTTTTGCTTGCTCGATTGGGGCGATTCAACGAAGCCGATCGCGACGTTCGCGAAGCGATCAAACCACCCAATTCCGCCCGCGCCCTTTATCAACTCGCCTGCGCGTCCGCGTTGATGCAAGAACGAACGTTCCACATTCGATCGCTCAGCTTTTTGGCGCAAGCCCTTCAAGCGGGCTACGACGCCGACCGACTGGACAGCGATCCCGATCTCGAAGCGATTCGCGAGATGCCTGGATTCCAAGCAATCGCTCGAACCTACCAACTCGGCAAGTTGGCCAAGCCAGCAAGGTCGAGTCCACGCAATCGGCCTGACGGCATCGATTCATCGAACATTTCAACGCTCGTCGCCGACTGACGCCCCACATACAAGCGTTTTCCTACCCCCCCCTTACCGCGAACTATTCGAACTATGCCCCGTCCGAAACGACTTCGCCGTCCCCACGCAGCCAATTTTGAGACACTCGAATCACGCACCTTGCTTGCTGCATTTGGAACGCCATGGCCAGAACCTCGTGACCTGACCATCAGCTTTCCCGCCGATGGCGTCGCAATCGGGAATCGCGTCAACGACTTAGCAGAAACGCTGGACCAAGCGGGCGACACCCAGCAATGGCAAGAGTTGATTCTCAGGGCATATCAGACTTGGGCGATTCACGCAGACATCAACATCGGACTTCGAAACGACTTCGATGTTGCGTTTGGTTCGCACGGCATGACCAATAACGATCCTCGATTTGGAGAGTTTCGGATCGGCGCGTTTCCTCAACAGGGTCTGCTTGCCAGCTCACTTCCGTTTCAATCGGTGGCTGGTACTTACTCCGGCGACTTGCTGCTCAATTCGAATCAGAACTTCAAGCTGCATGACTGGAATGACGACACCGGTCCTGATACGACGCAGTGGGATCCGTTGGATCGCGACCTGTTCAGCGTCCTTTTGCATGAATCGGGAAACACGTTGGGTGTCGATGACAACCTGACCGAATGGTCCGTGATGTTCGGGCAATACACGGTTCCCAAAGGACTGTTAAGCCCCGAAGACATAAGCGAGATTCAAAGTCTGTACGGACTGCGTAGCGATCCGTATGAAGCGCTCAGCAACGACGACGTTCAGATGGCCACGCTGTTGCCTCAGCCGATCAACTTTGCACCGGCTACCGACGTCGTACGCACCCGCGCCAGCATTGTGTCGGCAACCGATATCGATCACTACAAATTCGTACCAGCGACCGGACAAGACAGTGTCACGATCAAAGTCAAATCCGCTGGCATCAGCCTGCTTCGTTCCCGACTGGAAGTCATCGACGCCGCCGGCGAAGTCTTGCAAAGCAGCGCGGCGGCGTCCGTTTTCGACAACGACCACTCCATCACCCTGACCGGCATCAACGGGTCAGCGGAAATCATGGTTCGTGTCCTTGCCGACGACACTGACGACGTTTATTCGGTCGGCGACTATGTGCTGGAGCTTGACTATCGGTCGGCCGCCGATCAACAACTTGATCACGTTCCGGGCGACTATGCGTCCGGTGCCGACGCCTTGTTCACCGGATTCGATCTTGCGGATCCCGAAGACGTGCGCCAAACGATTGCTTCCGCAGACACGGTTTCTTCCACAATCGCATCGACGGATCGTTTCGAAGTCATCTCTTCGGTCGCATCGGCAGCCGACGCCGATGTTTGGAAAATTGTCGCGCCCGATAGTGCACGGCAGAGTCTGCAAGTCAGCGTTTCCGGTGTCGGCCAAGCGCACCCCGAGATAATGGTGCGCGTGATTGATTCGACGGGTCAACAAGTCGGTTCCTCGGCGAGACTGCGAAACGATGGGTCGTGGACTGTGGAAGTAACATCGCCAACCGTCGGAGCCGAGTACTTTGTCCGCATCAGTATCGACCCCAGTTCGGCCGTTCATGTCGGCAACTATGTCGCCGTCGCAGAGTTCATCACACCGTCCCAACAGATGAACGAACTCGTCTCGGGCGATGCTTCGTCCGAAATGGATGAGTTCTATCGCTGGACAGCAGGCAAATCCAAACTCTACCGATTTGATCTATCGGCCTCCGACGGATCGAGCACCGAAGGGATTCGCATGCGAATCTACGACGCCGAGACGAGCGAACTGCGTATGGTGATCGGCGTCCAAAATGACATAACCCGGTCGGGCCTCGCATGGCTCGATCAAGGTGACTATCTGATTCGCATTACCGCATTTGAAGCGAACGATGCTCCGGTCGACGCGATTCACTTCACGCTGACGTGCGACGGTCTTTCAGACGACCAAGACGACGATCCTTATGACCCGGATACCGATCCGTATTACGACGCGTACTACTACGAATACAATCCGGCGTACTACTACTATTACTATTCAACCTACGAGTACTACTACAACTGGGACGAGTACTACGAATACGACGGCGACCCCGATTATCAGTATTACTACACGGGCGAATACCCATAGTGATCCTGTTGTGTCCAACCACCGCGTCATCCGCTGGCTCTCTGTCATCAACGCCTCTCGAGTCCCTTCATGCTTGCGACTTCTGTTATTCATCCAGACCACCTGGATCGGCTATTCGTCCGCGCATGCGGTTTGATGGATCCGAGTCTGTCGGGAACTCCAGCCGACCGTCTTCGTGAAGCACGACGAAGATCTCGCGTCGATCACACTGATGCCGTAGCGAACGCGGTCGTTGCCGTTTGGGATTTGATCGAAAAACGGCCGAAGGAATCGCTCAACTACCTCCTGCGATTCTTGGGCGACGCGGATTGCATCGGAATCGTCCTTCAAGTCGCGGGCTATGCCTGCGTCCTTCAAGACGATTTGGATCAAGCAGCACTGCTTCTCAATCGTACCGTCAAGCTAGAACCACGCGCTGCCGAGTGCTGGACCGTACTAGGCCGAATTGCCAGTGCGAATCGTCAACCGGAGCTCGCGATGGAGCGCCATCAGCGAGCCATCGCCGTCAGCAATGCGACCTGTGCATCGGTGCTCGACCTGACGCATGTTTTTGTGCGTCACCGCCGCCTCGATGATGCGATTCACACGCTACGTGTTGCGTTGATGCGCGATCGCAACAATCCCCAAATCAATCGCACACTCGCGCGACTGTTGAGGCGTCGCAGCATCGTCCTTGGACGGAAGAATATGCGAGTCGCGAAGCAACGCATCGTTCGAGAACGCCTGCGTTGCCTGCAAACAGCCAATCGTGCCGCTCCGCGATCCGATAGCTACATCCGACAGGGAAGACTCGAAGGCCAACTCGAGCAATTCGACCGGGCGCGTCAATCGTACGGACATGCCGTTCGACTTGATCCTCAGTCGTCTTTTGCTCTAACGCATCTTGCCAATGCGAACGTCGACAGCGGGAACATTTCCCAAGCCATCGAACAATTCGAATCCGCAATCGACATGGATCCCCATCACGCGGCAACCCACTTTCGGTACACTCGAACTCGAAAGTTCAAAGCCGAACCGAAGACCAGCGACTACGTGACAATGTTAGAGTCTCGGCTGAAGGAACCAGAGCTTCCACTTCGCGACCGCGTCCATCTGGAATTTGCTCTCGGAAAAATCTTCGACGATCTCGGCGAGTACGATCGCGCGTGGAAGCATTTTGACACGGCAAACCGGTTAAAACCCGGACATCAGCGATCACTTGACTCGGCCGAGTCACCCAAACCACGACCGGCATCCGACCGCGCACCGCTAAAGCGTATTGCCGAGGCTTCGATCAGTTTCTTCACTCCCGAATTCTATCGAGCCAATGCGAATGTCGGCATTCGACGTGATTCGGTGAGACCGATCTTCGTCGTGGGGATGCCGAGATCGGGAACAACCCTGACTGAGCAAATTCTTACCAGCCATCCGGCGATCGCGGGCGCGGGTGAACTCAAGACGATCAACAATATTCGACGAACCATCGAAAACGAATCAAATGACGCGCGCGGCATCGCCCACGGCCCCGTTTCAAATTACCCCAAGTGTTTGTGGGATACTGACCAATATCGCATTCAACGGCATGCCAATGACTATCTCGACCAACTGAAGACATTTGGACCGAACGAAACCTTTGTCACCGACAAGATGCCGACCAATTTCATGCACCTCGGCTTGATCGCGTTGCTGTTCCCAAACGCAATCGTGATTCACTGTCAACGCGATCCGATGGACGTGTTGGTTTCTTGCTACTGTCAAAACCTGAATCCGCCCTTTTGCGATCTTGAATCGCTTTCTCTTTACTATCGACGCTATCGGCAAATGATGGCCCACTTCGAGGAAGCGCTGCCGATTCGAATCCATAACATCACTTACGAAGAGACCGTCGCCGATTGTGAACGCGTCGCTCGTGGAATGATCGATCATTGCGGGTTGCCGTGGGACCCTGCTTGCATTGATTTTCATGAAAACGAGCGTTCGGTCCACACGCCAAGCAAGTGGCAAGTTCGACAACCGATGTATGCGACTTCCGTTCAAAAGTGGCGTCGATTCGAACATCATCTGCAACCAATCTTAGATTCGCTGCATCAACCTCCACTCGACATCTAGTCATTTAGCGGGTCGTGTTTGATCCGATTGAGGTTGTATCGCAATACGTTGTTCGAGCATCCAGGTATACAGATCGTCGTTGCCGTAGGTCTCGGTCCACGCATCGTGCTTCGCGTTCGGATAGACCGTAAACTTGACGTCGTTTCCAAGCTCCCGCAGCGCGTCCACCATTTGTTCCGATTCTGAGATCGGAATCATGTCATCTCGTTGGCCGTGAAATACCCAAATCGGCATTTGCTTGATCTTTCGGACATAGGGCGGGTCACCACCACCGCAAATTGGCACCAAACAAGCGAAGCGATCGGGATTCTGGATCGCCAAACGCCAAGCGCCGAACCCACCGCGACTCATCCCCGTCAAATAGATGCGTGACGGATCGACGGCGTATCGATCAACAAGATGATCAACTAAAGCCATCAATGACTGATCATCCCAGAACTGAGTGGTGCTGGGATTCTGAGGCGAGACAACAAAGAACGGAAAGTCCTTACCCTCTTTGATCAGCCGCGGCGGGCCGTGCATTTTGACTTTTTCGATGTTGTCACCGCCTTCGCCGCCACCGTGCAAGAACAACAGCAGCGGGATTCGTCCATCTTCGGTTCGTACTTGCGCAACCGCTTGGCTATCCAAATCGGGTTGGTACAGCAGATAGTGAAGAGTCGAAGCTCCTTGGTTGTCGAATCGTTCCACCGTTTGATCACCGGCGTTTGCTATGGATGCAAAAACAGCAAGCGCCCCAACGACGATTGAATAGAAACGTTCAAACACAAACATCGCAGCACTACTTCTTTTGAGTTGAGAACTTGAAAGTCGTCTTGGTCTGGTAATCCTTACCAGGCTTGATGATCGTGGACGGGAAATTCGGCTGATTGGGGCTGTCGGGATAGTGTTGGGTTTCCAGACAAAAGCCACCACGGTGCAGATAGGTTTTCCCTGCCTTGCCCTTCAATCGACCGTCTAAAAAGTTTCCGCAATAGAATTGAATACCCGGCTCGGTGGTCGTGATCTCCATCACGCGGCCCGTCGTCGGCTCGTAAACCCGCGCGGCAAGCCCCATCTCGCCGTACGGTTTGTCAAGGACGAAGTTGTGATCGTAACCGAGTCCGAACTCGAGTTGCTCGTCCGATGCCCCGACGTCACGACCGATCGGCTTTGACACGGTAAAGTCAAATGGCGTGCCTTCGACGTTGGGCATTTTTCCCGTCGGGATCAAACCTGAATCGACGGGAGTGTAGGTCTTCGCATTGAGCATCAACTCGTGATCCAGGATCGTTCCTTCGCCTTCGCCCTTCAGGTTGAAGTACGTGTGCTGTGTCAAGTTCACCGGTGTCGACTTGTCGGTCGACGCGTGATAGTTCACGGACAACTCATTCTTATTATTCCATTGGTAGGTCACCGTCACTTGCAAATTGCCGGGGTATCCTTCCTCCATATCCTTGGCAAGGTACGAAAGTTCCAACCCCGTGAATCCGTCGCCCTCGATCGGCTTTGCATCCCAAACCACTTTGTCGAACCCGATCACCCCGCCGTGAAGGTGGTTTGCGTTATTGTTCGTCGCCAGCGCGTAGGTTTTGTCACCGATCGAGAAGGCACCTTTGGCGATGCGATTTCCATATCTTCCGACGATGGCACCAAAGTAGGGCTTGTCGACTGCATTGATATAGTCTTCGACGCGGTTGTACCCCAACGCTACATCGCCGACCTTCCCATTGCGATCGGGAACCATGATGGACGTGATGATCGCACCGTAGTTGGTGACCTTCACAGTCATCCCCGAATCATTCGTCAATGTGTACAGCTTGATGCTGTCGAAGTCGTTGACAATCACCTGGGCGATCGACACGTTGGAGCAAAAAAAGAGGGCGCAAAGGCCTAGCAAGGTGTTTTTCATGTCGTCGTCCGCGAACGAGTAATCGGTAGGAATCACCGACAGAGAAGCCAATGCCTCTCTACCGCTGCCCGACCATTTTCATCGCATCGATGACCGGTGGCAATGAGACACAGTATCGATCCATTGAGCTTTCTTCCGGCGAAAAGAATCGAAATCAGTCTCCGGTCGCCTCGATTAGGCGGGCGCCACCGAGTTGCGGTGGACGAGCGAGTAGACGCACGGCACCAGAATCAATGTCAATAGAGTCGATACAACCATGCCGCCCAGCAACGCACGCGCCAGCGGGATCATTGCCTCGTTACCGGGCGCCCACAAGAAAGCCAAGGGCAACATCGAAGCGACCAACGTTAGCGACGTCATCAAAATTGGACGCAGTCGTACTTGGGCCGCCGCCATCGCAGCATCATGGGCCGACATACCTTGCTGACGTCGTCGGTTGGCAAAATCGACCAATAGAATCGAGTTATTGACCACGACGCCGATCATCATCAGCGTGCCCATCAACGATTGGATATTCAAGTTCGTGTTGGTCAAGTACAGCACGACCAGTACGCCGCCGATCCCCAGCGGCACAGCCAACATGATGATCAGTGGATCGGTGAACGACCGGAACTGGGCCATCAAGACCAAATAGACCAAGAAAGCAGCGACGGCCAAACCGATGCCCAAAAGCTTCATGCCCGAACGCATGGTCTCGACCGGACCACGCAGGCTGACCGAGACACCGTTTTCGAACTCCATGTCTGCGAGCGCCGTTTCAATATCGGCCGCGACGGATCCGATATCACGATTGACGACGTTGACGTGTACGTCGTTCACACGAGCGATGTTGTAATGCTGAATCTCACCGGGAATGTTCACTCGGCTGACCGTGGCGATGTTCGACAACGGAATCGTGATCGGTCCGTCGGGAGTTTCCAAAGACAAAGGGATGTTTCGTACGTCTTCCAACGACTCGAAATCGTTCGACTCGTACTGTACGCCCATGAAAAAGTCCGTGCCCGATTTGGGGTCGATCCAAATCGTTGGCGAGTATCCGACGCTGGAACCCAGCGCTGTAAGCACCGTCTTCGCTACCTGTTCTTGGTCAACGCCCAAGTACTTGGCACGGGTTCGGTCGACTTGAACGTCAAACTGGGGATAGTCCAACGATTGTGCAATCTGCACATCCTCGGTGCCGGCAATCGGTCGAACGGCATCCACGATTCGCTCGGCTGCGTCGCGACACTGTTGCAGCGAACCCGCCGAAACCTGAACGCTGATGGGAGTCGGCACACCTTCGTTCAAGGCCATGTTGACAATACCGCCCGACACAAACAGAAACTGCTCAAGCGGATACTCTTGTGCAAGCTTTTCGCGGAGCAACCCAATGTAGTGACTGGTACTTTCGGATCGCCCTTGCTGTTTTAAGTTGACAATCAAGTAGGCCGTGTCGGGTCCCGAGTTCGAACTCAAGACAGTCGAAAACCCTGCGCCCTTGCCGACCGGCAATCCGATGTTGGCAATGATCGTTTCGATTTGTTCCGCGGGGATCATCTCTTGGATGGTATCTTCGAGCCGCATCACCAAGGCTTCCGTTTGATCCAGCGCTGTCCCGGGCAGTGTTTTGATTCGCAATTCAAAGCTGCCCGCATCGACTTCGGGGAATAGTTCGGTACCAATTCGTGGCCACAACAAAAACGATGCGCCCACACAACCCACGATCATCACCGAGGTCAGCACGGGGACTTTCATCGCCGAACTCAGAACGCCGGCATAGAACCCGCTCAATTCAGCTTCGTCGTCCGATGACTTTTCATCCGACATCATCAGTTTTTCACGCACGAGCGTCGCGCAGAAAGCTGGTACAACCGTCAGTGCCAGAAAATACGAAGCACCAATCGTCAACACGGCAGCCAACGACAATGGCGCGAACAGGTACTTGATCATGCCGGTTAAAAATACGGCCGGAAGGAATACGGCGAGCGTCGTCAGTGTTCCCGCCAAAATCGCGCCCGAGACTTCGCTGGTACCGTCGAATGCAGCGTCGACGGCTGACTTGCCCATCCGTTGATGACGGATGATGTTTTCTACGACGACGATCCCCGCGTCCACAACCGTTCCGATAGCCAACGCGATCCCACCCAGCGTCATCACGTTGATTGTCTGGCCCGTGAACGCGAAACCGAGGGCTCCGATCAAGATCGCCAACAAGATCGTCGAAACGATGATGATCGTTGGCATGAAGCGGCGCAAGAAAATCATCACAATGACGCTGACCAACAGCGCACCGAGTCCGACTTGATTCAACAAGTTCCGCATCGCGTTGCGAATGTAGCTGGATTGGTCCGAGACCAACGTGACTTCCGTTGCCTCGGGAATGTCGCCCCGCTCTTTCATCTTGGGAATTTCGGCCGCGATCCCATCGTAGATTCGGTCCACGACTTCAATCGTATTCTCACCCGGCTCGCGCAACAACGGACAATAGACGCTGCGTTTTCCGTTGACTCGGACAATGTTGTATTGAAGTGCGGCATCGTCGACGACGCGTGCGACGTCACGAATGAAGATGGGGCGACCGTCGCGAACGGCTATCGGGATCGCTTCGATTTCAGCGGTATCCGGCAGCGTGTTGCGAGGATGGACTTGATAGTCGGTTCCGCCCATGCGAGCTGTCCCGGCAGCCAACACCAAGTTGGACTTCTGCATCGCCTCGACGACTTCGGACGTGCTGACGTGGTAGGCGCGAAGCTTGTGCGGGTCCACGTAGACCATCATCTGTCGAAACTTACCGCCGAACGGGTGCGGAATTTGGACGCCCTTCAGGCCGCCCATTTTGTTTCGAACGGCGTAATATCCGATCGTGTAGAGCTCGGATTCGCTGAGACCTTCGCCAGAGATGGCGGCCAGCACAACGGGCAAATTGGCCGGTTCGCTGCGCAGTGTAAACGGCCACTCGATCCCCGGCGGCAAGTGGAACATGTCGCTTGCTTCAAGATTGACGATATCGTTCATCGCCGAACTCGCATCAGCGCCGGGCTGGAAAAAGACTTTGATGACGGCCGCGCCGGGGACCGTGCGTGATTCTTGATGCTCGATCTTGCCCGCCAATGTCAACGCTCGTTCGACACGAGCGGTCACCGACTTTTCCATATCCAACGTCGGCAGACCCGGATACGAGAAAAAGCTGACGACGACCGGCTTCTTGAAGTCGGGCAGGATATCGATCGTGATCCCCGGAATGACCGCAGCACCGAGGACACTGAGCGCGATCGCGGACGCCAGCACAGCGAAGCGATTGTTGAGCGAAAATCGAATCAAACCCATCGAACGAAATCTCTATGTAGTCAGCCGCGAAAGAAAGCGACTGGGGACTCTGAAATTATCAAACCCGTGCAAGACGACCGTCAAAGAACGGCCAAGTGCGCAAACCTAAAGCGGTTTGACTATTTGACCGTCAACGAATCGCTGCAAATGCGGGCCGATGACACGTTGTCCGGCTTTGACGCCCGAAAGAATTTCGATCTGATTCCCGTCGTCGGTTCCGACCGTAACTTGCGCGATGGTGACCGCATCATCGCCGCTGACCACGTACACATACGCAGTGCCGTCTTCGCGAAAGCGAATCGCTTGTGCGGGTAGCGTATTCGTCGCTTGTTCTTCACCGATACGGATCAACGCTTGGCCGAACATTCCAGGCAACATTCGGCCTTCGGTGTTATCCATTTCGACTTCGACCATCATCGTTCGGGTGCTCGGGTCAAGACTTCCGGCCCGCCGGGTTACGACTGAGTTGATTGGTTCTTCGCCGGCAAACGACGGAAAGGACAGCGTGACGCCGTCCCCTTGTCTGACGAACGGTGCATCGGATTCGGGAACGGGAATGCGGACACGGACCTTGTCGACTTGGCTGATGACGAACAACGGTCCGCCGCTACCCACTTCGCTTTGTTCGCGGACCAAATCGCCCATCTCCACGCCGCGATGCGTCACGACCCCAGAAATCGGGGAACGCACCGTGGCGTATTCCAAACGAACATCAAGCAGTTCTAACTCGCGTCGAGTGATCTGCGTTTCTGCAACAGCGGCTTCGAAATCCGATTGTGCCGAAATCGCCTGCGCCTGAGCGACCTCGACTTCGGCTTGTGCCGAATCGATCGACGCACTCATTGCTTGCTTGCGGGCAGCTTCCGAATCGCGGCCCAGACGTGATTCATCTAGCATGCGTTGTTGTAACGAACCACGTCGAACGAGGTCATCGGTGCGTTGAAACTCAGCTTCCGATGCTGCTAGCGAAGCCTCGGCCCCGCTCATTTGCGATTTCGTTTCGGCTAGCTGGGCTTCCGACGATCGAACGCGTGCGGCGGCAAGCTGGACCCCCGCTTGGGATCGACGTTCTTCGGCCATCAACCGTAAAATCCGAGCCTCGATCATCGCCCGTTCCTTCGATAGCTCAGGAACATCGATCACCGCCAACACATCGCCGAACTGAACGAAGTCCCCCAGGTCGGATTTGATTTCGGTGACAAAACCGTATGCCTTGGCACGAACCTCTGCCCGATAGTAGGCGTCGACCGATGCCGGTTGTAGCGTCGTTTTCCGAATCGCTACAGCAGCAACGTTGACCGTTTTGACTCGCACCGTGGTTGTCGCATTGTCTTTGGTTGTGACCGTTCGGGGCTGCGAACACCCAACGATTCCAACGAGAGCAATCACAAACCCAACACACAGACGCGGGCAGCCGAAAACCGAATGATTCATCGAACTCAATTTGTTACGGGAAGGGATTTTGAGCGTGAGGTGCAAGCCGGACAATCGCTACGACTGAGACGGGCGGCGAAGCTTCGCTGATGGGACAGTTCAGCATAGTTGACATAAGGCGATATTTCGTCGGCTTTTTCGGCGATACGTTCGATCCATCGAAATCCAGAGTTCTGATCCGATCAACCGGGATCCGAAGTATTTTCCGTAGAACCACTTCGTTCGGATCGGCCCGCGTCCTGGTACGGATACCTCGGCGTGCCAACCGCGAAAAATAGGAGGGCAGGATGCCCCGTTTGCTTTATGCGCTTGGTGTTTTCGGATTTGCCGGTTGTGCGGGAAGTGCACCCTTCACAGCCCACCTGCCGACCGTTGCCACGACGCATCCCGCGATTCAGTCAGTCAGCGAATCACCGCAAGAATCGGTTCCCGTGCCTGCCCCGATGATCGGTTTGGCCAATGCCGAACAATCCGAAATCGACCAAGCCGAAGTATCGCTTTCCGGCATCGTCCCGGTGACCCTGCTCGAAGACGGGACAACGGTCACCCCGATCAAACAGAGTGTCAGCTACGGGGCCGTTTCGATCGACGATTCGATCGATATGAACCTGCCATCGGCGCTTGCGATGATCGGCGGTTCACACCCGGCCGTCGGCGTCGCCCAGTGGCGGGTTCGCGAAGCCTACGCAACGCTCGCACGGGCCGAGGCATTGTGGTTACCGTCGATCCAAGGTGGCTTGAGTTTCCATCGCCATGACGGAAATTACCAAGCGAGTGACGGAAGCATCATCGACGTCAACCGAAACTCGTTCCAGTACGGACTGGGCACTGGCGCGACGGGTGCGGGCACGACACCTCGTCCCGGTCTGGTTGCTCAGTTCCATTTGGCCGACGCGATCTTTCAGCCTGAAATTGCCGAAAAGACCGCTTGGGCTCAAAGTCACGCCGCCAGCGCAGTCGTCAACCGACAACTGCTGACCGCCGCCAATGCCTACATCGACCTGCTCGACGCTCACCAAGATAACCAGATCGTTGAACAGTCACGCCAGCGAATGGCAGATCTGTCCAGCGTGACATCCGATTTCGCCGAAGCCGGTGAAGGCTTGAAAGCGGATGCGAAACGGATGCAAACAGAACTAAGCCTGATTCAGAATCGCGTCGTTGCGTCGCAAGAGCGAATCGCTTTGGCTTCGGCTCGTCTGGCCCAAGCGATCAGCCTAGACAGCCGCGCATCGATTCGGCCGATGGATGTAACGGTTGTACCAATCGATTTGGCGATGGACCAAAACGACAAGTCGCAATTGATCAGCATGGGTTTGGCGACCCGTCCGGAATTGAAAGAATCGCAAGCCTTGGTAGCCGCGGCTTGCGAAGCCTACCAACGCGAAAAATTCGCTCCGTTCGTCCCCAGTGTCCTGATGGGATTTAGCACCGGCGGTTTCGGCGGTGGAATCGGCAATTCGATCGACAACGTTGACGGGCGATACGATGTCGACGCGCTGATGTCGTGGCAAATCCGAAACCTTGGCTTGGGTGAGCGAGCCGCTCGCCAGGAATCTTCATCGCGAGTCCAACAGGCCCGTTATGAAAAGCTAAGAGTCATGGACCAAGTGGCGTTGGAAGTCTCCGAAGCGCATGCTCAAATTCAGTTTCGCCGCCAACAAATCAGCATTACGGAACAAGCGATCCAAACTGCTCAACAATCCTTCGACCTGAATCTTTCGCGTATTCGCGATGGCCAAGGCCTACCGCTTGAAGTGCTGCAGTCGTTGCAGACTTTGGAAACGGCCCAGCGGGCGTACCTGCGGGCTGTTGTCGATCACAACCAGTCCCAGTTCCAGTTGCAATGGGCACTCGGTTGGCCCGTGACAACACCATCGGGTATGTAGTTCGGGGTCGCACAGTCCTGAAGCGGCCACAGTAACACCAACGCCGCGATACGGGTTTCGTGTTGGGCGGACTGCTGTTTCCAGCGACGCCGGTTTACTTGCGTCCGGCAATTGAGTCTCTTACCTGCAACAGTTGGGCAGAAATGCTGATTGAAATTTCAGCTGGCGTATTGTCGCCAATCGGCAGCCCAAGCGGGCAGTGATAAGAATCGATCACGGATGGTTCGAAGCCCTGCTTTGCAAGTTCTCTACGCAAGATACTCGCTTTCTGCTCGCTGCCGATCACACCCACAAAGGGCGGCTGAAACGTCGACAATATCCTGGCAAGAATCGGCAGGTCGCTCGCATGACCGCGCGTCATCAGGACGAAATAAGTCTGATCCGATAGCCGCTCGACCTCGCCCGCCATGTCATCGGTACAAACGATCTGCAACTTATGATTCTGTGGCAAACGATCAAGCCATTCTTGTCGCGGATCGATGCAGGTC
Source organism: Rubripirellula tenax (assembly GCF_007860125.1). Lineage (NCBI taxonomy): Bacteria > Pseudomonadati > Planctomycetota > Planctomycetia > Pirellulales > Pirellulaceae > Rubripirellula > Rubripirellula tenax. The sequence continues at coordinate 129,021 of NZ_SJPW01000007.1, forward strand.
ACTCGGCACTGCATCGTCAGAAGCAACGGCACAAAGCTCTGCGCGATATGCCCTGCGCCAAATACTGCGATTGACCAAGGATTGGCGATGTGCCGTTCAAACAACAACTGAACCTCGCCACCACAGGTCATTCCGACATCGGTCTGCAGATTCCATTTCACCAGCTCGCACGGCTGGCCCAAGCTGCCAAGCAATTTCATGCCATGGTCGATCGCCGCAGCTTCGATTTTGCCACCACCAACCGTCCCTACTCGCAATCCATCCTTTGTCACGATTGCTTTTGCACCAACGACCTGAGGCGCACTGCCACGGATCGACACCAGGGTGATGGCGACGAACGGAATGCCGTCCGCGACGAGCTTTGCAAGCGTTTGTGAGTAGTCGTACACGTCGGTTCAGTTATCGATCGGTTTCGGAGGCGATTTGGAATCCAGGACCAGCCAAAGTCGCAAAACGACTGCACCCACGACAGGTCAGTATCCGAACTTGGTAAGTCGCGGACACGTTTTCCGGTTCGAGTAAGGATCACGTTGTATAGCACCGGCACAAAGCCCGCCTTTTTTTAACCCGCCGACTCCCGCCGGTACAGCAGCAATTGCATTGGGTTCAAGCCTCATCTCTTTCGGATACTCGTCCGTCGTGACCATCGTCGAGTCAGCGCTCGTTCTTTGTTATTTTGGCCGCGCGAAGCGTCTCAACGATCTGTTTGGTTGCGATGACTTCGTTGGCAAGGGACGCGTCGTTTAAAATCGCGGTTTTTCTGGGCCAGAGTCTTAAAAACAATTAGCTACTTGTATCGATCTCGCTACTGCCAGCGCCGAACCGAACGACCATCGCAGCATACTCGCTCGGCGTATCAAAATCTTTTCTGTAATCTGCTGGCGAAAAGTGCACCGCGTGTGGCGGCAATCGCTTCACCAATTGATCCAAGCCAGCGTCTTCGTCAAGTGTCGCCACTTGCCTGACAACCGGCCAAGACAGCAGAATTGGATGCCCCGCCTTGCTACCGAACATCGGCACCATCACCGGCACACCCGACACGTGCTCTGTCTCTCGCACCATCCGTTCGATCACATCGCACTTGAACTCAACAAGATCTGCCGGTGCCACGAAGCAATAGTCGCAATCAGTTATCGCATGCCTGGATTCAATGGACTCGAACCCAAGCACCAGCGAAGCCTTCATGTCGCGTGGTGGCGACTGAGCCAAAACAACATGAACTCGCCCCCCAGCGCGGCTAAGCACCTTTTGCAGCGCCAGGTCATCCTGACGAACGACGACGACCACTTCCGCTAACGGGCATTCGCACCACGTATCCAACACTGCTTCGATCACCGTGCGACCTCGCCATTCCATCAGCAACTTGTGCTGCCCCATCCGCGCACTTACACCCGCCGCCGGAATGACGGCGAAGCAACGCGACGTATTGAGTGGATGGGCTGGCGTACTCAACAATCAAACTTCCCAATCGTAAATGGTACATGACTTCATCAAACGACTCGCTCCTGTCCCGTCAACCAAGATTGGATCTTAACGAGTCCATCACGGTCCATTCCCCGGGGTATTCGCGGGCTTCCCGGACGGAAGTGCCGAGCGACGAACGGCCCCAGCAGCGATTGCTTCCAAAAGCTTCGTAAATGCTACCCGTCTGCGGGTTCATCGTGGCCATAGCCACGACTTGCGCGAAGTGTTTTTTATCACGCTGACTTCGACGATTGGTGGAGGCAATCGTTGGGTCGATGTCCAGCAGTTCGCCTTCAGTAAGATCGAAAACGACGAACATTACGAGTTGGATTCGACTTTTGCCGAAGATGCCAGTCGCACCCGCCGTGGAACACCACCAGGATTTTCAGCTACGATTTGACGCATGACGTTGTATATCCTGTAACGCATCACGAGTGTGATGGACAACATTCGCAGCAAACGTGTGTGAGCGGAATGGGATGCCCCTTCCCAGAGGGCATCTAAGCTACATTTTACGGGCGTTTCAGCGGGCGGTTGCCGCGGAAAGGAAGTGCTGATTCGTCGCCCCGGCTATCATTCGACTTACGGTGCTGCGACACAAGTAGCGATCTTGGAGTCGACTTGACGGAAAGCCTGTCTTGTTACTGCAAGCAGGTGTGGGTGTAGCGGCCAAATGCTTGTGTTCGCATGCCAGACGCAGATTCCCGATACAGCGATCGCCATCACCGCTTTTCGTACCGATCCGAAACGTTTTATATCCGACCCACGCGTTCCCAATTTTCCATATCCATTGAGCAGTCTCATGCCTTCATTCCAAATGAACCGCCGACGCTGGCTGCGCGGCGCAGGTGTAACGCTTGCACTGCCGCTCCTTGCACGCGACGCGGACGCACAGGACAAGCCTGCGGGCGAATCCAATCCCATCCGAGACGTGAAACGGATGGTCTGCGTCGCGAACCCGTTCGGATTTGTTGCCGAGACGTTCTTCCCCGAGCACCCGGGCAAACTGTCAGACCTGCCGCCACTCTTGCAACCGATGGATCAACATCGCGAGCAGATGACCGTGCTCAGCAATCTGGACCACGGCGTCTCCGGCGGTCACCAAGCCGTTCATTCATTCTTGAGTGGAATTCGCAACAGCCAGTCATCCAGTTTCGCGAATCGAAACGTCACGGTGGATCAAGTCGCCGCGGACCGCTGCGTCGGCCAAGTCCGTATCCCATCGATTGTCGCGGGCGTCGGGCACACCGATAGCGAATTGGAATGCCAAACGTCGTGGACCCGAACCGGCGTGAACATTCCACCGATCAGCCGCGCAAACGATTTGTTTGAACTGTTATTCGCCACCGAAACTCAACAGCAACGCGATGAACGCCGGCGCGTCCTACGAGAGAATGCGAGTGTCTTAGATGTGATCTTTCGCCAAGCCGACGCGCTGAAAAATGACTTGGGGGCGAGCGACCGTCGCAAGTTGGACGAATACTTGCAGAGTGTTCGCAACATCGAAAAGAACATTGCCAACTTGGATCAATGGATCGACCGGCCCAAGCCGACCGTTGAAATGACGTCGCCACCCGCGGGCGGTTCGTTTGCACAGCGGCTACCCACATTCTATGACATCATCGCGTTGGCATTACAAACCGATTCGACACGCGTTGCGACACTTAGCATTCCCGGAAACTTACCGGTCGCGGATCTTGGTTTGCAAGGCAACTACCACGCATTTTCGCATCACGGCAAAACGGATCGAATGTTGAAGCCCTTGTTCAAGATCGAACATTACCAGATCGAGCAATTCGCACGCTTCATCGCCAAGCTAAAGTCCATCGAGACTCCCGACGGACGACCGTTGCTCGACAGCACGATGGTGCTATGCGGCAGCGGCATGGGCAACGCCAGCTCGCACAGCAACAAGAACTTGCCGATCCTGTTGGCTGGTGGCGGTTTCAAACACGGAAACCACATCGTCGCGCCCGAGGCTTCGAGCAAACGGATTCCGTTGTGCAATTTGTACACGACCATGTTGCAAGAATTCGGATGCGAAGACGTCGATGCATTCAATACCGCCTCGGGGACAATGTCGGAGCTGCAAGCGTGAACAAGCTGACGATTGCCATCACCGTTGCGTTCTTGGTCGCGTCATTGCCGTCTTGGACGCTCGCTGACACGAACTTGGATCATGCCGCGCAGGCAGCCGCCTTTCTGAACAAGTTCTGCATCGATTGCCACGGCCCCGAACTGCAGGAGGCCGACCGAAGTTTCAGTTCGTTGGTCTCATCGGCCAATGAATCCAATGTGGTCGCTTTCCGAAATCGCGAGGCTTGGCGTGAAGTCCTGGACCGAATGAACCTGGGCGATATGCCTCCCGAGGACGCCGACGACCAACCATCCGCCCAGCAGCGCCTCGCCGTGATCGAGCTTTTGACGACGGAACTGAGCCGCAAGCCTGCACCGGACGAACATGAATCACACGCGGTCGCTTTGCGAAGACTCAACCGTACCGAATACGATCACTCGGTGCGACGACTGCTCGGTCTGGAGCAAATGCTTGACGACCCCACCGTGTCTTTTCCGCCCGATGAATTGGCGGAAGGCTTCACCACGGTGGGCCAACGATTGGTGATCAGCGACTTTTTGATGAGCAAGTACCTGGAGGCCGCCAACGCGTATCTGGACGCGGCATTCGAGAAAGCGAAACCAGTGGAACCAAAGATATTCGCGTTGAAGGCTCCGTACGATCCAAGGCATGATCAATCAGACGGACAGGATCGCGAAGGCGAGTACCAACACCTCAACGAGCGACCGTCTGACCACGGCGGGATGCTCTGGTTGAAGGAGTTTGGTGTGGCGTCTGCCGCCGGACACTATCGCATTCGCGTTCATGCGTCCGCAATCAATCGGAATCATCCCTATCTTGATCGTATCATCAGCGTCCCCAAGGAAGACCCGTTGTTGCTGGCCATTGTGGCAACCGATGCGACGGCGATAAACAAACATCGCACCACGAACTCGACGGATGTCACGCTCAAGTCTTTTGAGGTTCGCGATGATGACCCTCAGTGGTACGAAGCAAAAGTGTGGGTCGACAAAGGCTATTGCTTGCGACTGGCGTATCCCAACGGACCGAGCCGCGTGAAGTACATGCGTCACCAATTGATGAGCAACCACCGCGACTCGTTCCCTAACTTCATTGGCAAATACGTCCACGTCTTCCACACGATGCATCCCGACTATGACAAAGGCAAAGGTCCGGTCTTGGCGGAGGAATTTCTGCAGGAACAAGAGCGCCTCAAGCAAGCCGGTAAGCCCTACGATGCGTTTGGTGTGGACCATTCGATTCACATCCCCAAAGCTTGGGCCACGTTCTATTCGGAATACCAAGGCCCTCGCGTTCGAGTATCGGGAGTCGAAATCGAAGGCCCCTTGCCGTCCGACGCTGGTGCGGAGGCAGCAAACCCTTACGAAGCTCTCTTCAACGGAAGTCTGCGAGGTGACGAAGTCCTGCCTGCGATCCGACGATTCGCGTCGTTAGCTGCTGGACGTCCCGTTGACGACAAGTCATTTGCGATGATCGCTGAGTTGTTCAAGACGAAGCAAACGGTCATGTCGACGACGGAGGCGACTCGCTTGGCGCTGAAGACGATCCTTTGTGGCCCCGATTTCATCTATCACCGAACTCGCAGTGGACCGTTGGACGACTATGAATTGGCACGGCGACTGGCGTACTTTTTGACCCAAAGCCCACCCGACAACCGCCTCATCAGACTCGCCGCCAAGGGCGAACTCAGTCGATTCAGTGAATCTGGTGAACCGAGCAGATTGAAAGTAGAGACGCAGCGGTTGCTGAGTCTTCCCGAGCATCAGAATTTTGTTGAAGCGTTTGCCAATTCGTGGCTGAAACTATCCAAGCTAGGCAAGATGCCGCCCGATCTAACCGAGCATCCGGAGTACTTCAACGAGCAGTTAGAATCCGCGATGCGAAGCGAAACGTCAAAGTACCTCGAAGAGGCGATCGCCAAAAATCGCCCCGTGCGATGGTTGGTCGATGGAGACCAAACCTTCCTGAACGCGCCGCTGGCCCGACTGTATGAGGTCCCGGGTGTGCAGGGTTTGCAGATGCGACAAGTCAAACTGACCAGTTCGCTTCGCGGCGGATTGCTCGGGCATGCCAGTATTCTGACCGCCAGCGCGAACGGAATCGACACGTCACCGGTCGTGCGCGGCGTGTGGGTGCTGGAGTGTTTATTGGGCACACCTCCTTCGCCGCCACCGCCGGACATTGAACCGCTTGAACCGGATACTCGCGGCTCGACCACCATCCGCGAACAACTCTCTAAGCATCGGGAAGTCGTCAGTTGCCGTCACTGTCACCAACGAATCGACCCACTTGGATTCGCATTGGAATCTTTCGACGAAATCGGTCGCTTCCGTACACACTACGGCAGCCAAGAAGAGTGGCGGAACGAGAGTTGGATCCCGGTTGACTCGTCGGGTCAACTTCCGTCCGGTGAATCGTTCGCCGACATCTCTGAGCTGCGCAAACTATTGGTAGAGAAGGTGCCGCTGGTTCAGCGCAACTTGGTTTCCAAATTGTTGGTCCAAGCCACGGGCCGGCTTGACGACCCAAACGACGCAGCGGACGTACTTGCCATCTGCCGCGATTCACCTGCAGACGGTTTTGGCATCCGAGACCTGATTCTCGAGATCGTTTGCAGTGACGCGTTTCGTCGATGAAACTTGCACCGGGCAATGACCTGAGTGCCAAATAGGTGCATCGTTGGTAGGCCCCCAGGCAATTATTTCGTGTCAGCTTGGCTTCGGGTAGTGTTCTCCGTAGCCGGATTCGCCAGAGTTCCGTTTTTCTCCGACGCCCAGAAGTCTGGTGATACCCTGATACAGTGAGCCCCATCATTGAGCTGACACGTCACACAAGAAACCAACGGGGCGTGAGATTGTGTTCATCGGCCTCACTGCGTCTGGGAATGCAGAACGAGTTCCGAACTCGCCGGCGCGATGGGACATCTGGTCACCTGCGCGGGCATCAGTTGCTCGGATTTCGACGGTCGATGCGGATCGACGTTCCCCGATTGAGTGTTGGCGAGCGAGTGGTCGGATCCCGGCAAATATTTTTGCTGTAAGGAAAGTCTCGCTCGAGCTACCAATACCTGTGTAGAGAGATTGATATCGCTTAAACGAGACGATGGGTGCTTGAAAAGGATCAGGAATCGCTATTCACGACCTGGCTTGAAGAGCATAGCCCTTCAGTGATGAAGGTGGCGCGCGCCTACACCCTGACACCTGACGACTGCCAAGACTTGGCGCAAGAGATCTTGCTTCAGGCCTGGCGATCGCTAACCAACTTTGAGGGCAAGGCCAGCCCGTCGACTTGGTTCTATCGCGTGGCGCTGCAGACGGCGATGAATTGGCACCGAAAAGACAAACCGCGTCGATCAAGACAGCAACCGTTGATGGAAGTTCAAGCGGTTGCCGCACAGGACCCAAACAGCGCCGAACAAGCCCAGTATCGAGACACGGTTGAACAGCTCTACGCGGCCATTCATCAACTGCCCAAAACGGACGCCGCCTTGGTGCTGTTGTACTTGGATGAACTAAGTTACCGAGAAATGGCGGAAGTGCTGGGGATCTCCGAAAGTAACGTCGGAGTGAAGTTGAATCGTGCAAAAAAGGCGTTGAGTACCTTGATGGGGGAGCAAACACATGGATCCTGACATCTACCAGCAGGCTTGGCAGGCTGACACGGCCCAAACGCGGGTGACGATCCATGCTGATCTGCTATTGAACGAAGTCCAACGTCATCAACGCAGCTTTCAAGCGACCGTCTTCTGGCGAGATGTTCGTGAGGTGGGCGGTTCACTGCTGATGATCCCTTTGTGGTTCTATCTGGGTCACAAGTTCTCTTCACCTTGGACGTTTTATTTGACGGTCCCGGTTCTTCTTTGGATTGCCGCGTTCTTGTTGGTCGATCGGATTCGACATCGGTGTGAACCCGACGAAGCGAGCCTATCGTTGGTCCTAAGCGTGAAAGATTCGTTGCAGCAGGTGGAGCACCAAATTTGGTTGCTGCGAAACATCTTCTGGTGGTATTTGCTTCCGCCATCCATTTCGATTTTGGCGTTCTTTGTCCATGTATCGTGGTTGTCTTCGAGTGCATGGTGGGAGTTCGTCGGCACGTTTACGCTGTTCGGCATCTTTTTGGTTGTGATCTATGCGTTCGTCTACTACATCAATCTGCGTGCCGTGCGGACGGACCTTGAACCGCGACGGCAAGAGTTACAAAAACTGCTTTCAAGTTTAAGCGACGAGACGGGCAACGCGAGCGATGCTGATTCGTACGAGATCGTCCCAGCATCGCTTTCACCCTTTGCCGTCGACAGGAATGTTTCGCATCGCGGGGCCGCCTTTCGCAACTTGATCGCAGCCATTGCGGTCGTCGGCTTTCTGATTTTGGCCGGCCCGCTGGTTGACTTGGCTCGTCGCGTATCAGGCTCAAATTTCAAAAGTTCGGTCCGAAGCAGCGGCGAAAGATCGGAACCGTTGGCACGCGTCGTCAGCCAGCAGAGAAAGGCGAAAGAATTGGTGGGGCTCGCCGCGATGGTGATGGTTGACGGGAAAGTCGAAGCCGCAGCTGCTCAAGGAGAGCGAAAGTTTGGCAGCGGCGTTTCCGTTGAAATCAGTGACCGCTGGCACGTCGGTGGAATCACTAAGGCGATCACGGCAACCATGATTGCAAGACTTGTCGAATCGAATCAGCTGCAATGGTCGGACTCGGTGGGTGAAGCGTTCCCCGATTCCTCGATGCATGATGATTGGAAAGCGGTCACACTTCATCAGTTGCTGACCGACACAGCCGGTGCGCCGGCACAATTTCCGAGAAGCGTTTGGACGACTCGTATTCCTATGGGCCCCGAACGTATCGTTGCACGGCGAAATGCCGTTCTTGATGTTATCGCCAAGAAGCCACAGTATCCGGCTGGCACCATGAATGTGTATTCCAACGTCGGCTACACGATTGCCGGATCGATGGCCGAAAAAGTGACCGGTGCTACTTGGGAAAACTTGGTGATCCAAGAAGTATTCGAGCCCCTTGAATTGAAAGGCTCCGGATTCGGTCCGCCCACCAGCCCCGACAGAACGCTTCCGCAGCCGCGAGGGCACCGGACACGTTTGGCGGGCAAGGTCGCCGTTGATGACGAAACCGACAACGGCCCCATCATGGGCCCGGCTGCAACGATTCACATGACGCTGAAGGATATGTGTACGTTTGCAACCGAACACATGCGAGGTGAACTGGGTCACGGCAAACTGTTGTCGGCGGAAACCTATCAGTTCTTGCACGCACCAGAGCTCAACCAATACGCGTGCGGATGGATCCAGAATGAACCCGATGCGGCGATTCCGTATACAACGTGGTGGCACAACGGGTCGAACACCCTTTGGTATGCACAGGTGGCATTCATACCCGAGACGAATAGGGTCGTCGCGATCACGTCCAACGACGGCGACATGGAAATGGCCGCAGCAGCCGCCTTGAAAATCATGACGACCGATTCGATCGCCAACCACCCGAAACTGTCGCCGTTCGCAGCCGTGCGATGGAATGCGTCAAAGCCAGAAGTCCGCCTCAGGGAAGAATGGTTCCAGCTGATTCTCTTGAACGATGTTTCCGTGGCCGAAATCGTGGAATTCAGCAGGAAAACCTACGGCGACAAGTGGCAAAAACGATTTGAGGAAGACCTGGTCGAACTGATGGCCCGTATGGGGCATCCGACGAACAACGACGTCAACTTGGTGGTTCAATCGCTAACCTCCGGTGAACAGTCGGTTCGCAAGAACGTGCCAATGACAGAAGATAATCGCAAGGCGATTAGAAACGAGGCCCGATAAAATTCTGCCAAGTAGTTGGAAGCGGACGCCAACCACGGTGCGTCATGGGCAATCAAACGAGTTGTTCAGTTTTTCGTTAAATGCGTTGTAATAAACTCGCGTCCGATGCAACCAATCAAGTAGCTGGAAGATCGGATCAGCGAGCTATCCACAAACACGCCAAGACGAACGATACAGCGGTGTCCGCTCGTCTTGTGAAGTCACTCCCCGGAAGAATCGTTCTGATGAAATTTGCATCAAGCTACACAGAGGCTATTCGGCTTGTCGTGTCCTTCGTCGTTGCAGGTGTTTGCTCAGCTTCGATTGCTGACGAACAGACAAAGGTGGTCACTGCAAAACTAGCAGAGATCTGTCGCAAACACGACGTTCCCGCGATGTCCGTTGCGATCGTAAGCGCCGACGGATTGGTGAATTCAGCCTGCTTTGGCGACCGAAAACGTGGGACGTCCGACAAAGTCGAAATGTCCGATCGGTTTCCGTTGGGCTCGTGCACCAAGTCGATGACATCGACGGTGGCTGCTGCGGTGGTGGAAGCCGGTAAGATCGACTGGGACACGACCATCAGCGAAGTTTGGCCTCAAGCAACCGATGACTTGATCCATCCGAAATTGAGAGACGTCACTTTGAACGAGTTGCTGTCGCACCAAAGTGGAATGGCGGGCGATATTTCTGAAGTCTCAAAACAGGCTTGGGGGAGTTTCTTTGCGGAAAAACAGTCACCGGTCCTGGAACGCCGACGCATGTTGAAGCTGGTATTGGCGAAGGTTCCTGTACATCCGCGAGGGTCGTTCGCGTACTCGAATATGGGATACGCGATCGCGTCGGCGATGATCGAAACTCGTGCGCAAGAGTCATTCGAATCGCTCACGAAGAAACACATTTTCGATCCGTTGCGAATGCATTCGGCGGACTTTCGATCGATGAAGTCGGCGGCGCAGTTGCAGTCACCGCTGTTGTGGGGACACCGAGCGGATGGAACGCCAGTCGATCCGCGAACGGTGGGGGCGGAAAACCCGACGGTCTACGCGGCGTGCGGCACGGTCAACGTGACCATCGAAGACTATGCCAAGTACGCACAGTGGCATTTAGGCGGGAAGCCCACGCCGGTGCTGCGAACCCAGGAAGCGTACGATCACTTACACGCGCCGCAGGTCGATCATACGAACCCCGGAACAAAGTACGCATGCGGTTGGTTAAGTTTAGATACAGGATTAGGTCCCGCGCTGACCCACGCCGGATCGAATACGAATTCCTTTGCTGTGATTTGGGTTCTGCCTCAGTCCAATTTCGCTGCGGTGGTGTGCACCAATTCGGGTCAGGCGCAAGCGTTTCCTGCTTGCGACGAAATGATGAGCCATCTGATGATGGAGCTCTCTTCGGCAAACAAGGCCGAGCCGCCGGTGGATCCCAAGGCGATCACTCCCGATCGGCTCGTCGGCCGCTACCAACTAACGCCAAGTTTCATCTTCGATGTGAAGCTGGACGATGGTCACTTGATGGTAGGAATCACGAATCAACCGACCCAAGAAGTGTTTGCTGACTCTTCGACAATGTGGTCCTATCGAGGCATCGACGCGAAATTGGAGTTTCGAGTTCGTGCGAAGGGGCCTGCGTACGAACTGACCCTCCACCAAAACGGCCTCGCCCAGAAAGCCAGACGGATCCGTGAATGACATCGAAGCAATCCGAATGGAAGCCAAACCAAAGCCCAGACAATCGGCACCCCATCACACCAAAAATAGTGCAGCTTTGTTTCGCTGAAAAACCATCGCATGCCGCAGCGGGAACCTTTACTTAGACGGCTCTACTGATCTTTCTGGCGACCAACATCATCTCACCAATGGGAAGCGGGATAATTTTGGAACGCATCCTGTCGGGGATAACTTTGCCGGCGGTTGACAGCACGCGATAAATGCCGGGGTTATATTCGGCGAACTGCGTCAAGGAGTAGTTGAATGTCAACGGCTTGTACGTGCGTGTCGCGCTGGTGACTTCGAACCCTTCTTGTTTCAGTAGCTGCCCCAAGTTGGTGCGATTGAAATAGTGCAAATGTTCTTCGGGAATGTAAAAGTACCAACGGCTTCCCATCACTCGCCGGACGATGCTGTCCATATCCGGAAGTGTCAGAACGACGTGACCGCCGTCCTTCAGTCGGGCATGGATGTCACGCAAGAACTCCGCCGGTTGCAGAACGTGTTCGATCACGTCGAAACCGGTGATCGTGTCATATTTCCAAGTATCGGGAAGCGAATCGAGCGTCCCGCAGTGAACATCTAGGCCAGAATGTTTTCCAAGCTGGACGGCGACATCGGAAAGCTCCACGCCCGCAGCGGTCGCACCGTGCTCACTCGCAACCTTGACAAACATGCCATCACCGCAGCCGACGTCCAACCATTCTCCGGCGATCGGCAAGCGCCGACGGATTTCAAAAATCCGACGCTGGGCCGTCATTCGTTTCATCTCGACGGCCGCGGCGAATTCGGTATACATGCCGTCTTCGTAACTGCCCTCGTAGTAAGCCTTCAACTCGTCGGGCGTCGGCAGTGGATGCTGCATCTCGATCTGACAAGATTGGCACCGCCAAAACGATCGCGACTTCTTCACAAAACGCTGCCGAAATTCAGCAATTCCACAAACCGGGCATTGCAGGTTATTTTTCGCGGTCGCAGGCATGGGAAACCAAATGCAAGGGGCGAAAGCAGCACCAGCCCAAGAGGCGTTTGCTACCGAAATCGAACGAATCGGAAACTTCGCAGAGCCGTCTACTGAAGTTTTCGTATTTCGATTTCGCCAAGCTTACAGATAGTCTGTTTCGAAAGATACGTGCCATGACATCATTTGCTTTCGCCATCGCAACTCGGCCGCGCGTCAGACTCCTTGCACCGACGCCCGGGCTTTGGCAAACACGCAATCAAGTGAATTGTGACTCCCATTGGATGACACGAATGGGTCGATTAGAGTCGCCCGAGAAGTTCGGCTTTCTTGGCGGCGAATTCATCCTTCGTGATATAGCCTTTCTCCATCAGGCCACCCAAACGTTCAAGCGTTTCGATGATCGATTCACCGTTGGGTGAACTGCTGGGTGAAAAAGCCGCTGTCTCGCTTGGCGGTGGCGACTGCTGTGGCGCAAGTGGCGGGACCGATTGCGTATGTGATTCTTGGTACGGTGCAATACCCTTCCAAACCACCGGTAATGCCGACAGATTGACGACGCCGAACTGGCTGCTGAAAGTGATCGAACCGCCGACGCCTTGTTGTTGCGAGAAACCACCAATCTGGTGCGTCAACGTATCGTAGACCCAAGTGCCGCCGCCGGTCTTCACCGCCAACCGACTTCGATTGGCGAAGTACGCATACTTCACGTTGTTTTGCGATCCCGTCGCGCTGGGCGAACCCAGTTCGCTGGGCCACCACGTCGATTCGGGGTCCGGAACGAACAGGCTGTTTTGCGAACCCATCTGGCCGCTCGCCTGATGCTGATGATTGTCGCCGCTTTGGCTTTGCGATTGAAAAGATCCGCTCGGCGCAACCAGCTGGTGACTCGCCAACGCGTTTGAAATGTCGGTGCAGAGGTTATTCACCAAGTTTTTCAAGTGATTGTTGAACAGGTCGCTGACCATGGTCATCCCGCCGCTCATCCATTGACCAGATCCGCCAAATTCCGGGTGGCCAAATTGGGCCATTGATCCATTACCGTTGCTGACGGCGATCAACATATGAGTGACGGCGTCAGCCGACAAACCGTATCGCTGGGACAATTCTTGAACGAGTTGGTTTCCAGCAGTCGAGAGATTAGACACTTCGAAATTTTCCTGAGCTTCCGCCGTCAATGGTTGTTGAAAGTCAGTGAGAAAACGTCTTGCCTGGTCTCACCTAACAAACCTCCATTGTCATCGCTCGGGTCCGAATCCGGAAGCGGCATCCCGGTTGAATGCAAATTTAAGAGCCGGTTTGTGGGTCGGCACCATCGATTTCGTCGGAGTCGGCTCCCTCTTCGCCGCCCTCTTCGGATTGTTCTTCCGCCTGTTCAATACTCTCACGGACCTCTGCACCCGCGGTCCAGTAGAACACGGTGCCTATGACCGCCATTACGACCTTGACGATCTCGAACACCAAGGCGACCAACGTGCCCGATGCCTCCGTCGGGATGGCGGGGACGCTGCGATAAAGCGTTTCGACGACCAGCTCCAAGACCCCCATTCCCGCCGGAGTGATCGGCAGTGCGGACGCAAGCATTCCGATCGGCACAATCACAAAGTGATCAGCCAACGTCGGCGGCGAGGCATACATTCCACGAGCGACCAAGTACATGCTGATCACCAGCATCCCCTGAACACCCAAACTCATCAAAATCGAGAGTCCAAAGGCAAACGGGTGGTGGTGGAACATTCGCAGCGGCGGCCCAATCGTTTTCACTACCGGGCCGATCACCGGCAAAGTTGATCCCCAACTGATCAATCGATCGATACTGCGTCCGCCCAGAATCAACACTGCCAAGACCGTGGTCCCGACGGCAATCAAAACGGCAGTCGCAATCTTGATCTTCGGCAGATCAATAGCCGACTCGGCAGCCGCGGGCGGATTCGAAAACAACAAGCCGGCCGCGACCAAAAGCAACAGCCCGTACATGCCCGAACCGCGGTCGACAAACACGGACGCAACGGCAGCGACTCGCTTGCCGGGTCGCCGTTTCGCCAAGAAGATCGCCTTGAATAAATCGCCCCCGACCGATCCGGCCGACACGAACGAAAGCAAGTAACCGATCGAGCCCAATCGGAACGCCTCCAACATCGACAGCTCGATCCCCTGGCAACGCACCAGCACACACCACCGGGCAAACGACATGCTCATCGCGCCTAACGCGACAACCAGCGCAGCAGCCAGCAACCAGTAATTCTTGGGCTGAGTCGTTAGCTGTTCCCATTGTTCCGGTTCGATCCGCCAAACCAGGAAACTGACCAGTGCGATCGGAAAAGCGAACTTGACTAGATTAACGAAGTATTTTTTGGCAGTGGATTGCATCGCCAAAGAATAGTTTCCTATCGCCGGGTGTCCAGACGCACACCCTTGGACCTTTCTCAATTTGCCATGCGGCGAGGAGATCAAAGTCGATTGCGGATGCTATTTCAGCCTTTCCAGAACCTCAAGAACGCGTTCGCTGTCTTGTTTGGCTTTCACGGCATCGTCCTTGTAAACAACCTTTCCATCCGAGGAGACCACGAAAGTCCATCGCTTCGCGGTAACGTTGCGGACAAGACGGTGGTCGGTGCCTGCGATTGTTGCGTTGACAGATTTTTCGCCGACGGTAACGGGAACGCCGAATTGCTTGGCGACGTCGCCTTCGATGTCGGCCAACAATGTGAAATTGAGTGCATGTGCCTGCTTGAACAATTGATGGTTGCCAACGGTGTCGCCGCTGATGCCAATCACTTCTGCACCGGCTTTCTTGATCGCTTCGGCGTTATCGCGGAACCCACATGCTTGGGCGGTACAACCGCCGGTCATGTCCGCCGGGTAGAAATAAATCACGACCGGCCCTTTGCCGAAATGGTCCGATGACTTCCAAGTCTTGCCGGTGTCATCTTGCAGTTCAAACGAAGGCGGCGGATCTCCGACCGCAACGCCTGGAACGGAATCTTTGCCTTTGGCTGTTGCGACCACAAACAAAGAAGCGACGACGGTTGTCATCAAAAAAGCAATTTTTAGCATGGGAGCGATCCTTGTCGAAACGAGTTGATTTAGGTGAACGTCAGTCTACGCGAACGGTACACGTCAAGGTTCTTAGACTTTTTCGTGGTTCCAATACTCTCGCTTGTTATAAATCCTTGGGGCCAATCGTATGACGCGTTCTTGCCGCAACCGGATAGATTGCGATCCTTAAATACAAGATCGACGTACCACCAGAAGCACGAAATGGCATGACTATCTTGGGAAAAACGGAACGACGGGACTCGTTTACGCATTTTTCGCTGGACGAAATTTTACCCTGCTCGGTGAGTGAACTCGTCGACCCAGTGTGCTCGATAACCCAGGACGCGAACGCGGAATCTGACACGTTTCCGAATGCCGCACCGGAGCCGAACGACAAGGTCGGCGAATGGATCGGGCGTTTCCGAATCTGTGGGCTGCTTGGCGAAGGTGGCTACGGCCAAGTCTACAAAGCATTTGATGAACAGCTTCAACGCGAGGTGGCGATCAAGGTACCCCTTGCGCATCGCATCACTTCGGCGGCTTCTTTGGACAAGTACATTGAAGAAGCAAGAACGCTCGCCAAGCTGCATCATCACGGGATCGTCGCCGTCCATGACGTCGGCACGACCGAATCGGGTGCGCCGTACATTGTTTCTGCTTTGATCGACGGAACGAACTTAGCCTTCCGAATGCAGTCGTCACCGCTGACGCTGGGCCAAGCTCTGCATTTGTTGGTCCAGGTTGCCAGCGCACTCGGCTACGTTCACTCCAACGGGATCGTGCACCGCGACGTCAAACCCGGCAACATCTTGTTGGGCCCGAACGACGAACCGGTCTTAGCGGATTTCGGACTGGCGCTTCACGATGCAAGTCGCGAGGTCATTCGGTCGCGTGTCGGCACGCTCAGCTACATGAGCCCCGAACAGGCGCGCGGTGAAAGTCATTTGGTCGATGGCCGCAGTGATCTTTTTAGCCTTGGCGTCATCATGTACGAAATGCTGACCGGCAAACGACCGTTTCGCAGTTCGACACGCGAGGGGATCGTTTTCAGTTTGTTGAACCAGGAAGCCGCACCGCCGCGGCAAATCTTGTCGTCGGTACCAAGAGATCTTGAACGCATTTGTTTGAAGATGCTCTCGAAACGCGTTTCGGATCGATACGGCACGGCCGCGGATTTTATCGATGACGTGAACCATTTTCTGACGACCTGTGAAGATCGATCGCATCCGACAAGTCAGTCGATCGAAGCGGTGAACGCGAATTCGGAAATAAGGCGAGTCGTGCCGCGAGGACTGCGTTCTTATGACCGGCATGATGCCGACTTTTTTCAAGGCTTATTACCCGGACCACGCGATCGTGACTGGGTTCCCGAAAGTTTGCGTTTCTGGCAACGTCGAATCGAAGCAAGCGACGCGGACGATCCCTTGCGAGTCGGGGTGCTTTACGGGCCGTCCGGTTGCGGAAAATCGTCGTTCGTAAAAGCGGGTTTATTGCCGCTGTTAAAAGATTCCGTGAAAGCGGTCTTCGTCGAAGCGACTCACGAGGACACCGAAGCTCGCTTACTGCGTCGCATTCGAAAGCACTGCCCCAACGCGAATCGTCGAGCCACGCTCGCCGAAACACTCGCGCACATTCGCGACCAACCGTCGTTGACGGGCGGCCGCCGATTATTGTTGGTCGTGGACCAATTCGAGCAGTGGCTGCACAGCAGATCTGATGGAACCACCGACGCGGCCAACGCACCCGATCTTGCAGCCGCCCTTCGACAATGCGACGGACAAACCATCCAGTGTTTGTTGTTGGTTCGCGATGACTTTTGGCTGGCACTTTCTCGGTTCATGGCGATCATTGAAGTGCTGATCGAACAGAATCGCAATGCGATGCTGGTGGATCTTTTCGACGCTTCACACGCACGCCGCGTGTTGACAGAGTTCGGCGTCTCGTACGGCCGTCTGCCCGCCGACATCGCCTCCATCACTATCGAACAGAACCAGTTCCTTGACTCGGCAAGCGAGCAATTGAGCGTTGCGGGCAAAGTGTTTCCCGTACGCTTGGCACTGTTTGTCGAGATGGTAAAGAACCAACCTTGGTCACTCGAAACCCTCAAACGTGTCGGAGGGGTCGAAGGCATCGGATTGCAATTCTTAGAAGAATCGTTCAGCAGCAGCCTGGCTCCGGCCGCACAAGCGACCCACGAACACGCGGTTCGTCGCGTTCTAAAAAAACTGCTTCCCGATTCCGGCGTCGACATCAAGGGAAACATGCAAAGCGAAGCGGTGCTGATGAGGGAATCAGGTTACGAGAACCAACCGCCTAGATTTTTTGAAATGATGCGGATTCTTGAGAGCGACTTGAGGCTGATTTCCCCAACCGATCCTGCAGGGACGACGATGAGCGACGGAAGTCTGAGCGAATCAGACAGCGGTATCGGATATTACCAATTGACGCACGACTTTTTGGTTCCGGCGATCGATCAATGGCTGACCCGCAAACAGCGTTCGACACGGCAAGGTCGCGCTGAGATTTTATTGGCCGAGTACGCCAGCATTTGGGCGGTGAAGCCAACACCAAAGTACGCGCCGGGTTGGCTGGACTGGGTCGGAATTCGGGCTCTAACTGCGCCGTCGCGCTGGACGCCCACGGAGCGAAGAATGATGCGTGCCATCGGTCGCCGGCACTTTTCAGTTTCCGTTCTAGCAGTCGCCGTACTAGCCGTGGTGACGATCGGCGGACGGTGGTTGATGCAACGCTCCGACGCTCGTTCACAAGTCGCGCAACTGCAAACAGCGCGCACCAACCAATTGCCGTTCTTGTTGACGCAATTGCGTTCCAGCGGTGGGCTTGCGACGACTTTCTTGAACGAGTCACTTCGGTCGGCTGCACCCGACAGCCGTAGCGAGTGGATCAATCGCCTGGCGTTGTCCAACAACGATTCAGCACACCGGCCGAAGCTGATCGAACACAGCTTGGTAACGGACCTCCCGATGGTATCGGTGCTCCATCAACAACTCCATCCACTCTCGGTAGATGAACGCGACGGTTTGGCAAAAACGCTGGCCGACGAATCGCGGCCTTGGTCGCAGCGGTTGCGCGCGGTACTGATGCTGGTGGATGCCGATGTGGATCTGACAAAAACCGAAAGCGATCTTGTCCAGCGCCATGCCGGCGGACTGGTGGAGGCGGTCCTTGAACATGCGACCGGTTTTCCTCAAGACAATGACTATCTGATCACTACGCTGCGATCGATTTCAAATCAACTGATCCAACCGCTCAAAACGATCGTGTTGCAGCCCAACGAATCACCGAATCGTTCACTGGCAACATCGTTTTTTGTTCAGCTTTTGATGGATGAGCCCACTGACTTGCTGGACACATTCCTGAGTGCGTCCTTTGAACAACAGGATCGCATCCTGCCCGCATTGGACGACCGTCTCGATTCGCTGCTTGACGTCATCAGCATGGAAGCGCTGCGAGAGCTTGATCGCGACCTACCGGAGAATCAGTACGATCGGGAAGCGTACCGATCGGCAACGGCAACGGCGTTGTTGCACCGCATGAATCGAGCCGAATCGACGTGGCCGAACTTTGCGTTGACCCAGTGGCCCCATCGACGAAGCTATCTCATCCATCGCATCGCGGCGTTTGGCGGCGACTTTGACGTCTTACTTGGCCGCTTTTCGCGTGAGTCACAGGTGTCGATTCGGCGAGCACTCTTGCTGGCCTTGGGTGAATTCAATGAAGACGTGGTGACGCCGTCCGCTCGATTGCAATCCGTTGCCTTGGCCAAAGATGCGTTTCGCAACGATCCAGACGTTGGTATCCACTCGGCGGCGTTTTGGCTGTTGATCAAACTTGGACATAAGCAATGGGCCAATGAAGTGACACAATCGTTGTCGAAGCTTCCCCGCGACCCACGAAAACAGTGGCGGGTCAACGGCGAAGGACAGACCCTGGCGATCTTCGACGCACGCGACGTTGCCGACATCGGGTACGTTTTTGAGATATCAACGGCAGAGGTAACCGTCGAACAGTTCTTTCGATTCGATCCGTATCACCACTACTACGAAGGTCGTTCGCCAGAGCCCGATTGCCCCGCGAATCTGATGAGTTGGTTCGACTGCGTTCAGTATTGTCGCTGGCTTTCCGGGACGCTGCTGGAAAACCCCGATCTGTCTTATCCCGCCGAATTGACGAAATCCAACCCCAACGCACCGCATGGTCACATCTTTCAAAGTGGCGGATATCGGCTTCCCACCGATGCCGAGTGGCGATACGCGTGCGCCGCGACGACAACGTCCCTGCGATACTACGGATCGAACAACATTTTGACGGATTCCTACTATTGGTACTATGAAACCTCGGTCGACGAAAACGACGAAGTCGGCTATCGACCAGCGGGAAGCAAGAAACCGAACGACTTTGGAATGTTTGCGATGTACGACGGTGTCCGCGAATGGGGAAGTGATGCCGCGGTCGATTCGGGGCGTCGTCCCGTGCTGGGACTTGCCAGCAATTCGGTGATCAACGCAGCGCGAACCATCGAACCCAAAAAAGCTGCCGATCTGCCGCTCGCAACCAACGGATTCTACGGGTTGCGCGTCGCGCGGACGATTGTCGGTCCGTGATCCTAGCGGGAGCGCACCTCGTGGTTTGAGTGATCATCCGGACAGGCCGTAGGCTCGGAAGCCGTTGGCGTTGGTTGTGGCCTGTCGCCAGTGATTTGCCATCGGCTCACTATCACTCAGATAGTCACCGCGAAGTTGCAGCACCGCTTCGCCTCCCTCGCTCGACCAGAATTTCTCGGTGCCTTTGATTCGCCGACTGACTTGTTTGACGGTCGACTCCATGATCGAACTGGTCAGCGGGTAGCCCTTTTGTCGGTACAACGGATAGTTCATGCGCCCGCGATGATTGGTGTAGTAAACCCATGCACGCCGGACGATTTCCCGTGGATCACTGTCCCCTGCGTCCTCCGGTGGATCGCCCATCGCGACCTGGACGTCGGCCAAAGCCGCAATCACTTTGTCCACTTCGCCACGCCAGATCCAAGTCGCGAACTGCTTGTAGAATTGCCATGCTGCGTCACGCTCGCGGTGAATCGCTCGCGCCGCAGCAAGGCTGTACGACAACCCATGCATGATGTCCAACACGCTGGTGTAGTCCGAGAACCACTGTGCCTGTAGATCTTCGATCGCAGAAGAACCATCCGAAACAAACACTTTCTGCGGTGCTTTGCCGAACCCTTGATACCAGGCGGCGCTGGCCACCTTGGGGCCGAACGCCTTCCAGTTTCGGCTGCTGGCGATCACTTCCTTGGAAAGCATTTCGCCGCGTTGCCAAGGCAGTTCGTCTTCTTCGCCAGGCTTCTTTTGAGAGTCAGGATTCTCACCTTGAACGTGACCGATTTTAGCGAGTTTCTTCGCAATACTGACGTCTTGCAAGAAGTCCGGCAGATCCGATTGTGGGTCACTGCCGTAGCTGGCTGCGGTCATCGACAGCAGACACGCCACGCGGCTTTCACGCCAGAAGCTCCCCGAGTCGGGCTTGGCTTGATCACGATCAAAACGCTGGTACTTTCCTCCATCGCCCATCACCACGGCGATCGGCGGCGGGTCCTGATCGGCCGGTCCACCACGAAGCTGATCGGGCAGCTTCTTGTCCAAGAAGGCTTCTTCAAGCAATGCCATGAGCGCCAGTCGCGTCTTGCCGTTTCGCGTTGTCGCACGGCGGATGCGTTCGGATTTGATTTCGAGATCGGCTAGATGCTTGAGATCTTTTTGTCCCTGCTCGAAGCTCGTCGAACAAGCTCCGGCGTAGACCATCTTCTTTTCGACGCGAGGGCTGACAGTGGCCTCGACGCGGAGTCCCAGTTCAGCGAGCTGAGGGAAAAAAAGACCGGCGACATCGCCGGCAATAGTAGCCCTCGGTGACAAAGTCGACGTCACCGCGATCGGTTTGCAGGATGACGGGTTCATCGTCATCGTCGCTGCGTTGCCTGGGCACCGCTCCGCACTCGGGGCACCGACACGGGGTCGGTGCGTCGTCGGGCGCCTGCTCAGCGGATTCGTTGATGGCCAGCGAAGTGATGAGATCGCCGACCTCAATGGCCTCGTCCTCGATCTCGGCGAACGTCTTTGACTTTCCGTCGGACTTGAATCGTCCGCCGGTGATTTTCACTAATTCCCGGGCCAACTCCTTAGCCCGTTTGCGATCTTCGCCTGAAAGTGCCATCCCAGCTCTCCTTGCTAGCCTGAATTAAACCTGCCAGCCAAGATTATCCGCGATTTTCAAATCAAGTTCCATGCCAATTGCAAACCGCAAGGTGCGCTCCCTAGCGGAGATTTTCGATATCGATCTACCGCTGACGTTTTGGCCTGTGTTACAGAGGACAGCTATCCATCTGTTTTCGCAGTTTCAAGTCAACGAACGTCCACCCCGTGCCCACCCGTCTTACTCGCTACATATTGATTGAGATTCTGAAGATTTTCTTCGTCTCTCTCATTGCGTTGACGATGCTGATCCTGCTGATCGGTGTCGGGCGAGAATTGGTTCGTCGCGGTTTGGGATTCGTGGCAGTGGTTCAGCTATTGCCTTTCGTTCTGCCGATTTCATTGCAGTTTGCCTTCCCCGCGACGGCACTCTTTTCGGTCTGCTGCGTGTACGGGCGGATGGCGGCAGACGGCGAAGTCGCAACGGTCAAAGCGTCGGGAATTTCGCCGCTGAAGTTGCTGCAACCGGCGATTATCTTTGCGGCACTGCTAAGTCCGGCAGCCGTCTACGTTTCGGACTTGGCGGTCTCGTGGGGGCGACCAGGCGTCAACCGGGTCGTGATGCTGTCGATCGTCGACATCGCCTATCGGGTCTTGCATTCGGAACGTTCCTACACTTCCGAGCAGGGTTTCTCGATCAGCGTCCGCGACGTCGAGGGACGCAGGTTGATCCGGCCTCGCGTGACCGTTCACAACGGCGGCAAGCACGGCCCCATGATTTTGACGGCGACTGAGGGAGAACTGCGATTGGACGAAGAGTCGGAATCGTTGGTTTTGAAAGTGGTCGACAGCCAATTTCAGGGCGGCACCGCTTTCCAAAGTTTGGTGCCCGGCGAAACCGAATTCAAGATTCCACTCTCCGGCGCTCTTTCCGATAAGGACGTCAGCCAGCAGAGCCCCAGCGAATTGCCGCTCAATCTGATCAGCGGTGAACGTATTCGCCAGGACACACGATCGCACGAAACGGTCGGCAAGATGGCTGCGCACACGGGCTTTGCGATATTGGGATCGAGAACCGAAGAAATCGCAGGTGTGACGGGGCAGAACCTGAAACAGACACTTGCCAGCAGCAAGAAACGTCTGATCCGTTTGCACACCGAACCATGGCGACGATGGGCGTGGGGCTTCAGTTGTTTTTTCTTCGTCCTGGTCGGTGCGCCGCTGGCGATGATCGCAAAGACGAGCGACTATTGGACGACGTTCGGAATGTGTTTCTTGCCCACACTGATCGTCTACTACCCCCTGTTCATTGTCGGGCTGGAACAGGCCAAGGACGGAACCGTTCCGCCCTACGGCGTCTGGCTGGGAAACGGAATTCTCGCAATGATCGGCATGATTCTGATCGGGCGTGTGCGCCGCTACTGATGCGTTGTTTGGTCCGCAAGTCGCCGCGAACGAAGCGAGTGAATCTGAGCTTTGCAAGTTTGCACCGACGCGAACACATACCTTTCGCAAGGATCAGAATCAAATTCGGCAATAATTTGGAAGCTGACGCCGGTCGGGCAATCCGGCTTCCACGTCTCCATCACATGCGAGTCGGAGGCGAGTGCAACAACGACTATGATCACGTTGGATCGCGGTTTTTTACGGGCCAAGCAAACGCACTTAAGACGAGACCTGGTTTTCGAGTTAATCAAGAGCTGCCAGGCGGGAGTTGCTTGTTGCCCAAAACGTTTGATTTTTGAATCGGATTCCGTCGAAAATACTGGGGCTATCGCACGACCAGCCAATGCTGACGCCCCCAGATTTACACTGGTTGAAAGTCTAGCCGATCGATTCCTTGCCGACCCAAGGCTGAAGAACTTTGGGCACGTTGATTGTGCCGTCGGATCGTTGGTGGTTTTCCATGATCGCGATCATGGCGCGACCGGTTGCGACGGCGGTTCCGTTGAGCGTGTGTACGAATTCGGTGCCCTTCTGGCCGGTCTGCTTGTAGCGAACGTTTAAGCGACGCGATTGGTAATCGGTACAGTTGCTTGTGCTGGTGACTTCCCCCCACTCGCCTGCGTCACCGCGACCGGGCATCCACGCTTCGAGGTCAAACTTTCGATACGCGGGCCCGCCGAGATCGCCGCTGGCCGTGTCGATCACTCGATAGGGAACTTCCAACGCGTCAAAAATTTCGCACTCGAGTCCGCGCATCATGTCGTGCGTGGCATCACTTTGTTCGGGCGTCGTGAAAGCAAACATCTCGACTTTGGTGAACTGGTGGACTCGGTACAATCCCTTCGAGGCGCGACCGGCGGCGCCGGCTTCGGTTCGAAAACAGTGACTGAGGCCGCAAAATTTCAGAGGCAACTTTTCCGCATCGATGGTCTGGCCGGCCAACATACCACCAAGAGTGATTTCGGCGGTGCCGACCAAGTTCAGCTCGGTGCCTTCGACGCTATAGATTTGCGTTTCGGGGCCGCGAGGATTGAACCCGATACCCTGCAGGATGTGCGTCAGCGCCATGTCGGGCGTTGTCACCGGCGTGAAGCCACGATCCGACAGCAGACTGATCGCGAATTGCTGGAGCGCCAAATCCAAACGGACGGCTTCATTCTTTAAAAAGTAGAAGCCCGCACCGCTGACCCGAGCACCGGCTTCGAAATCGAACAGGTCGTGCTTTTCACCCAGATCAACATGGTCGAGCGGCTTGAAGTCGAACTTGGGTTTCGGTGTTTTCCCGAACGATAATTCTTTCGCATCGTCTTCACCGCCGGTGGGCACGTCGGGGTGAGTCATGTTGGGGATCTCGGTTTGGATGTCCGTGATCGCAGCATCCAGTTCGTCATGCCGTTTTTGTGCCTGATCTTTTTGTTCACGAAGAACACGACCTTGTTCGATCAACGCTTGCCGCGCGGCGTTGTCGGCGGCTTTGGGGATTTGTTTGCTGATATCGTTGGCTTGCCGATTCAGGTCCTCCGCAAGTCGCAACGTTTCCAGACGCTCGGTGTCCATGGTTGCGATTCGGTCGATGTCACACGCCACGCCTCGGCGGGAGCAATTTTCGCGGACCAGTTCCAAGTTTTGGATGATGAATTTTCGATCAAGCATGATGGGCGGGCGAAAACAGATGCAAGGGGATGATAAGGAACAGCGAAACGACGAATCGGGCCGTCAGATTACCAAACAATCACGCCGGCGCGAGGGAGGCTTCGTCGATCGTCGCCAATCGATACAATTACCGGGATGAAATCAACTTCCTTTCGCGACGCGTTTCGATCCGGGCATCCGTTGACGGGTTTCCAGCTGACAAGCTTCGGCCCCCATTGGCCTCGACAGTTGGCTGGTGCGATCGATTTCGCCTTCATCGATTGCGAACACCACTGCTTTAGTCGCGAACAGGTCGCCTGGATGTGCGTGGGTTACCGCGGGGCGGGCATTGCACCGATCGTGCGCGTGCTGCGTCCCGATGCGTCGCTGGTTCGGGCGGCGATGGATGATGGAGCCCAAGGGGTCGTCGTTCCCTATGTCGAAACCGTCGAACAAGTCCGATCGGTGGTGGCGGCCGCGAAACTGCGTCCGATTCAGGGCGAACGAGCCGCGTCGGCGATGTCGGGCAAACCGCTGGATGAGTCGATGATGGCGACCAGCAACAAGCACTGCGGCGACGTCAGCCTGATTTTACAGATCGAGAGCGAGACGGCGGTCCAACGCTGCGATTCGCTGGTTTCGGTCGATGGCGTCGACGGAGTCTTGGTCGGGCCCTACGACTTGACAGCGACGCTGGGGTGTTTGGGACAGCACGAAGACACGCGTTTTCAGGAGGCCGCGAAGACGATCGCCAAAATCGTTCGCGGCAAAGGCTTGGGAGCAGGGATCTACTTTGCGGAAAGCCCACAGAAAGAAGTGATGGCGGCAGAGTGGGGCTACAACTTGATGATTCGAGGCTGTGACTGGACGCTCGTCCGCGAAGCGTTGGCCATGCGTCAAGCGACTTCATCGTGATGGCAACTGGCGACCGTAACGAGTTGGCCGCGCGAGCGCGAACGACACTGGATCAATTGCGCACCGAGTTGCTGGCAGAGCGCACCGACGACGGGCACTGGGTCGGGCAATTGTCTTCATCGGCGCTAAGCACGGCGACGGCGGTCAGTGCAATTTCGGCTTGGGTGTTGCACGCCCCTGGTGAAACCGCCACTTGGTCGGCGCTCATTCGGAAAGGCGCTGCGTCGCTGCGTGAGTCTCAGAATTCCGATGGCGGGTTCGGCGATACCGATCGTAGTCTGTCGAACATAGCGACCAGTTATTTGGCATTGGCCGCGTCGACGCTGGCAAAGCGTTCGATCGACGAAGGCTTGTCCGACGAGTCGACAAGGAAGCTGAAAAACTATATCGAGCAATCGGGCGGCATTGACGGACTGCGTCGTCGCTATGGCACGGACAAAACCTTCGTGATTCCGATCATGACCAACATGGCGATCGCGGGATTGATCGACTGGAACGAAGTGGCGGCGCTGCCGTTCGAGGCCGCGGTATTTCCGCAATCGATGTATCGACTGTTACGAATGCCGGTTGTCAGCTATGCGATTCCAGCGCTCGTTGCGATCGGACAAACGCGTCACTTTCACGGGCCGCGTGCGATCTTTCCGCTGCGGATCATACGATCGGCGGCGGTGCCCCGAACGATGCAAGTGCTCGAGCGCATGCAACCGGAAAGCGGCGGCTACTTGGAAGCTACACCGCTAACCTCGTTCGTTGTGATGAGCTTGGCGGCGACCGATCGCGGCGACCATCCGGTCTGCCGAAATGGTTTGCGATTCTTGGCGGATTCGATTTTGCCCGATGGCAGTTGGCCGATTGACACGAACTTGGCTACGTGGGTGACGTCGTTGGCGGTCGATGCGTTGGCGGGCGATCCCGATGATGATGGGTCGTGGTACAGCGATTCGCTTTTGCGTTGGCATCTTTCGTGTCAACACCGTGAACGTCACCCATTCACGGGTGCTGAACCGGGCGGATGGGGCTGGACGGATTTAAGCGGTGCCGTTCCCGACAGCGATGACACACCCGGCGCGATCTTGGCACTGGGCCGGATGCGGGCGCATTGCGATTCGGCCGAACTGCGCGAACGAATCGACCGGGCGACGAAGGAAGGCACACGCTGGCTTCTCAAACTTCAAAATCGGAATGGTGGTTGGCCGACGTTTTGTCGCGGATGGGGCAAACTGCCCTTCGACCGCAGCAGCACGGACCTAACCGCGCACGCGATTCGGGGTTTAGCGGTAGGCAATCATGGCGACGAAGCGATTGGGGTCAATCGCGCCATCGAACGAGGAACGAAGTTCTTGATGCGGTCGCAGCAAGCCGATGGGGCTTGGTTGCCGCTTTGGTTTGGTAACCAAGATCGTCCGGACGAAGACAATCCGATCTATGGCACGTCAAAAGTTTTGATGGCGAAAGCTTTGATGGGGGGGGCTGACGCATCGCGGCGACAATCGACGGAACATAAGGCGATCGAGTATCTGATCGCGACGCAAAACGCGGACGGCGGTTGGGGGGGTGGTCCTTCGGTCGTCACTTTTACGGCGTCGGGCGGGAAGAGCGTCACCAGCACCGTGGAAGAAACCGCTTTGGCGGTCGACGCATTAGCTTTTGCAGGCAGTGGGAATCCTGGCGCCGATCAGGCTATAATCGACGGCGTCGCGTTTTTGATCGACAGCGTCGTCGCTGGCCGGCATCGTGTCCCCTGGCCGATCGGATTCTATTTCGCGAAGTTATGGTACTACGAACGGCTTTATCCCCTCATTTTCACCATGGCGGCTCTGGGGAAAGCACTGCAATCGACGCTCCTTCCGCAACACCCACCCGCTTCCCGTGAACCCGAGGTAGACGATTGTCGACCGAACTAAGTCAAGCCGCCACGACCGAGTCAGCGAATTCGTCGATTCCCTCGTCCCGCCGCAAGACCAGCCACCTGAAGGACGTTCCCGAAACGCTTGAACTGCGCGAGAGCCTACGCGCACGGTGTGACGAAGTGGCTTCCAAACTTGACCATCGTTCGCCGATGACCAAGGACGAAATGGAACGCGTCGCGCGGCGGATGATCGAAGAAGCCGACTTACCCGAAGGCTATCTGGGTTGGTTGATGGTGATGCTTAGCAGTTCGTTTTGGAAGGATGCCCTGGCGGCGGTCCCGCCCGAGCGGCGACTGTTCTTGTTGCCACATTGCTTGAAACATGCCGAAGGTTGTCCGGCCGAGTACGACCAGTTCGGAATGAACTGCAAAGAATGCGGCGCTTGCAGCATCGCGGACTTCCGCGGATTGGCCGAAGAGATGGGTTATCGGGTGTTGGTCGCCGAAGGCTCGCCCGTGGTGATGAAGATCATCGTCGGCGGATACGTCGATGCGGTGGTCGGCGTTGCGTGCCTGAACGTACTCGAAAAGGCGATCGACAAAGTACTGCTGGCCGGTATCCCGTGTATGGCGGTTCCACTGCTAAGCAGTGATTGCCGCAACACCAAGGTGGACGAGGCCTGGGTCGATCAAATGATCCGAACGCCTTACGTGCCGGCGGCACAGGCGACACGCAGTTACGTCCACTTGATGCGTGCGGCCGGCGACTTGTTCAGTAACGAATCACTCGATCGCTTGGCGCCGCGACTGCGCAGCCAGATCCCGCTTGGTGACGACGCAGTAACGCTACAAAGTGTCGGGGCGATGGATGCGATCGCTGCGACCGAGCACATTGCTTACGATTTTCTTGCCCGGGGCGGCAAACACTCGCGGCCCTTCATCACGCTTGCCGCCTATGACGCGATGACGGGCGGTCTGTGTACGGGCCCCGATGCGGACCAAGCCGTCGCCGAATTACCGATGTCGGTACGTCGCGCGGCAATCAGCATTGAAACGTTTCACAAGGCCAGCTTGGTTCACGACGACATCGAGGACGACGACGCATACCGATACGGACAGTTGGCCGTTCACCGGCGTTTCGGGCTGCCGACAGCGATCAATGTCGGCGACTACTTGATCGGACTCGGCTATCGATTGCTCAGCCGAAGTGATTGGGGCGATACCGATGCCGAGAAGGTGAAAAATGGTGACGCGTCGGCACGGGCGGACTTGGTTGATGCATTGGCGGCTGCCCACTTGAGGCTATCCGAAGGCCAAGGTGCCGAACTGCTTTGGCGCGACACACGTGATCGACGCTTGACTCCGCTGGATGCGTTGAAGGTCTATGCACTGAAGACGTCGCCAGCTTTCGAAGCCGCGCTGCTTTGCGGGATTCGCTTGGCAGGCGACGCCGAACCGTACCGCGAAGCCATCCGCACGTTCAGCCGCAACATGGGTGTGGCTTTTCAAATCCTGAATGACTTGGGCGACTGGATCGGTGACGACAGCAATAAGTTGTCCGCCGGTGGCGACGTGTTCGGAGGCCGACCGACACTGCTTTGGGCGCTGGCACTTTCGGCACTGGACGAAGACGGACAACAGGAATTGCTGTCCTTGGTCGAACCCGATGAAATTCGCGATCACATGACGGAAGCCGATCGATTGGCTGCCGTTCGTCGGTTGTATGAAAAGGCGAAAGTCTTTGATACCGCTTTGGCTTTGGTCGACAAGCACCAGGCGCGTGCCGAACAGGTTGCTGACGAATTGGACGTCGAAGAACTCCGCCGACTGTTCTATTTCCTTGTGGATACGGTCTTGGAACGCCCCGAAATGCCGACTCCAGCGGTCGTGTCACTGGGTGTCACGGTGCCACTGCAAACTCCCGTGCAACGTTAGGGACGCGTGATGAACCAGATGACTTCGTCGGGCGATTCCGACGTCAAGATCGACGAACTGATCGACCAGTTTTATCGTTCACCCGCCCAACATTCAGACCTGGGCAGCTTCGAAAAACTGGATCAAGTTCCCCGCCCCTATGACGGGCTGCTTGATCACAATTCGCACATGACGGTGACAGTCGAAGCGCATTGGAAACAGCCTGTCGACGTCGTCGTCCACCGGTGTTCCCAAGAAGAAAATTGGTATAGCCGCGAAATCACGCTAGTTGGTTCTCAGTCGAAACAAGTGGTTCAGTTCGGCATCGTCCGCCTGGACACATCGGCGCTGAACGAAAAAGTTTGGCGACAGATCGAGAGCCAACAGACACCGCTGGGCCGCGTGTTGATCGAACATCATGTGCTGCGAGAAGTTCAGCTTTGCGGACTGTGGAAAGTACACGCGGGCCAGAGCTTGGCGTCGCTCATGAAATGCGAAGTCGGCGACGTTCTGTATGGCCGCACCGCGCTGATTCATTGTGATGGCGTGCCAGCGATCGAACTGTTGGAAATTGTGGCCCAGACATGAGCACCGTATCGGAATTACGAATCCAGGCCAGCGAAGCGCTTCGCCGGGGCGACCGCAATGCGGCGATCAAGGCGGCCAACGAGATGATTCGTGACCACGGCGACAACGTTCAAGCCATCGCAGCATCGGCCGATGTGTATTTACGAGCCGGAAAGCCGAGCGAGGCAGTGGAGCAATTTGATCGCTTCATCGAGCAAGAACCCGATCAAATGCCGTACCTTTGGCAGCGCGGCATCGGACTGTTTTTCATCGGCGAGTACGACAAAGCGGCCGACCAATTCGCCAAACACCGTGTCGTGAATCCTAACGATGTGGAAAATGCGGCTTGGCACTTTCTGTGCATCGCCAAGGCGCAGACGCCCGAAAAAGCCAAGGCGATGGTATTGCCGGCGCCCGGTGATCGGCGTGAACCGATGGACGAAGTGCTGGCGATGCTATCGACCGGCGACGTCGCATCGGTGCAATCGCGAATGGATGCGGTTGCGAAGTTGTCGCCCGGTTCGCGTGATGCCGAGGACGCTCGGTTCTACGGCGAACTGTACCTTGGACTGTACGCCGACGCCGTCGGCAACAAGGACAAGGCGATCAAGCATCTTCGAGCGGCGGCAAAGGATGCGCCGCGAGACTATATGGGCGACGTCGCGCGAGTTTACGCCGAATCGCTTTGATGCTTCGGTAAGTTGCAAGAGGCGTTTGCATTCGCCAGTTTTCAGTTTTTCGTCAGACGCCCTGAAGCTTTGCGAGACCAGCTAACCCAAGTTGGCAGTGGCTCTTGCAAGGCGTTTCCTTTCGGCGACTACGGGGCCAGCACGACTTGCTCGGGCTTGCACGTCGCTTCCATCACAGTGAACAGCGAAAGTGGATTGGGCTTATAGCGGCTGTCCAAACGCAATGGCAATTCGCGAACGACTTCGTCGAGTTCGATATCAGTGCGCCATCCCAATCGCTTGGTGATGTTGCCGGCCGAGTCCACGACTTTTGCGATCAACGGATTGTCGCTGCGGAAGTGATTGATCATCAGAATGCGTCCGCCCGGTTTGCAGACGCGAACGATCTCGGCCATCATCCGCTGCGGTTGCGACACGACGCTGATCGTGTGGAACGACGTGACGATGTCGAACGACGAATCTTCGAACGTCAATTCTTCGGCGTTCATTGGCATCACATCGATGTGCTGCCATTTCTTCTCGGCGATCAACTGCTCCGCCTCGGCCAACATGGCTTCGGACAGATCGACGCCCGTCAATTCGATGTTGGTCGGGTAGCTGTTCAGCGACAAACCGGTACCGACACCGACTTCCAAGACTTTCGCACCGGCCGGGATGTTCAATGCCTTAATCGCGGCCGACATGCGACGTTTCGCCACGGCAGGCCAGACCGCTTGATAGGCCGGGACCAAATGGCTGTAAAACGGGCTGCTGTGTGGCTGGGGAGCCTGCTTTTCTGGGAGCGAAACTCGGTGCATGGGTGATTTACCTTGGACGGCATCGGAACATCGGAGAGCCAAAACGATGGCGATTTGTGCTGGCAAGTCAATGGCTGGTGCATTTTCGCCCAGATCACTTACGCCCCCAATCACTTTCGACCGGGGAACGCCTTCACCACCAGAATTATCTGACCGAGCCATAGAAAGACCATGTCTCGAGCGGCGACGGTTCGTATTTCAATCTCTTTATTACACGTCGGTTACATTTTGTTTTCTATATTTGCCCCAAAGCGACTGGATCGGCGACCCGAACGCGTAGTAACAGAATGCGATCGGTAACACCAACCAATGCAACACGACCGCTCCGATGACCACGAACAGGGCTTGGCCAATTTGGTTGGGTGCCCGTCGGCCACGCAATAGCTGTTGAAAAACATGGGGGTATTGAAACCGAGACACCATCAAATAGGCCAGGACCAGTGCCATTCCGGGAATCAAATAGTGCGACGCCACGAGGGTCTTTTCGGCGATCCATTGAATGTTGTCGTGATAGACACCCTTAACCGCGTAACCCGCTAATTCGGGCATCGCAATTGCAAAGGCCGCCAACGTTCCTGCTGCGGCGGGACTGGGCAACCCTTCGAATCCCTCGTGCGTATCATCGTCGCCCGTTTCGACATTGAAGCGGGCCAATCGAATCAGAACGCAAAGTGCAAACAGCGTCCCAATCGCCCAAGTCAACTTCAGTGGAAGGTAGACACCGTCGTTGTACCGCCATACCAAGACCGCCGGGGCGGTCCCGAAGGTGATCGCATCGCAGAGGCTGTCCAGTTCAGCGCCGAAGCGACTTTCTTGGCCCGTCATCCGCGCGGCGGATCCGTCGAGCGCATCGAACAACATGCCGCCAAAGATCAGGATTCCAGCGACCAGCAACTGCTTGTCGTTGTCCCATGCCAACGTTTCGCTCATGGCGACCGAAATCGCCGCCAAACCGCACACGCCGTTGCCAAGGGTCAACAAGGTCGGCAAGACGGCTAGCGTCAGGCGGCGTTTGCGCTTGCGTTTTTTGCGACGCGTTCCGTCGCGGTTGAACGCATTCCGATCGCTATCGACATCCTCGCTGAGGTCGGTATCGGTATCGGTTTGATAGAGGCCGCGTTTCAATTCACTCATTCGAATTCAGATTCAATCTTCGGCGGTGTGGCCCGACATGCGATATCGGTAACGGCCCAGCGTGGTGCTGCCGGCACAGAGTTTGTCGCCGATCTTTGCGACGATTTCCAGCGACTTGTTGTCAGGGACGATCAGCTCGGTTCGCGATCCCAGTTTGATCATGCCGAACATTTCGCCACGTGCGAGCACGTCACCGGGTCGGACCCAGCATACTATTCGCCGAGCAAATTGCCCGGTGATTTGGCGAATTCGATACATTCCTCCGCCACCCTCGGTGGTGATCGATTCCTTGTCCGACAGAATCACGTCCAGATTCTCATTTTCACGTGCCGATTCGGGGCGCAGTGCGTTCAGGGACTTGCCCGGCCGATACTTCACCGCCACAACACGTCCCGGCAAGGAAGCCCGGTTGGCGTGGACGTTGAATATCGACAGAAAAATGCCAAATTGAACGCATCGTCCCAGTTCTGGATCAACGATCCGTTCGATTTGCACCAGCTTGCCATCGGCCGGTGAAACAACAGTGCCCGTTTCCGACGGCACATCGCGCCCCGGATCTCGAAAAAACCAAACCACCAATCCGGCCAAGACCATCATGGGCAACGCAAGCGGCCACCAAAGCCAGCCCAGCACAATCGCCAGGACGACGAATCCGCCGCCGAGCAGAACCAATTCAGCAAGACCGACGCGGACGAACGGCAACGAATCTCGCCAAGAGAACGGGTCCTCCAATTCGGACCACCAATACGTTTCTTGGTTGCGATAATATTTGACATCGCGCGGATCGACAGGATCGAAAGGCAACGTCCCACGACTGCCTTGCCGCGACTCTTTCATTCGTTCGACAAATCCCGGCCGAAGCTTTCGCAACAGAGCTCGCCGGACGTGTCCCCATGCCAACTCGATCGACATCACAATCCCGCCACCGGGCTGAATGTTCGTCAATTGGGGATCCATCCAATCCTGTACGGACGGGCGCTGGGATGTCGCAACCTGGTCAGGCAGATCGAAATTCGGCGCGGCGTCGCGGGAAGTAGGCGTACTCATGGTTGACCAGCGTATCCGGTATAACAGAGGGCTGTCGATATGCGGGCCATTTCGCATCGCTTATTCAATCTAGGCTCTGCGTGAGAAGAGCCCCTCTGAATCCTCGGAAAGACGTTCGGATGTTTACGCCTCGCTACCTGATGCCGTTTGATTCTCGCCGCGCCTTGCACCGGTTCGCCGACATTTTGGTGATTGGCGGTGGGTTGGCCGGTTTGCGGGCCGCCAACGCTGTCGAATCGCATCAATCGGTATTGGTTGTCACCAAGGACAAACTTCGCGAATCGAACAGCAACTATGCCCAGGGTGGGATTGCCGGCGTTTTGGATCCCGACGACTGTTTCGAATCGCACGTGTCGGACACATTGGCCGCAGGCGGCAATCTTTGCGATCGAGAAATCGTCGATATGGTGATTCGCGAAGGACCACGACGCATCGAGGAACTCGTTCGCTGGGGGACCCAATTCGATCATTCCGACGGCGAGTTGATGCTGGGCCGCGAAGGGGGACACAGCCGTGAACGGATCGTCCATGCACGCGGCGATGCGACCGGCGCCGAGATCATGCGGGCAGTCATCGAACGAACCCGCAAAGCACCGAACATCGACATCTGGGAAGACGCCTTCACCGCCGACCTGTTGACGCACGAGGGCCAATGCCGCGGCGCGATGATCTTCGACTCGATCGGCCAACCTGTGATGGTGTGGGCAAAAGAAACAATCCTTTGCACCGGAGGCGCAGGCCAAGTTTACCGTGAATCGACCAACCCGCCCGTCGCCACCGGTGACGGAACGTCGATCGCGTACCGCGCCGGCGTTGAACTTCGCGACATGGAATTCATCCAGTTCCATCCGACCGTGCTTTACATCGCGGGTGCCTCGCGTTCGCTGATCACTGAAGCCGTCCGTGGCGAAGGCGCGTACTTGGTCGACACCAACGGTCACCGATTTATGCCGGAGTATGACGACCGAGCCGAGTTGGCGCCGCGCGACGTGGTCAGCCAATCGATCATCCGCCAAATGGATCGGACGAAACAGTCCAACGTCTACTTGGATCTGTCGCACTTGAAGGCGGACCATGTTCTGTCGCGTTTTCCAGGCATTGCCGAGGCATGCAAGAAATTTGGTTTGGACATCACATCCGACCGGATTCCCGTCCGCCCGGGTGCCCACTATGTGATCGGTGGTGTCACGGTCGATCGCCAAGGACGAACCAGCTTGCCCGGGTTGTGGGCGGCCGGCGAAGTGACCAGCAGCGGACTGCATGGCGCGAACCGCTTGGCCAGCAACAGCTTGCTGGAAGGCTTGGTCTACGGCGCCCATGCCGGCGAAGCAGCCTCACGCGCCGCTGGCGAACAGTCCAGTAAGTTGGTCGCGTTGCCGATCTCGCATCCTGTTCACGAAGGCGCCGCGTCATTCGACTTTGCCGATGTTCGCGTTTCGCTAAAGAGCTTGATGGGTCGCTTGGCGGGTGTGGAACGCTGCGCCGACGGACTGCGGGAAGCGAGTGATTCGATTCGTTCTTTCGCGACCTATGTGATGACGCATCAATTCGACACGGTGGAAGGCTGGGAACTGCAGAACCTGTTGCAGACGGCATCCTGCATGGTCGACTCGGCGCTGGCTCGGACCGAATCGCGAGGCGTCCATTTCCGCAGCGATTTTCCGGAACCCGATGACAACGCATGGCGTTGCCATTTGACAACGCGCGTCGATGTCGACGGCGGTCATCCCCAGCGAACCGAACAACTCAAACCTTCGGCGCCGGTGGAGGCAACATTCAAAGCCGACGTTTGAAGTTCTTCCCATTACCTCACCTCACAGAAAGGATTGTGAATGCTCGAGAAAGCCATCCAGGCCGTCGATACCGTCCAGGATCCCGGCGAACGCAAGCTGGTCATCCATTCGCGTTTGACCGGACCGATTCGGGATTTGACGTTCCTAGAGAAATCATTGTTGTTCGCCGAATTGGCGATGATCTCCTACAACGACGAAGACGAAGCCCGCCGGGCGGTCGAGATTATCGGGCTGCCCGAGATCAGCTTTTATGATCGGGATGGATCGCAGGCCTACCGGTTTCGCAACGAACACGATTGCGTCATCGCGTGTCGTGGTACCGAGCCGAACGATTGGAACGACGTCCGAGCCGACGCCAACGCATCAGCCGTGTTGGCCGAAACGGCCGGGAAGGTCCACCGGGGTTTCAAGCAAGAAGTCGACGATTTGTGGCCGATGCTGGAAACCGCGTTAATCAGCAATGACCAACCGCTTTGGTTTTGTGGGCACAGCCTGGGCGGTGCGATGGCGACGATCTGTGCAGGAAGGTGCTTTCTATCCCACATCGACAGCAATCCTGACCAACTTTTTACCTACGGAAGCCCGCGGGTAGGAAATAGCCGGTACATCAACTTCGTCAAACTCGATCACTACCGATTCGTCAACAACAACGACATTGTCACTCGCGTCCCACCGATCTTGCTGGGTTACCGCCACTGCGGTCGCGAGGTCTACTTGAACCGCAATGGAAAGATACGGAAGCTGAGTCATCTGGGCCGCCGGCGTGATCGGTGGCGTGGATTCCTTCGCGGATTGACCCATTGGAAAGTGGACCACTTTGCCGACCACTCGATCCACCAATACATCAACGCGATCGTCAAAGCCGTTGAAGAAGAGAAGACACAGATAGAGGGCGGCAATCTGGCCAAGTCCGCCGATGCATTCGCTGATGACGTTCACGCCCGAGAAAACGCCCCCAACACTTGAGAGTCCGCAAGGATGACCCAGAACTACGTGATCGAAAACGGATTCGTCGATATCGACTCGGTGAAATTGAAGCTCGCGCACCCCTATTCGGCGCCGGGCCAATGGATCGGCCAAAAGGAAGTACTGATGCAGTTGCTGGCGTGTTGGATCACAGTCGATGAGGCTGATCTGCCGCTGACGCCGCGTCTTGTGGGTTCGCCGGGCGTCGGAAAGACCCAGCTGGCGATCGCCGCGGCCGAAGCGCACGGCCGTCCGCTCTATATCTATCAGTGCACGTCCGACACGCGTCCCGAGGATCTGCTGGTCACGCCGGTGCTGTCACAGGGTGGCGAGATCGCCTATCACGCCTCGCCGTTGGTTTCCGCGATGGTAACGGGGGGGATCTGTTTGCTGGACGAAGGTAACCGGATGAACGAAAAGTCGTGGGCGTCGCTGGCGCCCCTTTTCGATGGCCGTCGGCTGGTCGAGTCCATCGTGGCGGGGATCACGATTCCCGCATCGAAGGAATTTCGTGCTGCGGTGACGATGAACCAGGACGAATCAACATTTGAAATCCCGGACTACATTCTCAGCCGGTTGCAGCCCACGCTGGGCGTCGGTTTCCCGAACAAGCAGGACGAAATGGCGATCCTGCAGTACCATCTGCCGTTCGCCGAAGCCGAGATGCTGGCGATGACGGTCGAGTTCCTGCAGCATTCCCACGAACTGAAGCTCGACTTTTCGCTTCGAGACGGCATCAACCTGCTGCGCTTTGCACTGAAACGAATGATCCAGGATCCCGATCACCCGATCAGTCGCGACGTCGCATGGCAGGAAGCCCTGGAAAAATGCTTGGGCGAAGACGCTGTTGATCTGGAGCAATTGGCCCAAAGGCGTCGTCGGACACTCGGCGGCGATTCGGTGCCGCTAGGACTGGCGGACCTCTTTTTCGACCCCGACGATCCGCTGCACCCGGATCGCGATGAGGACGAAGACGACTTTTGACGCCGGATCTTTCCCTGGACGATCTGAACCTCGACGATCTGGCCCCGAGGAAATCAGATTCTGGGCAGATTGGCGACTCTAAGAGTCTCCCAGACAAAAAAGTATCCCAGAGATCTGTCGATAACTTGGGTAATTTGTAAGGATTCTTACGAGCTACCGCCGATCATCCCCGCTGGGAGGGAACTTTTGCGTCCAAGTACCGTCCAAGTGCCACGCGACAGTCTGGAAATGGTCGGACCCACGACACCCCTCCTTTGGGAACTTGTCGGCACTGGGTTCCTGGGATTAACAGCATTGTCGGTACGATCGGTCCCAAAACTGATGAAAAGAAGAGGCTGTTCGAAGGAACCAAAGAGGCAATGTTTGCGGCCATTTGGGCCGTAACTATACTCGGCGACTGGGTTTCGGCTCGGAGGCACGCAGTGCGCCCCGATGTCAGCCCTACTTTTCGACCAGCGTCCTCATCACCGCTAAGCGATTGCCTCTAGAAACAGAGGGTCCCATCGCTGTCGGCAAACAACTTACTACTACCACCATCGCGGTCACCAAAGACCGGGCGGATTGCCCGAATCGGCGGCGACATCCCATTGAAGGTTCGGTCTATGACCTCGCGGAAGCGACTCAATACTTCGGCATCCAACTCCGATGTTTCGCGTGCAGACGGTTCGTCCACATCGCAATCACGCCCCGACGGTGCGAAAGCATCGCGTTCGGGTAAGGCGCGTCCGACTCGCAAGAAGCGACGTCAGCACATACTTGAAACGTTGGAGTCTCGGCAATTGTTGGCCGGTCCTCAACTGATCGGTATCCAGCCCAACGAAGGCGATTTGATCGTCAACGGTTCGGTGCGCGACACGGCGCCGAATGTGTTGACGTTCCGTTTCGATCAAACGCAATCGATCGATCCGACGACCTTCGACGGTATCCGAGTCACGCGAGCCGGTGCCGACGGTTTGTTGGGATCGTCCGACGACGTCACCATCACACCGGGACTGGTGACGCTGGGTGACAACGCGGCCAATGAAGTCGTTGTGCGTTTTGCCGATGCGCTTCCCAATGACAAGTACAAAGCGGAAGTCTTCGGCTTCGACGATTCGGGCCTGGGTATCACGGCGCTACGAAACGACGCGGGCGAATTGTTTCAACCGGGATCGACCGGGCAACGTGTTTCCGTCACGAACTTCGAACTGCGTTTGGGTGCGCTGATCGAAGCCGTCGTGCCGCAACCCGTGGTTCGATTGGCTGATGGATCGTTGGTTCAAAACCGAAACGAAGTCGTCGTTTACTTCAATGAAGATCCGTTGTTCGTCGAAGACACCGGCGCCACAGGCACCGTCCAGATCGGCGCCCAGCAAATCACCGTGACGGCGAATCTGAGCGAACGCGCGTTCAGCAACACCCAGATCAATTTCCTGCCTAGCACGTCGGCATCGGTTGCGACTGCCACGCACGACAAGGTGGCAAACACCTTAACGGTTGTGTATCCCAATAATTCGACCTACACGGCGGTGGCAACCGCGATCAACTCGCTGTCCGAATTCAATGCAACCGTATCGGCAGGCAATCCGAACGGAATCTTCAACTTCAATTCCGAAACAACGACGGGATCGCGGTTCGAGATCAAAGGCACGCCCAGCCAACGATCAGCCGAGAATCCCCGGTTCTATCAACTGCTGTTGACGCAAGACAGCGTCAGCACCGTTGACGATGCCATCTACTTCCCAAGTGAAGTCGTTTACAACCCGGTCACCCACACGGCGCGGCTGTTCTTCGCGGCCGACATCAACGAATTGCCCGGCGTCCCGCTTGGCGGCGGAACGTTCCGTTTGCGAGTCGGCACGGCCGTCGACAATCGCACCGACCTGGTTTTGGTTCCCGAAACCGTCGCGGTCGCGCCTTCGGTCTCGACCGATTTTGGCGTTACCGGCTTGCAGGTCAAATTCACGAATCGTGCCGTCGGCGAAGGTGCGTCGGGACGAACCATTCGCTTCACCAACTCGGGCACGGCCGGTTTGTCGGTTGCGTTGGACACAAACGGTAACGTGGTGTTCAACCTAGGTGGTCAAGCGGCAACCGTTAGCCAATTGCAAGCGATCGTTGCTTCGACGCCTGCCGTCAATGCGGTGATCACGGTTTCAAGCCGACTCAATGGAGCGTCCGGCGGTGGCAGCACTGTCGTACCTGCACAGGCTATCGGCGCCGCCCCGCTTGCACTTGTTGCGGTCGGCGATACGCTCGGCACGGCGCTGGACGTCGGCGTCTTCGGCCAGGACCAACTGACAAGCAAAATCTTTGCAGAGTCAATCGATCCTCAGCCCTTCTTGATTGAATTGTTGGGTGGCAACGATGACCCGGGCCGCCTGGAATTGCCCGAAGTGGCTGGCAACGGTTTGGTCCAGTACATCAACAGCACATTTGGGAATAACGGCGCAGATGATACCGACGGTATCACTGAAATCTCCTACAACTTCAACGGCGTGTTCGCGACCGGCCCGGGTGGCAATTCGTTCTTGAACCAAATCAACGATCGGCAAAAAACTCGCATCCGCGAGGCGCTCGGACTTTGGTCGACGTCGATCGGTGTGCAGTTCCGCGAAACGGTTGATCAAGGGATCACGTTCGCTTTGGGCGATATCTCGCGATTGAATGCCGTTCCCGATACGCGGTTGCAAAACTACGGCGTGCTCAACGCCAACTTGCGAATCGACCCAACGTTCGAAAACTCGGCGATCGTGTTCAGCAACCAGACCGACTTCAACACGGCATACGGTGAAGACTTTCTTCGCAAAGCGACCGCGGGTATCGGTTTGTTGCTGGGACTGGAACAAGCCCCCGGTTTGACAGCACAGACTTTGCTGTCGCTCAATTCGGGCTTCTTGAACCAAACGATCAACTCGGCCTCGGAAGCAGAGTTGAAGGGGAACGAGCCTTCGTTCCCTGGTAACTACGACATTCTGCACGGTCAATACTTGCACCGACCCGATAGCGTCGATGTCGACTTGTATCGCTTCGTGATCGACCTGGACGATGCGGACCGAGTCGGTACGCTAACGGCCGAAACGTTTGCCGAACGGCTTGCCGATTCCAGCACGCTGGACACGTCGTTGCAATTGTTCCAAGAGGTTTCTGCGTCAACGACGTCGGACTTTGGTATCGGTAACTCGCTGTCGGTCCGTTACGACGCGTTGGCTGCCGGCCGCTTGGGGAACAATGTTTCGATCGAGTACATCCGTAGTGATCGCACGGGCACAGACCGCGCGATTCGGATCACTCAAAAACTGGACAACGCCGGCAATCCCATTGCCAATGGCATCGTCGTTGATATGCCGCGTGCCAACGCGACCATCACATCGGTGCCGGTCAGCGACATTGTCTCGGCGATCAACAGCAGCCCGTTCGCCAGCAGCTTGGTCCGCGCGATGATCGCCGTCGGTTCGCCGACGACCAACGTTGCCGCCAGCAACGCGCCCATTGGTCGCTCGCTGTTGAGCGGCGGTGGCTTGACCCAAATCAGCCGCAACGACGATTACTTCAGCGAAGATTCACGCATCATCGCTACCCTCGGCGCGGGCACGTATTACGTCGGTGTCGCCGCTAGCGGAAACGAAACGTACGATCCGACGATCCCCGGCAGTGGCTATGGCGGTCTGACCCAGGGCAAGTACGAATTGCAGTTGAAGTTTGAACCGCAAGTCGACGAAACCGAAGTCATTCGCGACTTGGACAACCCTCGCACGGGTGTTCCCGGCACAGCGATCGACGGCGATGGCGACGGCACCCCCGGCGGTGTCAAGAACTTCTGGTTCCAAACACGCCCCGAAAATCGACAAGTCAATTTCACCAGCAGCGGCTCAGGCCTGACGTCGGGACAAACGGTTCGAATTGTCGGCGCCAATGGTACGGTGCGAACGTACGAATTTGTCGCCAATGGCGGATCGCCACGTCCCGGCAATATCGCCGTTCCATACAGCACTGGAACAACCGGCGCTGAAACTCCATCGGGATCGTTGGCGACCGCGCTAGCTCAAGCGATCCGCGGACAGGTTGTCGCGACGGGAGTCAACGTGACCCAGGTCAGCAGCCGCTTGGAATTCACCGGCGAACGTTCGATCGAGACCTCGGATGATTTCCGCGGCGCGACGATTCTGGGCCGCAATATTTTTGTCGATAAGACCGCTGGCCCGAACGCCGACGGAAGCCTGGCGGCTCCGTTCAACAACATCGCCAATTCGGCCGTCGCCAACGCGTTCGACGCCGCAATGTCGGGCGATATCGTTCGCATCATCGGCAACGGCGGACAAGACAACAACATCGCCACCGAAGCTGATAATTTCAGCTACAACGTAGGCGTGTCTGTGACGGGCGGCTTGACGCTTGAAGACGGTCGCAATCTGGAAGTCCCGCAAGGTGTTACGACGATGATCGACGCCGGAGCGATCATCAAGTTGCGCAGCGCTCGTATCGGTGTCGGCAGCAGCACATTGTTGGAAGATCGCAGCGGCGGTGCTCTGCAAGTTCTTGGCACGCCACGCTTAGTCAATCTTTCACCATCGGGATCGGTCGTATCCTCGTCCCTTCAAGGCGATACGAATGCGATCCTTTCGGGTTACAGCGACGGCAGCGTCGTCTTCACCAGCATCAACGATGGCGACGCCAATGCTGCGACGGTCAGCGGCAGTCGAGCAGCGGCGCCGGGCGATTGGGGCGGTTTGGTATTCCGTCGTGACCTCGACGAGAGTGAAGGTCGCGCGGATCTGGAAGACGAAGGTATCTTCCTGCAAACAGTCAATCACGCACAAATTCGATACGGCGGTGGCAGCAACCTGTTGATCGATTCGGTGCAACAGCTGGTCAATCCGATCCAGATTTTTGAACTGCGTCCGACCATCACGTTCAACGAAATCAGTTTCTCCGCGGACGCCGCGATCAGTGCATCGCCGGACAGTTTCGAAGAAACGAGTTTCCAATCACCGCGATTCCAACAGGCCGGCGCATTCACGGCCGACTACTCGCGCGTTGGGCCATCGATCTATGACAACGTGCTCGTTCAAAACAGCATCAACGGACTGTTCATTCGAGTCGTTACGACTCCTGGATCGCCGCCTCGTGAATTGACGATCGCGGGTCGCTTCGATGACACCGACGTCGTTCACTACTTCCCCGAAAATGTAGTCGTATCCGGAACGCCGGGCGGATCCATCCAAGACGGCATCCAACCCGACTTGGCATCAACAGCCCTGGCTCGCATCGCCGGCGGTTCGCTCGCAGCGGGGAACTACAACTATCGACTGGTGTTCGTCGACGCAAACGGTTTCGAATCGCTGGCAAGCACGCCGTCGGCGGCGTTGACGGTTCCGGCAAGTTCATCGATCCAGTTGCTGAACCTACAACCCGTACCGACGAATTCGGACTACACCGCACGGCGGTTGTACCGACTCAATCCGATCAACGGTCAATACGTCTTGGTTGCAAACCTGGACGCTAACGCCAGCAACTTTGTTGACGACGGCTCGGCATCGCAAGGTCTGCTCGATTTGACGCGAGCCGGTATTCGAGGACGCTTGGACGCGTCGTTGGTGATCGATCCGGGAACGGTATTGAAGTTCCGTGGATCGCGTTTGGAATTGGGCCAAGGGGTTCAACTGCTTGCCGAAGGCACCACGGCTGCACCGATCATCTTCACTAGCTATGCCGACGATCGGTTCGGCAGCGGCGGCACCTTCGACACCAACAACGACAACGGATCGTCCGCGGGCGAAGTGATCGCCAACCGTGGCGATTGGTCCGGCATCTATGCCGCACCGACATCGTTCGTCAGCCTGGATCACGCCACAGTCGCCTACGGCGGTGGTGTCAGCCTGCTTGAAGGTGGTCAGAGCCGCGGCTTTGCCGCGCTCGAGCTGCAACAAGCCGGTGGCCGAATCACCAATGGCCGATTTGAATTCAACGAAGACGCGCAAGACGGGGCCGGTCCCGTCGGCCGTTTCGGCCGTTTGGGTGTAACCCAAGCAACGATCTTTGTTCGCGATTCGCAACCCACTATTGTCGGTAACACTTTTGTCGATAACCGCGGTACGATCATCGACATCGACAGCGATTCGATGAGTTCCGATCGTTTGGTCGACCTCGGTCGTCAAACGGGCATTCTGGATCGCTTCGATGCGTTGGACAACAACTACGGTCCGCTGATTCGTTTGAATCGCTACCAAAACGTCGCAGCCACCGACGTCAATTCTCGCCAAATTTCGGGACTCGAAATCCGTGGCGGCACTCTGTCGACGGAAAGCGTTTGGGACGATACCGATATCGTTCACCTGTTGTTCGACGCGATCGAAGTCAACAACCTGCATTCATCCGGCGGTCTTCGTTTGATCAGCCGACCTGACGAAAGTTTGGTGGTCAAACTGACCGGCGCTGGTTCACCGTTCAGCCCGACATCCGGAACCGGTTTGACAGCGACAGGGACTCTGTCCAGTATCGAAGATCGCGTCGGTGGCTCGATCCAAATCGTTGGTCTGCCGGGAACGCCTGTCGTCTTGACCAGCTTCTTTGACGACACCGTCGGAGCAGGACTGACACCTGATGGACGCCAATTCACCGACAACAACGGTGACAGTTTCGGATCGCGTCCCGAAGGCAACAATTGGCGCAGCGTCCT
The DNA here is from genome assembly GCF_007860125.1 of Rubripirellula tenax. Classification (NCBI taxonomy): domain Bacteria; kingdom Pseudomonadati; phylum Planctomycetota; class Planctomycetia; order Pirellulales; family Pirellulaceae; genus Rubripirellula; species Rubripirellula tenax. The sequence goes on from NZ_SJPW01000007.1 coordinate 172,681, forward strand.
GTTCGACGAATACAGCAACGACCGCAACGTCGATTACATCCTTGAAAAAACGATCACGTCGGAAACCGCACCCGGTTTGAATGGAACGATCGGCAACGCGCAAGTTCTAGGTGCGATCGCACCGAATGTTCTGTCCGGCGACGAACAACTGCGTCTGGGCTTCGAAGTCGAAGGCTACTTGACCACGTTCAATGACGTCGACACCTACAGCTTTACGGCGGAAGCCGGTACGCGGATTTGGGTCGACCTGGACAGGACCAGCTACACGCTTGACTCGGTGATCGAAGTTCTGGATGCCAACGGCAATGTGATTGCGAGAAGCGACAACAGCTTCGACGAAGTCGCGGGTACACCACTGCAAAGTGTTGCCGATTCGGTGGCAAACACAGTCGGTTCGCTACAAGGTGGTGCAGACGCGTTCACGGAATTTGGCGTCGGTGGATTGTACGAAGACTTTGGTTCGATGAACCTTCGAGACGCTGGTTTGTCGTTGTCTTTACCAGGCAACCGAGGCACACGAAGTGTTTACTTCTTCCGCGTCCGAAGTGCTTCGGTGGACCCAGGCGACAGCACCGGCGGTATCACCAAGGGTGGATACCGGTTCCAAGTACGATTGCGCGAGGAACAAGAGTTCGCAGGCAGCGTCGTGCGTTTCGCCGACATCCGATACGCCAACAACGGCATCCACGTTCGTGGCATGTTGTCAACGTCACCGCTGTTGGGTGACGCACAAGAAGACGAAGTGATCGGGGCGACTTCGTTCGGGACGTTCGGAAATCCCGTCTCAAACAACTCGGTTCTGTCCAGCGACTCCGTCAACGGGACACGAGCCCAGTACTTGGGCAACTTGTTGGTCAGCAAAGACAAGTCGTTCAGCGTCGGTGGGGCACTCTCAACCAGCAATGACATCGACTTTTACCAAATCGATGTTGATAGCGCGTTGTCCACGGGCTTGCAAGCCAGCACCATTTTTGACATCGATTACGCAGACGGATTCAGCCGGCCCAATACGACGTTGGTTGTCTTCTATGACGCCGATGGCGAAGACGGCGAACTGCTGCCACAACTGGTCTTCGTCGGCGAAGACAGCAACGTGCTTGATGACCAAGCGCAACCGGTTGCCAGTGCTTCGATCGACCTTCTGACCCGCGGATCGGTATCGACAGGTGACCCGCTGATCGGTCCAGTTTCGCTAAGCGAAGGCACCTACTACGTTGGTGTTGTCGGCGACGGCGTCACCGCGGATGCATTGACGGCAATCACGACTCGCCGCGAACCGATCGAGTCGATCTTGCGATTGTTCGAAGATCACGTCGAAGAAGTCGGTGGATCCACGGCACTTCCGCCTCGCAATGACACTGCATTCATTGATCGCGACTCGCTCAATCCGGGATGGACGGTGACGACGGCACGCGCCACCGACCCCGGCCACCAACGCACCCAGACGTTCAACGGATCGCGATTCAACAATCTGTATCCCGCAAGCGATCAATTCGAAGTCTTTGGAAACAACGATTCGTTCTTCAACGCACAGCCGCTAGATGCGATCGATCCACTTTGGAGTCTCCAAAACGACGCGAACATCGGCGATTCCTTCCGCAACACGTCACAGTTCATCCCCCACACCACCGTCTTCGGCACTACACCGAACGAAATCGTCGACATCTATCGATTCGACGTTGCGGTGGATGGCTCGTTGGTCATCCTGGATGTCGACGGCGGCATCAATCCGAACGTCCGCGATCCCGATACGCTGCCCGACGACTTCCCAACGCAAGACGATCCGAACAGCGTCGATTTGAAGCTGCAGCTGTTTGACATCACGGGAGCATTGGTTCCCGGAGCCACCAGTCGTACCAGCCGGACCACCGATGGTGCCTTCGGTAGCCAGTCGTCGTTCGGTTTCTCCACCATTTCCGCGGACCCGTACCTGGAAGTCAGGTTGGCTGCGGGCACCTACTTCGTTGCCGTCTCGCCGGAAGCAACCGCATACGATGCCGACACAGGCACCTTCTCGCTTGATCCAGCGGAACGACCCGACAGCGGCACATACGAGTTGAACGTGTCGGTCGAAAACCATGCCAATAGTGGCGGGGACCCTGGCAACGAATCGTACCACTTCGATCGAAGCGAACCGTCGGGCACGATGACCGGTGTTCCATTCGACCTGAAGGGTTACGCTCCGTCGGACTTGCCGCGTTTCTACTTCAACTACTTCTATGCGCCGGGCGTCGGCGACACGGTCGCGTTACGTGTCACCAGCGCCGAAAACCCGGCCGGCACTCTGACCGACGTCACATTCCAAGCCAACACGTCGGGCAACTTTTGGCGTCAAGGAATCGCGTCACTTTCGGCTTTCGCCGGACACACGGACATCCAAGTCGAATTTGTCTACACCGTCGGATCAGCGACTGCGATCGGTGAAGGTTTGTACCTTGACGACTTCGTGGTCGGTTTTGCCGAACGTGGCGAGCTGATCACAGGCGCTGACTTGGGCAACGTCGGCGTCAGTGGATCGTCGTTCACCCAGGCCGGTGAGTACCAATTGGAAGTCCGACCGGGAACCGAGTTCGGAACGCCAAGCGCATTCGGATTCCAACTCGACTCGACGTTCGACACCAACGCCCGTCAGGGCGAAGTCGCCACCATCGTTGCGCCGCATGCGATGCAGATCAACGACGGTGACACGTTCACGCTTAGCGACGGCGTGCGAAACGTTCGTTTCGAATTTGACTTGAACACCGCAACGGGAATCACACCTGGAAACATCCGAATCCCGTACACGATCGACAGCACCCAATCGGAAATCGCGGACGCGATTCGCTCAGCGATCAACTTGTCAGTGGTCCGATCGACGATTCAAATCCAAGCTTCGGATTCGACGGGATCTGCGACGGGTGGATTTGGTGACAACCAAATCGCGATTTCGGGCGTCGTTTTGGGCGACTTCATCGAAATCAGCGGCCCCGATGATTTGCCGGCCGAGGATCTACCGCTCGATCCGACTGGCGGAGCGTTCCGACTGCCTGTCATCTTCAATCGTGGCACAGGTGACTCGAATATCATTCGTTCACAAAGTCAGTTCATCGTTGATTCCAACAAAATCAGCAACGTCCGCGCGGTAGGTATCTTCAGTGAACCCGGTAACCGCGGCATTGATCCGGAAGATGCTACGGGCACCTACATCGATTCGAACCCGATAGGCGTTACAAACCCCGGCGCCGTCCGAAACTTGCCAACGCTCAACAACGAAGTCATTGGTGGGCAAACACCGGGACTTGTGATTCGTAACAACACGATCGATCAAGCAGGTTTTGCCGGCATCAAAGTTGAAGGCGAGATTCGTCCGTACGTGATCGATTCGAGCACCTTTGACCTGGGCGACGGCGACAACGTGTTCGGTGCGTTCCTGTTCGGCAATTTGATTTCCGATGGTTTGCTGATGGTCGTCGACGCGGCCGATACGCGCGTCGTCTTCGAGTTCGAAGACATCGGCGGCGACGGCACGACCGACGGCGGAAGCGGCGCCATCGGTGGCAACGGATTCAATGACGGTCACGTGCCGATTTACATCCGTCACGATGGTGGCCCGTACAATGGTCGAAGCGTTGCACACACGCGTCAAGAAGTGATGCTCGCGATTTATGATGCTATTAACAGCAGCATTTTGGTCACCAATGGTTTGCAACCATTGGTGAAGGCCACGTTGGGAACTTCGTTGCTGGGTACGGACTCGTCGTTCTTCGACGACTTCGGTTTCTTCAACAACTTCTTCCTGGCAACCGATTCGGCGGTCTATATCGAAGGCGCAACGAATATTCAGTTCTCGTCGGCAGGCTTCAACCCGCCGCCGGTCCCGTTCTTGAATCCGTTCACTGCGTATCTGGCACCTGTTCACGATGCACCACAGCCGGTCACCCGAATCGTCAACAACACGATTTACGGAAATGACGGAACAGCGTCGCGATTCAGCGGCAACCCGTTGACCGAACCCAACGATGTTTTGTTCCAAGCCGTCGATACACGACTCGGCTCGGGACACAGCGGACCATTCACGAAGTCCGGTACCATCGGTGATTCGGTTAGTGTTTCGGCAGCGACCGCGGACGTTGATATGTACCGCGTTGATCTTGTTGTGGGCGACCGCTTGACCGTTGACATTGATACGGTCGCCGGCGGACCAAACACCACAATTCGCTTGTTCGATTCCAGCGGCACCGAAGTCGCCATCAATCGCAGCGGTTCAGCGCCGGACTACCTGGAAACCAGCGCAGACCCACTGACGTTCGATTCGGCCATTGGTCGAACCGAGGACGCTTACCTTGACTTCAGGGCGCTGTTGACCGGCACATATTTCATCGGTATTTCTTCGGACGGAAACGACACCTACGACGCGCTTTCCACGTCGGGTCGCGCAGTCGGTAACGGCCCCGCAGGCGACTACGACATCGCGATCAGCAACATCGCGCCGCGTACCTTCGTGATGTCGGTCGACAACGGAAGTAACACTCGATTCCCGGGTGCCAATACGGGTATTCAGGTCGCCGATTTTTACGGTACTCGATTCTCGGTGACGCAAGTCAATGACCTTCAGAATCCTGGCGCAAACGGGGCGACGACGAACATCCAACAGTTCGAGTTCACCAACGGACAAGGCGGTCGAACGTTCACCGATCCGAGCGGCGAAATCATCGTGAACGTTCCGTTGCAAGGAAACAACGAGTTCCGTGTTGCGGATGTTGTTCAAGCGATTGCTTACGCGATCAGCGGCGATGCGTTTGCACGAAATGCTGGACTGCCCAACCCTCCGCTACCGAACGACGAATTCGCTAACGGGCCCGACGGTGCATCGGGACCTTTGGGCGCCGTGCTTGCAACCTCGCTTGGCGGTATCGAAGGCAACAGTACGGGCTTGCGAACCTTCCCACTGACCGGCGATTTTAATACTTCGTTCGGTCACAACCGTACGCTGGCGCAAGTCGGTTCGGGCGGCTTCGCCGGAACATCGACGCTCGGATCGGGCGTGTCCGAATTGTATGTCTTGGTCGAACGGGCTGCGAACATCACGATCAGTCCCGAAGCTGCGGCGGCCGGATTGCGTCTGGACCCGGCTGAGGGTTTAAACATCGATCAACTGCTACCCGAAACGGGCATTCTCCTGACCGGCGGCAGCAGCGGTACGGTCGTCAACAACGTCTTCTCGAATCTGCACCAAGGCTTCGTCGACGAGTACGCGACTTTCACCGGTTTCTTTAACGTCACCAACAACAACCCCAACGTGCATCCGAAACCAGCCATCTCGGTTGTGACGGCCAATGTGTTCCAACACATTGAAACGGCGAACAATGTTTTCCGTCAACAAATGACGCAACCGTTCGTCAACAACGGCAATATCGGGATCACTCCCGGCCCCAGCAACGTCAACGGCGGAACCGACGACTTCAACATCACTCTTGGCAACGACGATCCATTGTTCGTCAATCCAGAGGGTGGCAACTTCTTGCCGTCGTCTAACTCGGTCGTCATCGACAGCTCGGTCAATTCGCTCACCGAACGTGATCGATTGGCAGGCCTGTTACGATCGGTGGGTTTGCCCGTCAGCAACGTGTTGGCTCCCGATCGTGACGTCAACGGCGTTCTGCGTGCGGACAATCCCGACGTGGCACCTCCCGGCGGTTTGGGAAGCCAAGTGTTCAAGGATCGTGGATCCAACGAACTGGCCGACTTCGTCGGACCGGCGGCAATCATCAACGTGCCGTTGGATAACGACGCCGAAGGCGTCGACATCGATCCGTCGACCGGGTTCCTGCGCCTTGCCAGCGGAATCTATCGCGAATTCCGAATCCAACTTCGGGACACCGGGGATTCGTCCGATCCGTTCAGCGGCCTTGGCATCGACGATGACACCGTTGTCGTTCCCTCGATCGCTGATCTGCGACCATCGGGTGCAAACGTCACAGTATTTGAAGACGAAAAGTTGTTGACCGAAGGCGTCGACTACACGTTCAGCTATGACGAGACTCAAAACGTCATCACGCTGACACCGCTGGCCGGCATTTGGCAAAACGATCGTTCGTACCGAATCTCGCTGAATAACCAAGATCGAACGGTGTTGGTTGCATCGGATCCGAGTCTGATCAGTGATGGCGATCAACTGCTAATCACCGACACCAATGGCGGAACGCTGGCATTCGAATTTGAGTCCGGTTTTGAACTGACTGTTCCCGAAACGATCACGTTGATCGTTCCGGACGTCGGCACAAACGCCGGTGGACTTCGCGACGGTGACATCTTCCGCATCAACGACGGTACGAATCCCGTAATCGTTTTCGAATTCAATAGCGATTCGGTAACGCTTCCTGGTTCGGTGCCGATCACATTGCCAACCGAACAAACGCCGACCGACCCGACACTCTTGACGGCATTTTTGGCTGACATCGCGCAAAACATTCGCGATGCGATTGTGTCGCAAACCGTCACGCAGGGTGGCGAACTTGACGTCGATGTTCGCGTGATTGGTAAGACCGTGATCGTCGGTGGTGAACCGGGAACGACCGCTAGCACCGACAGCAGCGGGTTGGACCAAGCGGCCCGAACGTTGGCTCTGCGAGTCCCCGTCGCGGGTGTCAGCCCATTGGGTATCCAAGACGGAAACCAGTTCACGATCAACAACGGCAACCGAGCGGTTACCTTTGAATTCGATACGAACAACGTGCGGACCAACCCGACCGCCGTAGCCATTCCCGTTACCGCGGGCATGAACGCTGCGGTCATTGCGACGCTGACACGCGACGCAATCAATGCGTCCACTTTGGGATTGGACACGTCCGTCCAGAATGATGGCGTGTCGGTGTACTTGAATCTGCCGGTTCGCGGATCCGCATCAGTCGCCGGCGGTCAATTGGCCGTGGTCGGAATCAGCCGCACGGCTAACGATGGCGATACGATCGTGATCACACCGACCGACGGTGCGGCGGCATCGATTCTAGAAATCAATCGTACCGATGAACGCGATGTCGATGGCAACATCGTCAACGATGGCGTGACGGCGATCACGAACGTGCCCGTCAACATCGATCGCACGACAACGGCCGATGAACTTGCCGGTCGGATCGCCAATGCCATTCGTGCGTTGCCGCCCATTGCCGGTTTGCCATTGGATGACGTCAACCCCGTCGCGGGCGGATTGGTCACCATCGGTGGTCAAGAAGGTCTCGGCGTCAGCCTGGTCGGCAACTCGCTAGAGCTCAGCGGTTCGCCTTCGGTAACGGGGGCTTCGACCGTCGAAGTGTTTGGTCCGTTGCTGCTAAGCCTGCCATTGGTCGGCGGTGGTGGCATCGTGACGGGAAGCGTCTTGGTCTTGCAAGACGATGCCGGCAACGATGTCGTCTTTGAATTCAAAAACAACGTCGACGCGAACCCTGCCAACGCGATTACCGACGTCGTCATCAACTTCGATTCGTTCAGCACGGTTGATATTGTGGCCAACACGTTGGTCACCGCGATCAACGGTGCCGGCCTTGGAATCACGGCCGTCAACAATGGTGTGGGTCAAGTTTCGCTCGGCCGCATCGCATCGAACCGTGTCAACCTGAACGGCTTTATCGACCCAGTCGACCCGACGATCGTGATCCCCGGACTGAGCGGTGCTTCCGTTCGACGCGGCATCGTCCGTGACGGTGAAACGTTGTCGATCCGTCAAGGAACCACGCAAGTCACGTTCGAATTCGAAGCTGCCGTGGGTGGCGGTGGAACTCAGGCTGGCAATGTTCAAGTCGCCTTCCAACCGGGCAGCACCGTCGGCGATGTCGCGGTCAGCCTTGCGGCGGCGATCAACAACAACAAGGGCACACTGCAAGTCAGTGCGGTTGCCGAACTCGACACGGCTGGCAATCCGACCGGTCGCGTTAACTTGAACGACCAACCGGGAACGGTCATCGACGTTTCCCAGGCTCCGACATTGAATTTGGTCGGCGTACCCGGCGGTGCAACACCCGTACGCATCTCGCCCGCCTTCAGTGCCGGCGAAGTGAAACAGGCTTTGATCAATGCGATCAACAGCGTCAACACGCCCGGTCAAAACGCCGTGACCACCTTGTCGGCGGAAAACCGTGGCGGTGACACATTCTTTGTTTCCGGTGGGGTATCGTTCGTCGGCCCGATTTCCAACTACGCATTGCCGGCCATCGCCGACTTGGCGGGCAACCCCTTGGAACCCAACCGCGCCGACCAAACGACGCAGTTCACGATTCTGATGCCGACCGTCGGCCTGGATTATGGTGACGCACCGGATCCGGTCGCTGGCGTTGCTGGCCGATACCCAACGTTGAATATCAACAATGGTCCGCGCCACGTTGTGGACAACCAGTTGTTCTTGGGAAGCTTCATCGATGCCGATTCCGATGGTTCGCCCAGTGCGGCCGCGAACGGGGACGACACACGAATCTTTGGTTCTAGCACCGGTACGTTGTTTGGCGTCACGATCGTCAACGGTGATTTGCAAATCGTTGTGCAATCCGGTTCGGTTGACCCGACGACTCGCGATGGCGACACGATCACCATCGATACGGGAACAACGACGGCCACGTTAGAATTGGATCTCAACGGCCGATTCGACGAAGACAACTTCGCCATCACGCCGGCCGATCCGACTTCGCCCGCTTCGATCACGGCCGCAATCTTGGCGGCCATCGACGACAGCCCGTTGCGTCCGGCATCCGTTCGGTCGACCAGCGCCACGGTCGTGGTCAGTGCCGACGACGAAGACGGTGTCTCGTTCACCAGCGACACGAATCCGCTGGGAGTCCTCAACCGAGGCGTCGCACTTCCGATCGAAGTCCAAGTCACCGGTTCCGGAATCTTGGAAGCCTGGATCGACTTCAATGCCGACGGTGACTGGGATGATCCAGGGGAACAAGTGATCCCTATGGTCTCCAACGCGACCAACGACGCTCGACGAGCCGAACTGTGCCCGGTCAACCTGACCGACACGGCGTCGAACATTTTTGCAGACACAGGCGCCGCAAGCACGCGAACGTTCTGTATCGTGGTTCCTTCAACAGCGCCGGTACCACCGTCGCCAACGAACACGTACGCTCGATTCCGAGTATCGCGTGAGGGCGGCTTGGCCCCAACCGGCTTGGCACTTTCGGGTGAAGTCGAAGATTACGCGTTGACGTTGCTGCCAGGTCTGCCGCCAACGATCTCGGACTTCAATCGGTCGTTCACCGTCGACGAAGACCGCACGCTTCAGGCACTCGATGGTAACGGCGTTCTGACGACTGCCGCGAACGACAACGGTTTGTTGGCGGGCGTGGTGGACAACGACGGTAACGATGTCGCAATCTTCAGCGAAGACGTTGGAATCCGAACACTGTTGACACCGAGCGGAAGCCCGGCCGGTGAATTGAATCTGTTCAGCGACGGAACCTTCACGTTCACGCCGGTAACCAACTTCAACGGCACGGTCAATTTCTCGGCGCGTGTCAGTGACGTCCAACCGCTCGACGCCAGTTCACAACTAGTCAATTCGCGACCCATTTCGGTCACGATTACCGTTTCGCCGATCAATGATCCGCCGGTCGCTACATCGACAAACGTGATCGTGACTCGATCGATCCTGGAAGACGAAATTCAAACGTTCGCCGCCGCGGATACGACGGTCGATGGAATCGTTCGCCCAGGTCTGATTGCGAACAATTACACCTCCGGACCCGCCAACGAAACTGGCCAACCGCTGATCATCCAGTCGGTTTCGAGTTCACGCGGCGTGAACCTGACCACGTTGGGCGGCCGACTCTCGAAAGCTAGCGACGGACTGAGCGTCGTTTACACTCCACCGGTCGATTACAACGGTTCGGTGCCCGACACGTTCAATTACACCGTCGCGGACGTACCGGGTGCCGGTCAAACCAGCGAAGTAGCGACCAAACTTGGAACAGTGACCATCACCTTCCAAAGCGTCAACGACGCGCCTCGCACCGCGCCGGACAACTACGTCGGCGAGGAAGACGTGGCGTTGTTGATCCCGATCACGCTCAGCGGTACCACAGCGGGTGTATTGGATAACGATCGCCCCGGTCCCGATGACGAAGTCGCCGCCGGCCAAACGATTTCGTTGGTCACGACTCAGTTCCCGATCACCAGTTCCGACGGGGGAACAATCACTCTCGATGGCAACAACTTGCGATATGTTCCGCCACGATTGTTCAGCGGTGTCGATATCTTCCAGTATTCGGTTGCCGACAACTTGGGTGCGATCGCGACCGGAGTCGTTTCGGTCAACGTGGGCGGTGTCAACAACGGTCCCGCGTTCATCGGAATCAATGGAGACATTAACGCCGAGTCGATCACTCGCGACGAAAGCAAGACGCAAGCCGAAACGGTCACCTATGATCTGACGACTTGGTTCAGTGATCCCGAAAGCGACACGCTGATATTCTCCGTAACGTCCAGCAACCCGTTGATCGTGCTGCCAACCTTGACGGGATCGACGTTGGTCTTGGAATACCCACCGTTTGCGTTCGGCAAAGCAACGCTAACGGTAACGGCAACCGACACCAGCGGCGCTTCGGTTGCACCGCAAATTAAGGTCGACGTAGTTAACACGCCCGATCCACCCCGAGTCATCGGGACGCTCGACCCGCTTGCCGGCGTCGAGGATCAGGTAGTCATCGCGGACCTGGGTGGTGTGTTTGCCGATCCAGATACCGACGAATCGCTCACGTATGCGGTCGCTCGGCTCGGTAACATTATCAATCCGACCACCGCGCAAATCGCTGCTCACCCGCTGGTCAGTTCGATCGTTCCCGTCGGTAACGAGTTGCGAATCACGCTCAAACCCGATCAATCGGGCAGCGTCGAAATCGAAATCTCGGCCACCGATGGATCGTTCCGCGTCAGCGACTCGTTCACGCTTAATGTGGCTGCGGTTCCGGATGCACCGGTCGCAACCGCAGACGGTTACAACGTTCCCGTGGGTGGTCGATTGCAAATCGTCAATCCATCAGCCGGACTGCTTCGCAACGACGTCGACGCCGATGGTGATGCGATCACGATCGATATAAACAACGTCGTCGGACCGACGCGTGGAAGCCTGCAATTGAACACCGACGGCACGTTCACCTACGAAAGCCTGGATGGAACCGTCGGCGATGCTGACTCGTTCACTTACCGAGTCGCAGACTCGACAGGTCGATTCAGCAATTTGGTCACGGTGAACTTCACCCTGAACCAATCGCAATACCAAAACCCGCTCGCCGACTTGTCCGAAGACGTCAACGCCGACGGCGTCATCTCGGCAATCGACGCGTTGCGTGTGATCAACTACCTAAGCCGAAGCCTTGACGGTGCCAGCTTCGTCCCGGTCAGCTCGATTGGTGCCCCGCCGCCGGACTATTACGACACCAACGGCGACGGTCGAGTATCCGCCGCTGACGCGCTCAAGGTCATCAATCAACTCAGCCGGATCAACAACTCGTCGCGAGAGTTGGTTGGCGGAGAGTCAATTGCCGATTCGGGCACCTTGGCCGCGGCAGTAACGACCAGTGTTGCATCGGCATCGTCCGCCGGACTGGTGGGACAACCGATCGCGTGGACCGGACCATCGACGTTTGAATTCGACGTCAATGATTCGCCCCTCGATGAAGCTGATCCGCATGACGCAGTGCTGGCCGCCGGCTTCGAGATCGCGTCCGCAAAGACGGAAGAAGCAGTACTAGCCGTTCAATCCGAACGCAACAGTGACGGCCAACCCGAAAGCGTTGACGAAGCACTGGCGACGATGTGGGACGAATTTACCGTGGATGGACTCGACCTGGATTGAGTTCGTCGCGCGAAGTTCGAACGACTGCCCGGCAATGACGCCCGGCACTCGCCCTGACGGATGGGGCAAACCAATGGATTGTTTACACAACTTTGAAAATGATTCCGGATTCTCGCGACGTTAGCTCGCAAGAATTCTATCCAAATTTATCCCTAGATAGCCCCTCCTTAAGGCCAGGTCACCCATGACCAAACGAAGAACACTTCGCCGCCGATCGACTTCAAATACCTCATCGCGAAGCCTTCACCACGAGACTCTCGAAAAGCGAGAATTGCTCGCCGCGGAGTTTGGCCCCCGATTGATTTCGGTTGCGACGAACTCGGGTACCCAATTCGATTTGGCGGGCAACAATCCGCTATTCGAAGCACCCCGTGAAGTCACATTCCGGTTCGACGGTGGTCAAGAAATTAACCCGGCCACGCTTTCGGCGTTTAAGTTCACGGCGTCGGGTGGCGACGGTGGATTCACCGAAGGCAACGAAGTCGATGTCACACCGGGATTCATCGGTCTTGGCGATAGCTCGCGGATTGTCATCGCTCGTTTTGCGTCCGATCTGCCGGACGATCAGTATCGCATCTCGATCAGCGGCTATGACGATACGGCGAACGGATTGGTAGCGCTGCGAAACATCGACGGCGATCTGTTCCAACCGACATCAACGATCAACCCGGCTACGCCCAGCCAGGACATCTTGATGAACATCGAGGTGGGCCCGCGCGTCGTTGCCGTTGTGCCACAACCGATCGATTACACGACCACGCCGCGAACCCAACTTCGCAACACGATCCACGTTTACTTTAACAACGATGCGCTGGTAAATCCGTCAACGCCTGTTGTCACTTCAACGGGAAGTCCAAGCGATCCAACCGTGGTGCGTCCGGCGTTCTACAATCTGTTCTTCACCGACGACACCGTCGAAACAGGTGACGATGTTGTCCACAACCCGACGAGCGTAACGTTCGAAGCCGCTCTCAATCGTGCGACGTTGACGTTCAGCGCCGACCTAAGCACTCTGACCACCAGCGGTGACGGCACGTTCCGACTTCGCGTTGGTTCGTCCCAAGCTTTGCCGACTTCCTTAGCGCCGGACACTTCCGATATCACGACCGATGTCGGTGACACGTTTTCGGCCGCTAGGGATCTTGGCATCTCGTTCGGATCCGCTGGCGATGCCAGCGTCACGATCGGCGGGGTAATCGAAGCTCCCGTCGGCAACACCGTTCAGTGGCCTGGAATTGATTCGCCTGGCGTTCGTGACGATCGCCGCGACGCTCAAGTCGTCGGCCGCGCCGACACGACCGATGGTGTGGACGTTTTCTTCTACAACTTCGCCAACCTGTACGGCACCGACGCATCGCAATTGCCGCTGGAAAATGCGATCACCCCGGCGCAACAACAACGAACACGCGAAATCCTGGATCTGTATTCACAAAGCCTCGGCGTTCAGTTCATTGAAACGGAAGACCAGGGCTTACAGATCGTCACGGGTGACTTGCGGGCTTTGGTTGAAACAGCATCCACCGGTCCTGGACTACCGTTCCAAGAATTTCGCGTCAACGATGAAGATCCATCACGCGGCGTTTTGATTCTCGATGCCGGTGAGAACTGGTACGACGGCTATGGCCTAAGTCCCGATGCGCGCCCCAGTTGGTTCGTCGAGGCGCTGCGCGGTGTCGGATCGTTGTTAGGTATCGGCAACACCTTTGAACAGGTTCCCGGTGTCGCTAGCGGTTCATTGCCTGGCCTTTATGATCCGACTTTGTTCCCCGTCACGACGGCTGCAAACGGCTTCAGCATTGAACCCGACTTTCTAAGCACCAGCGACATCATCCCCGGTCAAGCGCTGCATCGACCAGAAATTCGCGATGCTGACTTGTACAAGTTCACGGTCGAGAAGACCGGTCGCATTTCGATCGAATCGTTTGCTCAGCGACTGCAGGACACCAGCCTGCTGGATACCGACCTGCAACTTTGGAAACTCAACGCGACGACAGGCAAGTACGACTTGGTTGCCAGAAACGCTGATTTTTACGGCAATGACTCGTTCATCGGTATCGATGTCGCGCCCAATTCGGGCGGCGCCGCAGCGACCTATGTTCTAGGCGTCACCGCAGCCGGCAATGAGGACTACAACCCCAATATCGAAGGCAGTGGCGGTGGCGGTCGATCCCAAGGGCGGTACGACATGCGCATCAGCTTTGTCAGCTCGCAGGTCAATACGATCGTCGACACCAACGAGTCGCGTTTGGACGGCGATTCGGATGGCCAACAGGGCGGTGACTTCAATTTCTGGTTCCGCGTAACCAAGACAAAGGACCTTGCCGCGGTTGGCGAACCAAGAACCCTGTTCGTCAGCCCAACCGTAGGCACCAACACAACGGCGCGTGGTACCGTCGATGCACCACTGCAAACGATCGCTTATGCACTGAGCCAGTCGCGTCCTGGAGATATCGTTCGATTGCTGCCTGACGGCGGTACAGACGGTCGCATTGATACGACCGCTGATAACCGCGCGTACGAGATCGGTCGTGCCAGCAACGGATCGATCCTGGCCGATGGTGAAACGTTGCGAGTTCCCAAAGGTGTCACCGTCATGGTGGATGCCGGTTCGATTCTGAAACTGCGTAGTGCCAAGATCAGTGTTGGCAGCGAATCCGTCGACGAGGATCGATCCTTGGCGGCGTTCCAAGTCTTAGGAGCTCCATTCCTTGTCGATAGGGACGGCGCGATTATCGACGGCACCGTAGATATCACCAGCTATCGCGAAGAGAGCCGCGATGGAGTTCTGCTGGGCGCTGATACAAACTTACTGACGACGACGCCAACGCCTGGCGACTGGGCTGGTATCGAATTCCGGCATGACTTCGATTATTCCGAGGGCCGCAAGGTCTGGGAAAACGAGGGCATCTTCCTTGACTACGTCTCACACGCCGATATTCGCTACGGCGGGGGCAGCGTGCAATTGACGGACCCGGTCGTGACGCCGTTGCAAATGTTGGAAGCAAGACCAACGCTGGTTTACAACAGCATCAGCCAATCTCGTGACGCGGCCATGAGCGCCGACCCGAACTCGTTCGCCGAAACGAACTTCGCTGCTCCGGTCTTTCAACAAGCGTCTCTCGATCGCTTTGGCACGACTTTCACCAGTGACTACGATCGCGTCGGCCCGTTCATTCGCGGGAACGTCCTTAGCAACAACTCGATCAACGGCTTGTTCGTTCGCGTGGTCACACCGGCTGCCGGACAACGTGAACCGATGACAGTTGCGGGTCGGTTCGACGACGCAGACATCGTTCACACACTCAGCGAAGTCTTGGTGCTGCAGGGTGAACCGGGCGGTCCCGTCTTGTTGGAAGAACGTCCCGATGTTGTCAGCTCGACGATCGTTCCCGCTGCGGGCACAGGCGTCGGTACGCTGGTGGACGGAACCACGCTCGACTATCGCATCACGTTCGTGAATCAAAACGGATTCGAATCGCTTGCCAGCTTGCCGACTCGATCCGTCGACGTGACCACAAGTGGTGCCGTCGTGCTGGGCAGCCTTCCGACGGCTCCCGCAGAGTACAGCGGTCGTCGTTTGTATCGTCAGACTCCATCCGGCGACTACGAACTGGTCACTACGCTGGACCGCGTCAGCACAACGTACACGGACACGGGCGTCACTCGCGGTGGATTGTTGTCTTCGGCGGCAATCGCAGCCACCAATGACATTCGATTGTTGCCGCGGACCAATGCGAGATTGAGTGTTGACCCAGGATTGGTCGTCAAATTGGAAAGCGCACGGATCGAAGTGACCTTTGGTGCCGATTTCTATGCCGAAGGCGTGGACGGCAAACCCGTCGTCTTCACTAGCCGAACGGATGACCGATACGGCGCCGGTGGAACGTTCGATACAACGAACGATGGAGACTCAATCTCGCCAACGCCGGGCGACTGGTCGGGATTGGTCTTCCGACAAGGATCCTCAGCGTCGATTGACTACGCTACGATCTCTTACGGTGGTGGTGACAGCGCGACGTCCGGGGAGTTGTCATCGTTCAATCCGATCGAGATTTTGCAGGCAGATGTTCGAGTCGCGCATTCGACATTCGCGAACAACGCAAGCGGCGATAACGACGGCTACGGAATTCGTGACGGCATTGGATTCAACAGCGCGGCAACCATTTTTGTTCGTGGTGCGCAGCCGATTTTGGTCGACAACACGATCATTGATAATGATGGTGCCGCGATCAGCATCAATCCGGATGCACTGAATTACTTGTCGGTACGAGACCGCGGACGGGGAACAGGCGCCGTCGATGTGTTCGTGACCGACGGGGACAATCAAGGTCCATTGATCGCCGCAAACAAGTTGGACAACAACACCGTCAACGGGTTGTTCATTCGCAACGAATCGCTCACGACCGAAAGCGTTTGGGACGATGCAGATATCGTTCACGTCGTGGAAGAAAGCGTCTATGTCTACAATCACCATCAACGCAGCGGACTGCGTCTGAAGAGCGATCCGAACCAAAGCCTTGTCGTCAAGTTTCAAGCAGGCGGATCCATCAATGCCGAACACGTCAATACGGATGTAACGGACAGCATCGGTGGCACCGTGCAGGTGCTTGGTCAACCGGGTTTCCCAGTGGTCATGACGTCCGCGAGTGACTGTTCGGTGGGCGCCGGTTTCACCCCTGATGGTGTCGCCCAGACCGATACTCTCAACGAAAACACTTGCGTTTCGGGTGACGTAATTTTTGGTCCGATGATCGATCAGTTTACCGATAGCGGGCCGAATATCGACGAGTGGTCGATCGTTGCCGATGACAGTGGATCGATCTCGGTCACCGTTTACGATTCAGACCAGGGAATCATCTCGCTCAACGGGGGCACTCCCGTAACGCTCAACAACGAAACGCGAACCATAACCATCAACAACGTTGCGCCAGGCAGCGTTCACGTCTTCACTCACGAACTGATTGGCACGCTGACCCATTACCGTCCCGTGTTTAGTGGTGCGAGCCAGGTCTTTTTCGTCGAAAACCGGACGTCACCCAATGACGTCTTCAATTCTGCATCCGGCACCGGCACGGAAACAGGCTCGAATCTCGAACTTGGATTTGACGAGCGTTTCGATACGCTTCCGTCGAAGTTTGCGGACACGACGTATTTCTATGATCTCGACGTCGGTGACCAAATCACTTGGCGCGGTTTCTTCGACGATTTCCCGGGTGGAGCCGATGCGGTTCAAGTGGATTTGATCGCTCCCGACGGGACGATCGTCCAGTCCGTCAATACTCAACCCATCCTGCCCAATGCGGGAACCACTCTGAATGCGACCGTTGGCGCGAATCAGGCGGGTTTCTGGGGCGTCAAACTAACCGCTCCTGAGTCGATCGAACCGTTCGCCGGCCACTATCTGATGGACGTGGAAGTCACTGGCGCAGGAGGAGCACGAGACGTTCAGAAGAGCGTGCGGCACTATCTGTTGAAGGACAGTTTCCTTGCCTCGCCATTCGGGCTTGCCGCTGCGGGCGATTGGTATGGAATCATCATTCAGCCGGGCGCAAACGATCGTAACGTAGCCTTCATTGGCGAAGCCGAGCGATCGGTTAGCACGTTGTCCGCGGTCAACGCCATCCCCACCAACGCGCAAATCCTTGGTTCCCTAGCACAAGATGAAAAATCATCGGATGAGAACCGACGACTCGGTTTCAACGTCCGTGGTTCACTGAGCCAGAACGGTGATATCGACGTTTACAGTTTCAAAGCCAGCGGCGGAACGGAAGTCTTCATTGACATCGACGATACCGACTTTGGTTTGGACACGGTCGTCGAATTGATCGACATCAACGGCAACATTCTCGCCTTGAGCAACAGCTCGATTACTGAATCGGTAACTCCGACCAGCTTGGTCAACAATATCGGGCCCGGCCGTGTTCTGCCGCTACGCAAGACGGGTATCGACATTGTCGAAACCCCCAATGCAATGGATGCCGGCATGCGAGTTGTTTTGCCGGGCAACAGCGCAAATCCAGACAACGTCTATTACGTTCGCGTCCGCAGCAGCAACTTACGTCCAGGTGACTTTGCTTCCCGATTGACGACGTCTTCGTTGGTCGGGGCTGGGTTGTCGTCGGGCCAGTATCAATTGTCGATTCGACTGCGCGAAACCGACGAAATCGCAGGCAGCACGATTCGATTGGCGGATATTCGGTTCGCCTTCAACGCGATCGATATTCCCGCGGCGCCGTCGCACTCACCCCTCGCCGGCGAACACGCCGAAGAATTGAACGAAAATGGCATTGACGTCAACGACGGCGGTACCGCGTTCAACGGAACCGAAGGCTCCGCACAATTCGCCAACGCCAACGGTGATCCGCTTGGCGCCCTTTCGTTCTCGGATCGTGGGACGCTGCGAGTCAGCGGCACGTTGGGCAATCAGGTGCTCCAATCCGACCCACAATTCGGACTGCTGTCCGAACAAGATATTGACGTTTACCGAGTCGACCTGTTCTCGAACGTTCAAGAGCCGAACATCATCGGCGAGAACCGATTCGTTTCGACAACGTTCGACATCGACTACGCCGACCAACTTGGTCGACCCAACACATCGATCGCGGTCTACAGCAGCGCCGGTCGCTTGATACTGCACAGCCGCGATTCGAACATTGCGGATGATCAAGGCCGCCCGACGGACGGCAACGACATGACGAACCTGAGTGCCGGATCCGGCGGTACACTGGACGCGTACATCGGTCCGGTCGAACTGCAAGTCGGCACGTATTATGTCGTCGTCAGCAGCGCGCAGATGATCCCTTCGTCGCTCGACCAGATGTTTGAAAACAATCCGGTCGATTCGAATGTACGAATTCTGCCTATCGATTCAAGTCGCCGATTGGTGGAAGAAAACTTCTTTGACTCGTCACTGGGGGTTAATTCGTCAAGCAACGTGTTCTTCAACGGACAAGAGACCGTTTCGTTAAAAACGGCTGCTGAACTGCCGTCACTTGCACCGGTATTTGACGAGACTTCGTTGGTCCCGTACAAGCTGGAGGACGTCCGACTGTTCGTGACGCTCGACCAAGGATTGACGGGCACCAACCAATCAACATTGGTCACGATTGACCCGTTCACGGGTCGGCTGGAACGAACGATCGGACAGTTCGGGCAGCCCGTGGGTGATTTGGCCATGCGTCGTGACGGCGAGCTGTTTTCATACAGCCTTGGTCCACAAACCGGCAACCAAACCAATGGTAACAGCGGCAACTTCTTGAACATCAGTTCGGCGAACGCCGCTGCGAATAACAGCGGCGACGATGGATTGACCTTCCGCCGCAATAACCAAGCAGGCACCGGAACCGAAGGCGATGACAACGCGCAACTTCTGATCAACGCGATGGCTTTTGTGCCGTCGACCAACACGTCGGCTGTACCAGGTAACAATCCCAACATTCCCGACGGAGAGCGAGCGTTCGCCCTAGGTGACCGAGACAACTTCGGACGGGGCGAGATTCCGGATGCCCTTCGTCGCAACATCCTTTACAGCGTCGTCGCCAACAGTGGTGCGGCGACGAATCAAGGCAGCACGAACGCCATGCTGGATCGCAACTTTCCAAACGCGCCCTTCTCGGACGCTTTGGGTGCGGCATCCAACAAACGAGAATTGGGGATCGTCGACACGGGCCAGTTCATTGATTCGCCGACAGATCCTGATGGAAACTTGGTAAACGGTGGCAGCATTACGGGCATTGCGATCGATCCGGTCCAAGGCACCAGCCTGTTGTATGCCGTTAGCGATCAAGGTTACGTCTACACGTTCAATCCGTTCGACCAACGGAGCGTAGATGTTGATGGCGATCCAAATAACCAGTACACCGAAGTCATCAATTCGACGAACCACGGTTTGGTCACGCCAGATCCCGACGACTTCACGTCGACGTTCAACGGTTTCGTTCGATTCAGCAGTTTGACGATGGGGCCGCGAATCACCGAACGAGCCGACACCTTCGGCCTTGGACCGTTCGCGCAAGTCATGTTCGGCATCACTGCCGAAGGATGGATCTACACGATGCAAATCGATCCGGTGACAAACCGAGTCGCGCCGGCGCACGTGCTGATGGATGGCCGCGCCTCGATTCCGATGGCAGACGCGTTCGGCAACACGCTTGGCGTCGCACCGACGGGAGCTGCGTTCAGCATCCGCGAAGAAAACCTATGGCACCAAACCACAGACCGCGGAACCGACGATGGACACGGATTGTTCGTCGCACCTGACCAGTCTCGCATCCGAACGTTGGGTGGATCGAGTTTGTACTTCGGCGTCGAAATCGACGGAAATGCCGACAACAACACGATCGAAGGCGGCAACGGAACGCTTAACCCAGGTGGTGCTCACGGCAGCGTGGTCAGCCGCCCCATCAGCCTGGACGGCTACAGTTCTGGTGATAAACCAACCCTGTACTTCAACTACTTCCTAGAAACAGAAAACGATCCGGACTACGACCCGCCAAGCAACGGCATCAACAACCAGCAAGTCGATGCGTTCCGCGTCTTCGCCGCTGGTGATGATGGACAATGGCGTTTGTTGACGACCAACGATACGTATCGCAGTTTCAGCAACGTCCCTTCGGACGACGAATATGACCTGTTCGCTCTCAACGGTGGAATCCCGATTCAAGAGACGTTCGAGAATACGGGTGATTGGCGTCAAGCGCGTGTGGATCTGTCGCCACTGGCCGGCCACAAGAATGTTCAGCTTCGATTTGACTTCTCGACCGCCGGCGGCATGCAAAGTCAGTTCTTTGACAACGGTTACCTGACCGAAATCCAAGCGACGCCGGGGACGGACATTGTCGAAGGGTCAGGCTTCGGGTTGTTCAGCAACACGACGTTCGACTTTGCAAACTTTGAATTCGTTCGTGGCGCGGCTGTCAACGTGCCTGATCCGACAACCATCGTTGACGGCCAATTGGTCTCCTTCACCGGACCAGATGGCAACACGACGACATTGCGTTTGACGACCGGACCCGAATTGGCGGCCACCGATCTGAACATCGCGCCGACCGATTTGGCGGCTGATCTTGCGACCAAAATCGCCACGCGTTTGCAGACCCTGGCGCCGACACTTCTGGCCGTCGCCAACGGCAACCAAGTCATTGCATCCGAAGCTCAGACGTTCCTGTTGGAACCGGCCGGTTTTGGAAGTGCAACGGCGATCCAGAATCTGCCCAACGGCAATGTGCCTGTGTTCTACGCAAGCACTATGACGATGCAGCAAGTCCGTGACTCAATACGTCAATCGCTAGCCAACGGTATCGGCAACGTCGACGTCACAACAGGAATCACAACCGCAACGCTGCAGAACTATCCCGAGTACGGCACAAACCGGATTCGCGTTTACAACCAGAACTTCTTTTCAAACACATCCGCGCTCGGGTTCAGCACGTTCTTGCCAGGTGACGAATTCGGAGCGGCTGCAAGCACTTCGGTTTCGAATACGCAAATCAATACGCGACCGGGATCGAACAACAACGTCGAAGGCGTCTACATCGACGACATCGTGGTCGGCTTCGCCGAACGCGGTGAAGTGGTCTACAACGCCCCGGTCAATCGCAATTTCAGCGTTTTGCCGGAACAACGAACATTCACCTTCACCGATGAGCAAGTCCCAGAGTTCCCCAACGAAATCCTTGTTGGCGGATACACGCTGGAGGTTCGTAAATCGTCCGACTACGGCGTACCCGAAGACTACGATCCGATTCGATTGCAACTGAACGAACAATTTGGGCTTGGACGCTCGTTTGACACCAATGATCGCTTGACCGATGGAGTCACGCTGATCGTTCCGTCCGCCGAGACCGTGGTCGACGGCGACACCTTCGTGTTGTCCAACGGCACGGCTAGTTTGACGTTCGAATTCGACAGCAACAACAATGTGACCGCCGGCCGTATTCCCGTGCCGTTCACGCCGATTGGCGTTGGTACGGCATTCAGCCCCGACACCGATGAATCGGACGTCTTGGCGCGGAACGTTCGTGACGCGATCAACAGTACCGCCGCCCGCAACGTGCTTGGGATCCGCGCCGGTGGTGGCGACAGCAGTGATTTGGGTGCATTGACCGGCAACCGCGTCGAACTATTTGGAAGCTCGATTCAGGTCAACCCGAGCGCTGGACGATTCATCAAAGTTGACATGGTCAACGAGGAAACGTTCTACGGTCGCGAATCGGCGCGCACAATTCCGTCCGTCGACCATGATGCCCAAACCGCGGTCAACTCAATTTTCTACGACACTTTCGCGCGGGCAACCGTCACCGATTATGTCAACGGAAACACGGACACGCTGGTCGCCGTTGGAAAGATCGGCGACCACGTCGGCACTGGCGATGGCAATGAGCTGATTCTCGACGTTCCGTCGAATGATGTCGACATTGTCAAAATCTATCTGCGAGCCGGAGATGCCATCGACGTCGATCTCGACACCATCGGATGGACTCGGGGAACAGTTTTGGTGGATCCACTCCTTGAAATCTACGCAGACGTCGCAGGGATTCCGACTTTGGTTCCGACGGCGACGTCGCTGCGAGCGCCCGGTGAAACAACCGACGGACTATCGATCCTTGGTTTCACCGCGCCGGCATCGGGATACTACTACGTTCGCGTTGCCGCAGAACCAGGGTTCTTCTTTGGGACCGATAGCTTCGGTGACTATCAATTGACGATTCGACCAAACGGATTCTTGTCGAAAGACATTCTGATGGTGGATTATCACTTCGGTTTCGGCGACGCGAACACGTTCCGCGACCAAGGCCAACTGATAATCGAGTCGAACTTTATCCGTAACTTCACGAATACCGGTATCCGCGCCACCTTCGATCCGGGCGAACCGAGTGTCGATGATGATGCGAACTTCACCAGCACGCCACTTGATCGTCGTCCCGGTTCGGCAACACTGCTTCGCAACGAAAACAGCGATCGACTGCTGCCTGGAACCGTGATCACGAACAACGTCGTCATCACAGATTCCGGTACAGGGATTGAGTTCTCTGGTGAAGTTGCTGGCAGTGGAGATTCACCGGTTCCCACGCCGTTCGGACGCATCGTCAACAATACGGTGGTCGGCAATGGATCCGGAACTGGCATCTCGGTATCCGGCGGAGCATCACCAACGGTGCTTAACAATATCATCGCTAACTTTGGCGTCGGTGTGGATGTCGCGGGCAACAGTCTTTCGACGGAAGTCAACGGCAACGCGCTGCAAGGCAACGGAACAAACGCAACCGTCACGCTTTCGGCAACAAACTTCATCATCCCTGTGGGAACACCGTTGTTCCAAAATGCGGATGCAGGGATCTACATTCCCGCAGAGGGTTCTGTCGTCATCGATAGTTCGTTCGCATCGCTTAACGACCGATCGAACTTCGACAACACCGTCAAGCAACCCGTCGGAATTTCTTCGTCTCCGATCATTGCGCCGTCGTTCGACGCCTACGGCATTCCGCGTGTCGATGACCCGAACGTAGCAACACCCGGTGGCGTCGGTGCCAACGTCTTTATCGATCGTGGTGCGATCGACCGTTCCGATGTGGTGCGACCGATTGCGACTTTGGTTTCTCCGTTGGACTTCAATTCGGCTGCCGGCGGACAAGTGGATGGCGGCGATATCGACCCGTCGGAATCCTTCGTCCGGTTGACCGAAGGAAGCGTTGAATTTTTCGAAATTCAATTGACCGATCCGTCTGGCTCGGGCCCCGATGGTCGCACGATCACGTCACAAACCGTGCTGCTGACCGAGAATGGTCGTCGATTGGTTCCCGGCGTTGACTACACGTTTGGGTATAGCGACAACAGCCGGCTGATTCGACTGACACCGCTCGCCGGACTGTGGCGAACCGATGCGGTCTATGAAATCACGCTCAATAACCAGACACGGATTGCTTACCAGGCCCCAGCGGGCGACGAAATCACCGACGGAGATCAAGTCACCCTGACCGACAACGCGGGCAATCGTGTAACGTTTGAATACGAGAGTGGCTACGCGGTTGCCGTTCCGCAAACAACTTTGTTGACGATTGAAGGTGCCAACAATGCGTTTGCTGATCGCGAAACTTTCGTTGTCACCGCTCCCAACGGGAACTCGATAACGTTCGAATTCAATCTCGTCGGTTCGACGACGGGTGGTCGAGTGCCAATCGAGTTGTCGAGTGCTAGCACCCTTACCCAGGTGCGCAATGCCATCCTGGCTTCCTTTGCGTCACCAGCACCAGGCGCCGCCGGACAAACGGTCCAGCAGTTTCTTGACTTGGCACCCGTTGCAGTTGGTAACGATGCAATCCAGTTGGGAACATTAGTCGGTCACGCGGTGACATCAGCAAGCCCAGGTTTGACCGTGTCGGGTCAAACAGGTGGTGTTGTTGACGGCCAAACATTTGTCTACACGACCGCGGCAGCGATGGTCACTTTCGAATTCGATAGTGATGGTTCGACTGCGGCTGGGAATGTGGCGATTCCAATGACGCGTCAGAGCACTCCTAGCGAAGTAGCTCAAGCGATCGTTACGGCTGTTCGCGGACAAGGCCTCGGTCTCGGTGGCGCAGTGGCTACCGAAGACGGCACCGTCGTATTGGGTGGACAAACAGGCGATTTGGTTGACACCACGGCCAGCGCGTTGACGTTGCAAGGTGCGCCCGGCGTCGCCAGCAAGCTATCGCTAACGATTCCACCAGCCTCAACTGGCGCATCGATCGACGGTGACACTTTCACGGTCACTCACGAAGGTGCGACGACAACATTCCGCTATACGACCGACCCGAATTTCGTGTCGGCTGACCGATTGGTCTTATTGGCTCCGACGGATCTGATTAACACGATCGCAACCAAGTCCGCTGTGGCCATCGCAGCGGCGTTCCCCGGTGATCTCCTAGCGACTGCCGCTGGAGCGACGATTCTCATTGGGGAACCGTCTGCGGCAACTTCATCTACCACGACGTCTGTCACGGGCGGATCTGCTGGCTTGATCCCCGGTGGAATCAGTGGCGGCGCGATTGCCGTGAACTACCTTCCCACCAGTCCCCGCAATTCAATCGCTGCGACTTTGCAAAGTGCGATCGCCGCGTCGCCATTGAACGTTTCCACGTTCGAAGCCGGTGGTGGAACGATCTTGATTTCCGGTGGTGCTTCTCTGCTGGGATCCATTGCGGGTGGTCCAGAAACGAACGTGGGTGTGCTGACGCCTGCGATCACCGACTTGGCTGGCAACCCGGTCAGCGAAACACGCACGAACGACGAAACGCGATTCACGATCATCATGCCCGATGTCGTCTTCGACTTCGGTGACGCGCCGACAAGTTACGGAACATTGGTTTCCGATAATGGGGCTCGTCATACGATCGGCACCAATGGTCTGCCGCGTTTGGGCGACTTCATCGACAGTGAAGATAATGGGCAGCCGATCGGTCAAGACGATGCGCCGATTTCGATCTCGATCTCGACGGCTGCTCCCGGCGGTCAACCGGTGATCTTCACGATCGATCCGTTGTCGATTCCTCAGACCGTTTTGGCGACGATCGATTCGATGCCGATCGGTGGCGAGACTTTAGCCATCAACGTGGGCGGACGCGTTCAAACTTTCGAATTGGTGGAACTGAATTCCAACCCAACCGACTTGAACATTCCAGTGACGTTCACCGATTCAGAAAGTCTCTCGGAAATCATGACGCGATTGGTCACGATCATCCGCGGTGCGATCCCTCAAACCGACGACGGTTTGTTGATCGCAAAGAACTCGGATAACTCGCTGACCATCACATCCACCGACGATGAAGACGGCGTCCTGCAGGGTGAATTCATTGCCGACGGGACGACCTACAATGTGTTCACCCAGCGTGGAACGGATCCGACCAATGTCCAAACACAGGACGTCCTCGGATTCTTGAATCCGAAAGATCCTGCGGGTACAAACGTGGACGTCAAAGTCTTCGGCGCCGGGTTGCTGCACGCTTGGATTGACTTCGACCAAAGTGGCGTATTTGATGCGGACGAACAGGTCGTCGCGAACTTGCCGGTCAGTGGTGATCCGCTGGTGGGCTCGTTCAACACGCTGACCGTATTCACGCCAAGTGATGCGATCGTTGGCAACACGTGGATGCGAGTTCGAATCAGCGAGTCGGGCAACCTTCTTCCAACCGGTGTAGCCATCGGTGGCGAAGTCGAAGATTACAGCGTCCAAGTCATCTCGGTCGATCTTCCGATGCCCGATGACGACACGTATTCGATCGACGAAGACGCGCTACTGGATACGCATGCTCAAATGTTGCCGTCAATAAGCGACGGAGACGTGTTGCCGCTCAACAGGTTCTTGCCGCCGCAATACATCGTCGGCAGCCTGCCCACCAACGGCACGCTGGTCAGCTTGGATTCGAACACGGGCCATTTTGTCTATCAACCCAACCCCGACTTCAACGGCGTGGACACATTCACGTATCGTTTGAGTACGCAACCGAACGAAAACGCGACCACCATTTCTTTGGACTCGTTCGCAACGGTGACAATCAACGTCGCGCCGGTGAATGATGCCCCCGGTGGAAGCGATCAAGACTTCCTTGCATTGGAAGATCTGCCGTTGACGATCACGGCCGACCAATTGCTGGTCGATGCCGTTGGCGACGCAACGGTTGTGCCGCCCGCAACCGGCGGTGTTGCCGATCCGTTCCTCAGCGAACAGAATCAAGTTTCGTCGCTTCGCGTTGTTGCGGTCCAAGGATCTGGCGGCACGCCGATCACTGCGTCCAATACTGCGTCGGCAGCCGGAAACATTGCGATCTCGTCCAATGGTTCGGGCGTGAACGTCCGGGTCAACAACGCAGTGGACGGAGACATCTTTAGCTTGGCATTTGCCGGGACGTCGGCGACGTTTGAATTGGTACCCGTGGGCGGCACGGCAACGGCCGGTGCTGTTGCTGTCGCGATCGCAACTGGGGACACTCCGGCGACCATCGCTTCTCGCCTGGCAACGCAAATCGGTTTGGCATTCGCAGCTTCCGGACCAGCGGTATCGGCAGCTGCGTCGGGGGATACGGTATCGGTCTCGTTCACGGGCCAAGTGGTTCAGACGACGCCAAGCAACGCTTCGGTGATTAGCGTAACGCCAATCGCAGGCGGCCAAGCGATTGACGTGCTTTCCGTACCGACCGGGACCACCGGCGGCACGACACCCGTGACGGGCGACAGGCTGACCATCAACATCGCGGGACAATCGCGAACCTACGAGTTCGTCGCAGCGGGATCGGCTGTAACCGCCGGCAACATCGCGGTTCCGCTACTCGCGTTTGCCGACCCATCGTCGGCCGCCGCACGTGCATCGGCTGCCGCGAACTTGGCCGAGGCAATCAACGACCAGTTCCTCTCAGACGATACAGGCACTTTGGCGACAATCGTCGATGGAACAACCAATCCCAATCAACTCGTGCTTTCGTATGGCGTGATTTCGGCGGCCAAGCCGTTTGCAACCTCGCGTGGATCAGCCATCGCGTTGTTCGATGCGAATGGTTCGCTGATCGAACTGCGTTACTTGTCCGGCCAAGACCTCAATCGCGACAACCCGCCACCGGCAACGCCCGCACTGACCGACGAGTTCACCTATGTGATCCGCGACAACGGTGTGTCCATTGATCTGACGAACAATCGGTTCGACTACGGAACACAAGCTGATTCGCTTCCTGCGACAGCAACCATCGATGTGGCGCCTCAAAACGATCCACCTGAACTGGTTGCCGATATCATTTCCGTTGGGCCGTTGGGACCAAATGCGGCGAACGTTTTGACGGATTGGGAAACATTCGGAGGTGAAACTCCGACCGAAGATCAACCGTTGACGATCGACCCGGCCTTCTTGCTTCGCAACGATTCAAGAGGACCGACTTCCGCAGCCGACGAAAGTGCGCCGGGAAGCCTGAACGACACCGGCTTGAGCGTGACGTCGGTAGCTATGCTTGACGGTGCACAAGGCACCGTTGAATTGATCGGTGGGCAGATCATCTTTACGCCCGCTACGAACATCTTTGGCGATGTGATCTTCACCTACTCGGCACAGGATGAAGGCATCAATGAATCTTCGACCGGAACTCGGGCATTGGTACCGCTGACTTCGGTCAATGGAACCGTTACGGTTTCGGTTCAGCCGGTCAATGACGCTCCCGTCGCGTTTGATCGGGCTCTGTCCTTCACCGAGTCCAGCGATCCGGGTACGGGACCGGCGTTGACGTTTACGCGTGACCAGTTGATCCTGGGATCGGCTGGCGAAACACCAGCAACGCCGGGTGTCTTTGCACCAACGCTGGCAGCGCCGTTCAACGAATCCGAGCAAACGGCTGGCCTTCGCGTCGTCGCTTTCACAACAACCGCAGGAACGGTCGACGCGGCCTCCCTAACCGGGACGGGCACCGAAACGCTGACACTGGCTAGCGACAATGGTGGGACGTTCGAGTTTGATTTCGTCGACGGAATCTTTACCGTTGGACGTCTGACGACGACGGCCGATTACAACGCACGGACGCCGTTCAATGCGACCGATACGTTCTCGTATGTGATTGCCGACGACGGACTAACCACGGATCCGCAAAGCAACGCTCAGTTCAACTTGCCAGCCGAACGTTCGGATGCCAATCCGGCGGTCGTAACGATTACCGTGAATCAAGCCAATGACGCGCCGACGTTCACACTTTCGTCATCGTCGATCAATATTCTCGAACGCGATGACAGCGTCGGAACAACGGTTCCCGGCTTTGCACTGAACGTGCTACCCGGTCCCGCTAGCGCAACGGACGAAATCAACCGTCAAACCGTTGAGTTCACTTTCCCAGCATCATTGAATGGACCGACCACAGTACCCGTGGGTCTATTCACACGACTGCCTGAATTGACGCCTGATGGAATCCTTACGGTCTTCCCGGCTCCTGATGCCATTGGCTCGGCGACCTTTGTCGTCCAGGCATCGGACGTCGAAACCGGAACGACGGGTTTCGTTTCGCGTCAAGCATTGGCAACATTCACGGTCAACGTACGACCGGTCAACGACGCGCCTCGATTTAGCGACACACTCGATCCGCGATCGGACGTTCGGGATGCGGATGATGCCTACACCGTCGCCGCCGGCGACAGCAACGGCGATGGCCAAATCGATGATGCAACGATCCGCTACACGCTGCGTGAAGACAACACGCAAGCCAACGGTGTTGTCGAAGACTACTTCATTCCTCTTCGCCGCGAAAACTTGGTCGGCTACAGCCGGGTCGGTCTGCTGGACGTCTTCAACGTTGGACCTGCCAATGAAGCGGGCGCGTTTGAAGGGGGATCACAGTTGCTCGAGTTCCTAAGCGCTGGAACGGCATCGTCAGCGGGTGGCCTACTCCGCACAACCGATCGCGGCGGCACGTTGACTCCCGTATTCGACAATGCAGGAGTGTTGACTGGATTGAATTATCGTCCGCCAACCGACTTTAACTCGTCTTTCGCAGGCGTCGACTCGTTCACCTATTTGGTGCGTGACGACAACCCTGCGGGCGGCGAAACGTTCGACCTGGCCGCAGCCGGATTGGTCCCTGACCGATTGACGGCAAGTAACCGAGTTGAATTGTTCTTGACGCCTGTCAACGATCGACCTGAATTTGATGCGGCAACGTTGAACATTTCTGTTCAAGAAGACACTCAATTGATCCGGTTCGATAATTACGCGGTGAACATCAGTGCCGGTCCAGCGACAACCGCCTTCGACGAAGTCGACGTGAACACAGGACAAGTGGTCGAGTTCACTGTCACTTCGTTGGACTTCCCGCTCGAAGAGTCGGCTGACTTCTTCAGCGACTATCCGACGATCGATGAACAAACGGGCTTGCTGACGTTCCGGTCCGCACCGAACGTGTTTGGCGTATTCCGTTTCGAGGTCGTACTCAGCGACCAGAATCGCGATGGCACACTGTCGAATAACACGACGCGTGGTGACTTGATCTCTTCGATTCCGGTGACCATGACGATCAACGTCAATCCAGTCAACGATCCTCCGATTGTCGACCCGAATGCTGCACCATTGTCGTTCTCGATTCTGGAAGATGGATTGTTCGAGATCCTCGTCGAAGGTGACAACACCTCGCGTGGATTGCTGGATGTGTACTTCCCTGGACCTAACGTGGGTGCAACCAACGAATCGGCCAACATTGCACCACGTCCCGGTGGGAACCAATCCGTTTCACTCGGGTCGCCTGTGCCAACACAGAGCGCCCAAGGCGGTTCGTTGCAGTTGGTCACGACCAACGGTGTGACAAGCTTGCTATATCGTCCGCGAGCCAACTTTGTCGGCACCGATTCGTTCATCTACACGGTCGTCGACGACGGCGTCACGGTTGATTCTACCGGTGTCGTCCAAAACGATCCGCGGATCGCATCGAATACGGTCACGTTCGAAGTCTTACCTGTCAACGATGCACCGCAGTTCAGCGGAGCCGGAAATGTGGTTAGCGACGAAGACCAGGGTCCGATCACGTTCGCGAACTGGGCGACCAATGTTTTGGCCGGTCCGGCAACCGCAACGGATGAAACGGACGGATTCCGCGGCACTCCTGCCCAAGGTTTGCAGTTTGTCTTTACCCAGACCTCGCCGAATCTCGATTTGTTCGAGACCGCGCCTCGTGCGGTGTTCAATGAAACCACCGGATCCTGGGATCTGCAGTACCAAACCCAACCCGACGCCAACGGCATTGCGTTCTTTGAAGTCGTCTTGCAGGACAACGGTCCCAGTGACCCTGGCATTGGCGACGTGTTCCTCAGCAGCCCGCCGCGAACGTTCTCGATCAATGTCAATGCGGTCAATGATCCGCCGACATTCTCGTTGGTCAATGGGACGATCACACGTCCCGAAGATAGCGGTCCGTTCAGCACCCTGCAGGTGTCGAACATCAGCCCCGGACCCGGCGACGAATCTGCCCAAACGGTATCGTTCCAAATCGAACCGCTAAGCCCTGAGTTTGCGGCGTTGTTCACGGAAGTCCCATCGATCAATGCCGATGGTCAACTTCGGTTCACCCCCGCACCGAATGCGAACAGCGTCAACTTAGGCCCCATTCCGATCCGCGTCACGGGACGCGATTCCGCAGGTGCCGAGGCAGCAACGGTTCAATTCAACATCGTGATCACGGAAGTCAACGACGCCCCACGTGCCGTCTCGGACGTGTTCAGCGGCGACGAAGACACCGCGTTTACGATCACGACCGCGGAACTGCTTGCCAACGATGTCGACCCCGACTTGCTAACCAATCCGTCGGAAACGGTGCAGTTGGTCTTGCCGGCGAACTCGCTTTCGGTCAGCGGCGCCAAGGTGACGTATAATTCGACGACCGGCGTGATCACCTACGATCCCACCGACGCCACCACCTTGCAATCGTTACCGGCTGGTGGTTCGCTAGTCGATTCCTTTGCCTACTCGTTGGTCGATGCGGCAGGACTGAACAGCAACTTGGTAACGGTGGCAATCAACGTCACCGGAATCAATGACGCTCCAACGCTCGTCGCTGACTCGCCAACACTGAATCCGGATGGTCCGACGATCATTCGCGTGCTCGACAACGACAACGACATCGATGGAACCATCGACGTCAATTCGCTGCAAATCACGCTGCAACCGGCATTCGGTTCGCTGGCGATTCAACCCGACGGGTCGTTGATTTACACGCCGTTCTCGAGCTTCGGGGAAGAAGACATCTTCCAGTACACCGTCGCTGACAACTTGGGACTGCGAAGCGATGTGTCGACCGTAACGATTTCTTCCAACGCCAGCCCGATTGCTCGCGACGATGTTGGTGGAACGTTCCTCGGTGAAGCAACCATCATCAACGTTACCGCGAACGACTCGGATCCAGACGGAACAGTCGATCTGGCCAGCGTCACTATCGTTACGCAAGCTCGCCGCGGCGAAGCGGTGCCACTTGCCGACGGAACGATCCAATACTTGCCTGCTCCAGGGTTCGTTGGACGGGATACGTTCACGTATCAAGTCCGGGACAACGATGGGCGGCCAAGCAATATTGCGACCGTTAGCGTTCAAGTGGTGGCCAGTCGCTTGCAGAACCCCGACGAGTTCAGCGACGTCAACGACGACGGTTTCGTCACCGCTATTGACGCGTTGCTGATCATCAACCGATTGTCGCGTGACAGCGACGGTGATGGACGAGTCCCGGTCACCGAAAGTGATCGTGGACCGAACTACTTCGACGTCTCCGGCGATCAAACGATCACGTCACTTGACGCGCTTCGAGTGATCAACCACTTGAGCCGCATCAACAACCGCGTCGGTGCCGAATTGGTTTCGGACGTGGTAACGCAATCAGTCGTTGGAATCGATGTTCTGAAG
This sequence comes from Rubripirellula tenax, assembly GCF_007860125.1. Lineage (NCBI taxonomy): Bacteria > Pseudomonadati > Planctomycetota > Planctomycetia > Pirellulales > Pirellulaceae > Rubripirellula > Rubripirellula tenax. The sequence continues at coordinate 204,888 of NZ_SJPW01000007.1, forward strand.
TCCAACGCCGACCCGGCGTCGGAAGCGTTTGATCAATCGATCGCTGACGAGTTCACCGAATGGTCGTCGTCCGCGGAAGCTAAGATCGTGGATGTTTCGACGGTCGACTCCAGCTTCGCTGACGATGTCATCGACTTGATCGCTGACGGACATCAGCCTAGCGACGGCAACGACGCTCTATCAGCACTCGACGCTGCCTTCATCGATCTGATGTAACGGTTCTCTGCTGAAAAGATCGGATTCGATCTCGGAAGGACAGTCGCCAAACGCGGGCGACTGTCCTTCATTTTTTAGGGTGATAGCTCCTGGCGATTTTCTCGCCGTGAAACTTTCCGATCAGATGGATTTTGTGGATTGGGCAGTCGCATTCGACCGATATTTTCCGATGGTACGCCGGTATAGATATCCCTTGAAGGGCAACGACGGCGTCCACGGGCCATGATGTCGGGGAAAAATTGCCATGAGTTTGTTCGGTACGATTCAGCAATCCGCCGGTGCACTCAACGCAGCCCAGATCGGTTTGCAGGTCGTTGGCAACAACATCGCCAACGCGAATACGCCAGGCTACATCCGACAGAACCTTGAACAAGCATCCTCCGTTGCGGTTCGCGAAGGAGGTCTGATCAAAGGCACGGGTGTCCGCCCGACCGGGATCGTCCAGGTCATCGACCAACAACTTGCCGAACGCATGTTCAACGCCAAGACCGACTTGGCGGGGTCCGAAGCGCTGGACAAAGCGTACGGACAGCTCGAAGAATTGACGAACGATTTGAACAACGAAGGACTCAATCAACAGTTCTCGTTGTTTAACAACGCGCTTCAAGAATTGTCGGCTCAACCCAACGACTCTTCGCTACGCAGCTTCGTCATCCTGCAAGCCGATACGCTTGCGAACAACATCCAGAACAGCCGCGAACAGGCCATTGCTCGCCGCGAACTTTGGAACGGCGATCTCGACCAGATGGCCAACGATATCAACCGACTGACCGAGCGCATTGCCAAACTGAACCTAGAGATCGCGACGATCGAGGGTGGTGGAGTCCTACACAGCGATGCGACGGGCTTGAGAGATCAACGCTATCGCGACCTCGAAGACCTTTCCCAGTACGTCAACGTGAACATCCAGGAACAGGAAAGCGGCACGGTCGCGGTCTTTGTCGGCGGAGACTACTTGGTCAGCAATGGCATTCGCCGCGAAGTCGAATCGGCGTACAGCCTGTCCAAGGGTCGTAACGAGATTCGGATTTCGGAAACAGACTCGCCACTACAGGCGACCCGGGGAATTCTTGGGGCAACCAATGAAGTGCTCGATGGAGTGTTCGGTGACTATGTTGCCAGCATCGATGACATGGCTTCATCGCTCATTCGAAGCGCCAACGAAGTTCACTCTCAAGGGCAAGGTCGCGACGGGTTCGACCAACTGCTGTCGACCGTCGTCGCCAATACGGGTGTACCGCTTGACGATGCGCAACTGTCGTTCCAGCCGCGCAACGGCACCTTCGACTTGACAATCATTGACGAGCAAGGCGAACCGATTAGCGACCATCGAATCAATGTCCGTATGCTTGGACAAGTCACCGACTCGACCGTCAGCTCGATCGTTGCGGACATCAATGCCATCGATGGTCTGACCGCGAACGTCACACGTGAGGGTCGTCTCGAGATTCTGTCTGACTCGCCGACTGCGAAATTCACGTTTGGCGAAGACACCAGCGGATTCTTGGCCGCCGCCGGAATCAACACGTTCTTTACCGGGCGGAGCGGCGTCGATATCGCGGTGAATCAGACGTTGAAAGACAACCCCGATCTACTGTCCATCAGCAAGAGTGGCATCGGCGAAGATACCGACGCGTTGACCGACCTGATCGGTATCGTCGACAAACCACAAGACAACTTGGGTGGTCGATCCGTTCGCCAGACGTACGAAAGATCAGTTTCAAGTCTGGGCCAGAAAATTGGCTTGCAGCAGAGTTCCACCGAAGGACTTAGAAACTTCTATGCAACTTTGCAAAGCCAACACTTGGCGATCACCGGCGTTAACATTGACGAAGAATCGATCAAGATGGTCAGCTACCAACGCGCGTTCCAAGCTTCATCGCGGGTGATCTCGACCGCCAGTGAAATGCTTGATCTGTTGGTCAATCTTTAAGTCGCGAATCGAGCGAACAAGTCGCCATCAGACCGACGTTGCGGCACCGAGCACACGATAAGCTTCGGCGGCGTCGGTTAGTCCCGATTCCACGAGTAACTCGGCCCGCCGATGCAGATCGGTTCCACCGGCTTCTCGAGCGACACGACGCATTTGATCGGTGCTTTGGCCTGCTGATAAAGCATCCGAAACCGCGTCGCCCACCGGGTCGCTGCCATCGAACCGCACACAACTGGCGATTGCAATTCGGCCGTTGTACCCCGTGCCCATGCAAGCGGGGCAAAGATCAACCGCACTCTTTCCACTCGCGCAGCAATCGGCACACAAACGACGAAGTAGCCGCTGAGTCACGATGGCTCGCAGGCCGCTGCGTATGACAAAGTCGGGAACGCCGAACTGAACCAATCGCCTCAATGAGGCCGCGACATCCGTTCCATGCAGCGACGAAAAAACGAGGTGCCCCGTCAACGAGGCCTGGAAAGCGGCCTCTGCCGTTTCAGGGTCGCGGATTTCGCTGACCAGTAGTACCTCGCTATCCTGTCGGACCGCGCTCCGAAGTGCCGATGCGAGCGTCATTCCACCCGTGGGATCCAGTTCGCTCTGGCTGATTCGAGGGATCACAGATTCGACGGGGTCCTCGATGGTAACCACACTGCGTCGCGGCACGCCGTCTGCGATGTTTCGCAGCATCGCATAAAGTGTTGTTGTCTTTCCGCTGCCGGCGGGACCTGACATCAAAACCGCCCCATCCGTTTGACGACTGAGCTGCTCTAACGTTTCGGTGACGTCGCCTGGTAGACCCAAGGTGGCGATGGAATCGTGAGCGTCACTTTTGCGAAGCAACCGAATCACCGCACGCGGCCCGTGGATGGTAGGATAGATTCCCAACCGGAAAGACACGTTGGAAAGCGGCCCCTTCCCATCCTCCAAACGCAATCGACCTTCCATCGGTTGGCCGCTTCGATAGGTCGGCAAGCCGGCCATCACCATCAATCGATTGACCGGGTCACTCTCACCGCCGCCAGGAATCGAACGTTGAACCGATAGGACTCCATCGATCCGCAGCAAAACATCCAAGCCCTGGGTACGTGGCTGGAGGTGGATATCAGATGCGTTCTGTGATACCGCCAATTCCAGAATATGGTTGATCACATCGATCGCGTAATTGCCATCGTGAGGATCCAAATTTTCGATCGAACTCACAGCACCGGCATGCTTCACCATGATCGACCCCAAAAACCAATGACGAAAATGACTAAAAAAAATGACGCGCACTCAACGAGTACGCGTCATTCATGTTAGCGGATGGTCAGCGCCGTATGGCGCCGTGAAGACTAAGCTGCGTCTTTCTTCTTTTTCTTGCCTTCTTTTCCGGCACGCATCAGTTGTTGCGGCAGACTTGCTTTTTGATCGTCGGTTAGCAGGCCGACCACTTCCTTTTGGAATTTCATACGGGCATCATTTAGTTTTCCAAACGCCGCACTTTGAGCTTCGCTCAGGCCGGCCGCTTCGTTGACGGCTGCTGCCATTTCTTTGCCCTTCTTACCCGAATCCTTCAGTTCTTTCTGTGCGTCCGCTCGCTTCTTCATCAACTCGGCCGTAAGACCCGACTCTTCACGAATCGTCTTCATCGCCGCGTCGGCAGCTTTGCCAAGCTCCTTGATTTTCGTTGTCTGTTCGTCCGTCAGCGAAACCGACTCGAGTTGCTTCAGGATCTGGCCTGACGCCGAGGCGCCACGAGCTCCCTTGCCTTTTTTCTTCGCGCCATCGGCTTCGTCTGCACTAGCGGGAACGACTAGAACGGCCGCCAAAATCATTACACCGAGCATCTTAAACTTCATCTTTGTTCTCATCGTGAAAGGTCACTGGGATGGGTCCACCGACGGACCCGTTCGATAATTTTAGCCGCACGCCGAGGCGTCGCGATAGCAAGCGTTGTCAATTTTCACATCAAACTCGGCTGCCGGCTCTTACATCACCCAAGATTAAACCAATCCGGTCGGGACAGGTTCCGAAAAATGCGCACCGGCTGATCGAATTCACGAAACACGCAAATCCGATTTAAAGCGTTTGGCCCCCGTCGACACTTAGAATCTGTCCAGTCGCCATTTTCGCGTCCACCGCAAAGAAGAGGACTGCGTCGGCAATGTCGTCGGGTTGAGACGGCCGCGGCAGCGGATAATTCGCGACCATCGAATCCAAGTCCCAGTCGGGGTTTCCATCGCGAATCCAGCGACTATCGATCGGCCCCGGGCAAACGGCATTAACCCGCACCTGCGGCGCCATGGCGCGTGCCAACGACTTTGTCATGGTGTTCAGCCCTGCTTTGGACGCACAGTAGCCGATCGACGAACCCTGTCCGGTGAACGCGGCCACCGAGCTAACGTTCACGACCGAGCCCCCGTCGCCCGCACGCAGCAGATCGGCAGCCGCCCGCGTCACGAAAAATGGCCCCTTCAAATTGACCGCCAACATGCGATCCCACATCGGCTCGGTCAGAGCGTCCAGCTGTTCGTGGGGGACAAAATTTGTCATCGCCGCGTTATTGACCAACGCATCCAATCGTCCGAATTGCGATTCAATGGCCGCGATCATGGTGCGGACCGCCGTATCGTCCGACACGTCACACGCCATTGCAATCGCCGTTGCGCCAAGCGACTCGGCCTCGCGCGCCGTTGATTCGGCGTCGGTGCTGCTTCGCGAATAATTGACGATGACGTCAAAGCCTCGTCTTGCAAACTGCAAAACGCACGCACGTCCGACGCCGGTTCCACCGCCGGTCACAAGAGCCACCGGGCGAGATCGTTCGTTCATGGTTAACTCGGTAAGAGACAAATTTGAAAGTACACATCAAAGCCGAAGAGCATCGCCAAAAAGTCATCGCTCACAAGGCCGAAAGAACACTTCCCCGAATGGCGGCTTAACAGTCTAACGAGCAATCTTCACCCGATTGGCTTCCCCCGAAAAGATCGTCCGCACGACACCGGCCGTTTCCACCAGAAGGCCGCCATCATGACGAATCCCGACGCAACGACCACCCATCCGAGTGCCGCCATCATCGAACGTGATCAATTGCCCCGTCAAAACGCATCGCGATCGAAACTCGCCCACGATATCAGAAGCCTTTCCCGTGCGAAGTTCGTCAACGGTTTCAAGCACACCAGCCACGAGCGGTTCTAACAATCCGTATCGATCCATTGGACGCCCGACCGAAGCTGCCACCGATGTCGCTGCGACGATCCCGGCGTCCTTTGGCAACTCCGGTGCGCTGGAAACATTCAAGCCGATGCCGACGACAACCTGTTGAAAGTTCGAAGCAGACTCGATCAGGATTCCGGCCACCTTCCCGCCACCCAACCATACGTCATTGGGCCATTTCAACATTGAGCGCAGGGGCGCAAATTCGAATTCCAAAACCGATGCGATCGCGGTCCCGACCGCCACGGACAGCAAACGGGACACGGCATCATCGCCAAACTCCCAATCGATCATCAACGACAGAGTCAAAGCGTGTTCGTCGCTCTGCCAAGTTCGGCCATGACGTCCGCGTCCTGCGACCTGACGATCGGCCAGAAATAGCATTGGCGTCTTTGCTTGCGCTGACGGATTATTGCGAGAATATTCCAACGCGACCGAGTTGGTCGAACGAGTCTCGTTTGCATACCAAGCGGATGCGAGCCTTCCCTGGACGAGCAATCGTTCGATCGCAGCCACTCCCGCCGATTCGACTTCGCCCATCGTTGCCAGATTGTCGAGGCGCGCATCACGGTGATTCAAAACATTGCCAAGACTTGAAGGAACGCGGCTGCCAACAACAAGCACAACATGACGACCGACACGAATCGCCAGAGCGGTTTCGTTTCTGTGTTGGTGAGACCGTCGCCGAACTCATCTTCGACGAAATTGTCGTAGTCGAAGTCTTCGCCGGTGTCATCTGAATCGTAGTCGTCGTAGTCGTCTTCCATGGCCACGATGATAGTCATCCGAGGAAGCAACGAAAGCCCGACGTGCCGAACCTCGACCCAACGAAGAACCTGGGTGAAGGGAAACAGCGGCAAGAATCAACCCCAATAACGGGCTCGCGACAGATCCGTCGTCTCGGTAAAAGGCAGTCTCGCAGGTCGATCAGTTGTTCATTGCCGGTCGCCCGCATCCAACACCGATCGACTCGCTTAAAACGAAGCGTGAAACCGATCTACGAAATCTTGAGCAAAAGTTTGACTTTTGATTCAACCTACCCAATCGGCAAAGTCGATACATCTTGTGACGCTTGAACTTCGAGCAGACTCTCTCTCACCTTCCATGCTTCCGACTTTGACGAGCCGCCCCCCGATGTCGAAACCATCCCTGCGACTATTTCAGGCCAACGATTCCTCCGATCGACGCGAGCGAGAGCTTGACCGGATCACTGGATCGGCGGACGCAAAGACGGTTGCCATTCCGCTGGGCAAGATGGTTCCGCTATTGATGGATGCAGTCCGAAACGATCGGGCTTGGCTGCGTGACTTTGCCGACGACACCGTTCGCATCGACGCGGACTTGTACGGCGTGCTGCTGGCCTACAGCCAACTGCGTCAAACAGCAGCTGCCTAGTTAGCTGCCGCAAACAAGTTTCACGCGTCGGGAAACGCTCCACGCGATTTTGCCCACTGTTATACCAAGCCTCGTTGCTTCCGAAGACCGTACGCGACTGAAAAAGGAATGAACATGCGATCCATTGCCGTGATCAATCAAAAAGGTGGCGTTGGCAAGACGACGACATCAGTCAATTTGGCGGCGGCACTGGCTGCGACGGGTCGTCGGGTTTGTCTGATGGACCTGGATCCTCAGGCCCACGCGTCGCTGCACCTCGGCATCACCGCCGTCGACGACGAACCCAGCATGTATGAAGTGCTTTGCGGCGAAGCGTCGTTGGCTCAAGCACGTCGAAGCGTTACCGATAATCTTTCGGTTGTCCCCGCCAACTTGGACTTGGCGGCGGCCGAGCTGGAACTTGCCGGCGAAGTCGGACGCGAAATGATCTTGCGTGACAGGATGGACGACGACACCGAATCGTTTGACTATATCGTTCTGGATTGCCCTCCCAGCCTCGGCGTTCTGACCGTGAACGCTTTGGTGGCAGTGGGCGAAGTCTTCTTGCCGTTGCAGCCGCACTTTTTGGCACTGCATGGTTTGAGCAAGCTGCTGCGAACGATCGAAGTGGTCTCGCGACGCCTCAATAGCGACTTGCGACTGTCGGGCGTGATGCTCTGCATGTATGAATCGAACACGCGATTGGCCGCAGAGGTCAGCAGCGATATCGAAGAGTTTTTCGAAGCCAGTCAATGCAGCCGCGAATTCTTTCGTGGTGCAAAGTTCTTCGATACACGCGTGCGACGAAACATCCGTTTGGCTGAAGCACCTAGCTTTGGACAATCGATCTTCCAATACTCACCCGAAAGCAATGGTGCAGCGGACTACCAATCGCTCGCCGACGAAGTCATTGCACAAGAAGCATCACGCATCGCCCTTTCGGCTCGCGTCGCGGCTTAGGTAGTTGCGACGGATCGAATCGTAAGCGTTCATTTCAAGACAGCGCATCGGCATCGCCATGTGCCGTCGATGATGGCTTTAGCGCCTTCTGTAGCAAGCAATGCAGGGGATCAACTTCATCCCCCTTCCGATACTTCGTTAACAACAGACGTGACTGTTCCGCCAACATCCGTCGGACTTCTCGACGCTTTCCTTTGACGCGAGCGATCGCCATGTGATCGTAGGCCGTTGTCTGATGTCGCATCCAAGCGATCACGGCCGACTCCGCACGGCGTTCGATGGGAATTCGCTCGGTCCTAGCGACCGTGCCGCTGCCCACCGGAGTCGCGTGGTCGGTGACTGCCTTGGCAAATTGTTCGCCCAATGAACGATACCTCGGCGCGAAAGCCAAAAACTGGACGACGGCGCCAAAAAAGTCTTCGACGTAAACGGACTGTTTCTTTTCACGTCGAACGGCATCGGATTGGCGACGCTTTGCATACGCTTCGGTTGACCGATCCGATTCCAGCTTTTCCTTGGCGGCAATGATCGTGCTCGCGTCCGCCCAAACGCCTTGCGAGAACGTTCGCCGTCCCTTCTTTTCCTTCACCGTCCAAGTCGGACCGGCCGCCTTCACGCGACGCGTCAATCCGGCATCGCCTGGTGGCAGCAGTTCCCAGTGGTCAGGGACTCTTAGCAGCTTGCCATCGGCCGCCATAACATGTCGGGCCTCCTTTGCGGGCGCGACATCCATGGTCTGTTCTGCCATCGTTCTTTCACTCATCGCGGTTCGTTGCGTGAACTAGACGTTCCAAGTTCACGTTGCCTGCCAAACTAGACGTTTACTTAAGGGACGACAAAACCAGCGGGGCGACTTAAGCCAACCGTTCGCTGGTTGCCCGATTGCCCAAGACCGAGTTTCGATTCCGCCGATCGTCGCGTCTGTTCGGCTTCACTCAGTTCGGCTTCACTCCGTGGTGGTCAACCACTGATACGCCGACAAGTCGCTGCTCGCGCGCGTCCCCATCGCACCCCAAACGCCATAGGGGCTATCGCTTCCCGGTGCATTACTGCTGTCCAGGTAGACGGTCGGCTGGTAGTCCCCGCCGGCATCGACACTATCAGTAACGAAGTGGACGGCACCATCGCCCGTCGCAATATGAGCCCCGCCTTGGTGACGGCTACTCGCCGGCAAGACGCCACTGCTCACATCCGTATCGGCCATCAAAACGAGTTCACGGTTGGGCGGCAAGATGGTGTTGAATGAGGAATAGATCGGCATTCCATCCGCCCAACGGTATCCGCGCCGCGCGCCCAGCTTGCTGAAGACCGTGGTCGTCGTGACGGTGTTCTCCCAGAAAAAAGGACGTTCGGGATCAATCAATCCCGGTGACCGAGCCCATCCAGGGTTGTCCAGCAATGGACTCGGCACGGATTTCGTTTTCGGCATTGCAACCGCAGGAGACGTCGTCACACATTCGTCACCCAAGTCCGTTGCTACCTCGCCAAACATGATCGTTTGAGACAGACCATCTTTGACGTCGTTGAAACGAGTCACTTTGCGAGGCACGAACATCCCTCGCATCGCAGCCTCCGTTTCGGCGGCATAGGCTTCGTCAAAAACGAAAGTACCGCCAACTTCCTTTAGCGGTCCATCAGCTCCGCGCTGTATTCCATCGCCGATACATGCGGTGTAGTTGGTTCGCCCCATCGCCGGCAAACCGATCCCTGGATCGCTGGGGCATCGAAGCGACGGGTGATCAACGAACCAGAACCGGTATTCCGCGAAAGGTTCGGGACCACCGATCGGCCACATTTTCCCGATTGTTTCGTTCGATGTTTCCGCATCCGAACTCGCTTCGTCGACACTTCCGAATCCGGCCTCGTCGTACCAGCCCATCGAACCGGCGTGCATTTGCCAATCACGAGGTTGCGGTTGGTGGATTTCTTCCCAAGCGGCTAACCCGTCAAGAAATGGCAACAGCGCGACCAACACGCTAAGCCGTCGGTCGTTATCGGCGCCGACCTGGGTACTTCCATCGGTGCCCGATAGCTGGACCGGCAATTGTTGGAAGGCATCGTGATAACCCGCAACGGCCAGCGCTAATTGCGTCAGATTGCTCGAACACTTCATCCGCCGCGCCGCCTCGCGAGACGATTGGACTGCCGGCAGAAGCAATCCCACCAAGACACCAATGATCGCAACGACCGCCAAAAGTTCGACCATCGTAAAGCCATTCCAACGACGCATCTCTCGCTCCAGGTTCCGAGTCCAACAAGCCTTCACAGACATTCTGTCTTATCGGTCATCGCGAGTCAAGGGAAAGGATCGTCTGAACCGCCGGATATTGGCACCGTTTGGGCCCCGTCACTGAATGTCGGTTGCTGGGAATTGGGCGTCCGTCATGTGAAATCGATAGTGGACGAATCATTGCATCGAGCGTATGATTCGGGTTGTTGCAGATTGCGACCGAGCATCTACCGATGTGGATTCCCAATGGGGGTGATCTGGATTCGACCGGATGATTGGAAGCGATGGCTTGCGTGTCGTGGTTGATCAGTTGGCCACGTTAAAAGCTGATCACAATTTTTTAATTGCAAACGAAAGTTTCGCACTGGCCGCCTAATAACAGGTAGCCCGGGTTGATGGGGGCCGCCAGAGTCGCCTGAAAACCCGTCACAATTCTGGATCGTCCTCCGTCCTACTCGAGACGCGGAGGGCTAAAAAAGTTTCGAGTTAGCGGAGTGCGGAGCCTGTCAGGCAGCGCCGGACGAAGCGAAGAGCCTCTTCAATGAGGCACAAATAGTCAGACTACACACGTAGACGGTCTCGTGGACGCATCGCGGGACGCGGGTTCAATTCCCGCCGCCTCCATCAAGGCCACTTGAGTCAACGGACTTAAGTGGCCTTTTCTTTTGAGCACTTGGCTCAAACTCGTCAGATCGCGGAAACGCCTTCACCAAATGCCTAAGCCGTTTCGATCAACTCTCGCTTCGTTTCAATCAGTATCGCGAGCTCGGAATCGACCGACTCCAAACGTTCCTTACACTGACGAATCACCGTGCGTACCTGTGTGATCGTTCTGTCTCATTCTGCTCTAGCTTTCTAAATTTTCGACTGAACGATCCAATCGGCAATCAAGCCGTCAAAGAAGTAGTCAGCAAACTTTGAGAATCCATCGATCTGCAAGGAGACATGCAGGCGCTCATCCGCGTCGGCAAGTTCTTCTTCAAATTGCATCAGCTTTCGTTGCGAGATTCTGGCTTGACTCTTGGCTGCGTCCATTTTCGAGTGCTTTGCCATCGTTGTGAGCATGCCACGTCCGCCTGTTCTTTGTTTAGAGTAACCTGACGATTGACTCGCTTACTTCTTGCTTCCGAAAGCAAATTCTGGGCCGACCGCAACATGGAATCAAACTTGCCCTTTTGTCGTAGGTTGGCTTTCGCAACAACAAGTCGATCATTCGATTCGTTTAACACTCAGCTTCCTTTCGATCGAACAACTGCCCTGGCTTCTTTGCCCATCAAGTCACGCTTGAATCGCTCGGCGAGTGTGTCACTTGGCACATTCTTTTGTGCAATGTGCTATTCGGGTAAAAAGGCACGTGCAGTTTCGTGGGCCGTAAATTCAAAAACAAGGCAGTTCTCTTGGTAGCGATCGCTGGCCTGCGTTCGACTACTCGTCATGGCTTCTTTTCGATCGTCGACTTGATGGCTTCCTTCAACTGATCGCCCAACTTGGGACCACCGCCAACGAACAGGTGTGTGATCGTCCCTTCGCGATCGATGACGACCGTTTGCGGGATTGCGTCGGCTTGGTATCGCGATGCTGCGACGCCATCGATGTCCAACGCGACCGTTGGATCTAATTCCAAGCGTTTGAGCGTTTGCCGGATAGGGCCGGCCGCCTCTTGCAGGTTGACAGCGACCAACACAACATCGTCGGATGAAAATTCGGAAACAGCCTCATCAATCTGCGGCATCGCTTGCAAGCACGGACCGCACCACGTCGCCCAGAAATCAAGTACAACAACTTTTCCGCGTTCATTTGACAATTGAAAAGTGCGGCCATCAAGTTGATCCAACACAAAGTCCGGCGCCTTGGTGCCCACCAGTGGCGAGGACACGCCAGGTGACGAGCCGCCGGCATCATCAAGCAGTATCGGCTCGGGAGCATCCGACAAGCGCCACGCTGCGAACGGTTCATCGCTTGTCGATTCGCTTATCGCGTCGCCGATCAACAGCGAATCTAAGTCGCGGAAGTTGACTTCGCATTGGCCCAGATACTCGCTGGTGCCGACCAGCGTTTCATCGTTCATTCGAACGGGCACGAATGACATCCGATTTCCGTTTCGCAGATTGGCACGGACTTGAAAGCCCTTCGTTTTTTGGCCATCCATGGCTTCGTCCGCGTCCGAATGCAGCCACAGAATGATCGAGACGACCGAGCGTTCCAATTGAACCGTTTCTAGCCGCGATTCCACCTCGATCGTATCCCGATCAATTCGTTTGATTCGACCCCGCATCACGTCTCCGTTGCGGGCAACGATCAGATGCGTTGGCGGATTCTTTTTCGACACTCGGGGGACCGTCAAGAGTCGCTGGAGTCGCCGTTCGTCGATCTCGGGCAACGATTGGCCAGCCTCCATTTGCACTGCCAACAACTGATCATGCCGAAGACGCGACTGCGACGTCGCGGTGGACGAAATCGTTACACCTACAGCGTCAAACGTCAGAATGCTGCCAGGTACAATCTCACCAGTTCGCAGATGAATCGCGCGAGGGCTGGTGGAACTCTTCGCCCCATTGTTTCCGAAGGTTCGTTGGACCACGCCCAAGAATGCACCCAGTGGTCTTACCGGTTGAACGCGGACTTGCCGCACCTTGGGTTTGGCGGGTGACTCTATCGGTGGTTCGCGATACACCAAGCTTCCCGCAAAGGATGGCAACATATTCGCCGCCGATCCGTTGGATGGCATGAAGCGAATGGGAGTGATCGAATCGGGCGTTTCGGCGGCAACCAATTTGCCGTGGACCTTTGTGGCCGACGATTGAAGCCGACAAGTGCCCGGTACAATCGCCGGTCGAGCCATGTCCAAACCTGAAAAACCGAGGCTGCGAATTTTGCTCACCGGGACTCCCATCGGTTCCTCGAAAATGTTGGGTTTGAATCGAACGCGACCTTCGGAAACGCTCAGCAAACGTCCCGTCAAGCGAATGCCAGCGTGCGTCACTAGGACGACGGCCGAATCTGGTTTCTCTGGTACCAGTTTATCCAGTTGGCCCGCTTCGGTATCTGGTTCATGCTCGGTTGGATCATCGGACGGTTGACCCAAGTCGACTTGGCGAACCGACTCTGGATCCAGCAAATACTCGCTTTCAGTTTCAACAAACAGCCAACCTTCCTCGCTAACCGAGGTCCACGTTCCCGATACGCTCTCGTCATCCTTCAAAAAAGCCTGATCGAGGCTGCGGTCGTTTTGTGTGGCGGATGAAGACGGACGTGTGGACGCCACTTGGATCACTCGCAAACTCCGCAGCGTTACGGCACCACCGAGACTCTGCATCCAAATGCCGGGCCGCGGCGGGAAATTCGCGGGTGCATCAAACGACAATCTACCAATGACTTCGCCTTGCTCGCTTCGAATCTCGGCATCATGGGTTTGTTGATCTATCTCGATCGACAGTGTCACTTGCTTTTGCATCGACGTGATCGATCCAAGCGAGACAACGTCCGCGCTTGCTTCGGATTCCCAAACCGCTACCAATTCGCCATCCCAGACTTCTAATCGAAAGGCTTTCGCCGCCGATGGCATCGGTTTCGTTTCGAAGACACCGAACGCCAATGCAAATTGCGGCTCTACGTCCCAGGCCAACTCGATGTCCACTCGCGTTCGCCGCGATAGGCCGACATCACGGTAGATCGATGTCAGCGAATTTCCAGTTTGCAATTCGCCACCGCGATCACTCCAGCCCAGAGCAGGGTCAGAATCATCGTCAGCCTCGCCTTCTTTACCATCCACCTTCTTTCGATCAGGATCATCATCTTGAACGGTCCAGTTCGCCAGTTTGCCGGGGCCGATGAAGCGGACCGAGTCACCACCCAGCCACTGATAGACGCGGCGCACCGCCAAACGGTCGATGGTTATCGATCCCCATTCTTTCCCTTGTAACTTGATCGAGCCCTGGTCTATGCCAACGATCGTTCCGTAAAGACGATCCCCGCCGACCAGTTCGAAACAGTGCGTTCCTTCGGCGGCGCGAACATCATCCGGAACCGGAAAAGATAGACCTAAGAGTTTGTCCGTTGGAAATTCAAAGGGCGCGGCAAAATCGGGGTGCTGCCATGCGACGGTGTCGTTGCGAGAGCTATCAGCGAGCGATCCAGCAATGAATTCTTGGCCAGAAATACGAAGCACGCCCTGTGTTTGATCCGGCACATCTGCGGAAGCAGAAACCGCTGCGAAAACGGGCCACAACGCAAGAAAGGGAAAAAGAGTTCGATTGAATTTCATCGTTCGTAGATCGGCAGAAAGCGAAAATTCAGTGCCATCGAAAGCAACGCCAACGACGTATCCACTGCGGGACCAAAGTTGCCTTGAAAACTGCCATCTTCGGCTTGCGCGGCTTTCAATTCGCGGATCAGTTCTTGATTCCATTTTTGCCACGCTTCGACGTCGCCCTGAAACAACGCCTGGGCCTGGTAATACTGGGCATAGCGTTGATAGTGACCCGCGTCCTGTTGCAATCGGCTGGTCAATGACGAAAGCGTTGCTTTGAATTCCGGCATGTCTTTGCGACGGGCGACGGCGTACACCAAACAACCGATTGAAATTCGAGCGGGCGAATCATCGAACCCACCCAAGCCCGCATAGGCGACTTGGCCGGATGAACTTGTCATAGATTTGAAGTACGCGACGCCGCGGTCAATGGCTTCGTCGGGAACTTCGATACCGGCATTTCGCGCCGCCAACAATCCGACCATCACAGCGCCGCTAACGGACGTGTCGGCATCTTTCGCGTCGGGACCGTATCGCCAACCGCCGTAACGATTTTTCTTTTGCGATGTGACAGCGCCACGAACGGCCAATTCAAGGGATTCGCCAAGCGATCGCTTGTTGGTCGACGCCGTGCCCTGCCAAAGCATGCGGTCGTCGACGGCCCCGTATGCTTCGGCCAACGACAACATCGCGAACCCGTGGTTGTACATGCTGGAATGACCGCTGGCGCCGCCCAAGATACCCGTCTTGGCATCTTGGCTTTCGATGATGCTTCTTAGTCCGCGACGAATGTTGCCGCTGTAGATCCCAAAGTTAGGATCTTCGCCAGAGGCCAGAAACGTCATCACCGCCATTCCTGTGACACCGGGACCACCATAGCCGCCGCTGCCCCAATCGCCGTTTTCACTTTGCGACGATGCGAGATAGCGCAGACCCTTTTCATAAGTTTCGCGAACGTCGCGTGGTACGGCTTCGCCCATTTCAGTCGTCGGGAACTGTGCCGACGACACGTTTCCGATCGCCAGGAAAAACATTGCCGACACAAAAATTTCTTTCCAAGCGGACAGAGAATAGCAAGCCCTGACTCGTTCATTCATCATTCAAAACCCCTTGCTGTTCTAACATCCCCTTGTATGCCTTTGCCTGCTGCAAGGACTTCTTGATCAAACGCCACTGAGTCTCATCAAAGATCGGCTCTATCTCGTCTTCCGGCACTTGGCTCAATCGGTATCCGATCAAGTACTGGACATACTGTCCCTCGACTCGCGACGTTCCAACGTTTGCCACCACGACGTCAAGCAGTTGGGTTCGCTGTTCTGACGTCATCGGTATCGATCGCCCTAGCGTCGCGACCCAGGCTTTCGCCAACCCCAGACGTTCTCGCTTGGCCAATCGCGACCTTCCTTCTTCGAGCTCAGTCCGCTGCGACGCGTCCAGAATAGCGTTGATGGTTTTGGCCGTCAGCGACTTCTCGCCAAAGATTCCCTTGTTGATCTCTTGCTGCAGTGGCATCGCCAATTGGTAGGCTTCATTGATGTTGTTTTGATTCAAATCGGCTTGCAGATCGCGAAACGCAGCGCGCACCCGATTCACTTTGATGAAAAAACGATGCACGTCACCGCGTGAAGCCAACATCACTTTTTCCTTCTGGGATTCACGTAAAGGCGTCGACTGCTCGACGCGAATGATTTCCAATTCCGCGCGTGCATCGATCATCGCTCTGGTTTGTTTCTCGTCGCCCGACGATCCAAAAATCCATTGATCAAATTGCTCCATCTCGATCATGAAATTCTGAGCTGCCGTCGAACCGATCGACGCCAGCAGCAACAGTGAGGCGATGGACATTCGAAAAACGTTCATCGGATCCATACCTCGCCGGGCGGGTTGTTTTCAGTGTCCGTCAAGTTGACGGTCATGAACACGTGCTGCTGGCGAGCGGCCGTCATCAACTTCAATTGATTCGGGTTGAGCACAGGGTTGATCAATCCGTCTGGCATTTCGGGTAAGTAACTCGGATTCATCTGGTACATCTGAATCCATTGGATATCAACGTCCTTCCAACCCGTCATCAATCGCTCGTGAAGAGCCTGACGTTGTTTTTCCGTCAAGATGACTCGGCGGTCGATCATCGAGATCGCGATATCGATCGCTGCGTCGCGTTCGAACTCGTCGCGCAGTTGCGATTCGTCGATGTAAATTGCGTACTGTTCGTCGGACACCTTACGCTTCAAATACTTGGCGGCGTCGCTTCGCACACGTTGGATCGGGTTTCCGGAGACATTCTCTTGGTTCGGACCGACGAAACTGGGCTTGCCGTTGCGGACAAACCGGCGTTGCTCGCCGTCGACCATATCGGACATCGCGTCAAACGCAAGCTTTGCTTCGACAACGATTGCGTCCATTTGAACGACGGTCGGCCGGCAAACACGCTTGATGAACGACAATTCCCGATTGACAAGAGGTTTGAAAAAATCGGGGGACGGCACGACTTCTGTTAACATCACCGGTGTTGCCCTTAGCGCTTGAACCGCGCGAAATCCGCGTCGCGGATCCGTAGCTTCATCGCCTTCGATTGCCGCTTTCACGTCAATCAGCGGCGGGTCATCACCCTGGGCGATCGACAACAACCCCACATACGCCAGCGCGAGCAGAGTCACGTGAACGAACGTGCCGTTCCCTGCAACCGTAGCTTTTGGGTTCTTTCCTGCTACTGACATCAACTCCCTCCCAAGCGGTTGAAGTATTGATCGAGACCGCGGCGGAATTCTTCGGGCAGCACCGTTCCGGTTTCACCGGTCGTTTGAGTAACACCGCGGTCTTCGCGGACTTCTTTTTGGTTGGTGCCTTTGCCCAGCAGCGCCAGTGCTGAATCGGTTGTGTTGCCGCCTCCACCGCCGCCGGGCGATGAGCCCCCACCGCCACCGCCTTTGGGGTTGATGCGTTTGGATCGCAGCAGCAACTCAATCGCTTCGGTTTCGGCTGCGATTGCCGGTGATCCGGTTTCGGGTTGCTTCAAGATCTGTGTCGCTTCCGCCATCACACGGTCGACTTGATCCAGCATCGCAAGCTCTTTCCCGAAGTGCTTTTTCGCATCGGTCAACTCACCGATTCGGAAGATGACTTTGACGATGCGTTGATTGATTTCGGCTTGCGTTTTGGACAAACCATCCGCCGCCGATTTGTGTTCGGCTGGTTCGACGGCGTCAATCGCTTGTTGGGCGACGCGAGTCTCTTCACGCAAATCGATCTCGGCTTCTAAGATCTGCAGCACTTCTAAAACGATGGATGGCGGCAGACTTTCAGGCGACTTTCCGCCCGGACATTGACCGCTGCACGCGGGGTCGACCAAGTTTTCGGCCCATCGATCCATCGTGTCGGACCAGTATTCGCACTGGGCGATCGAGATCCCTTGTTCGGACATGACTTCGTTCGATAGCGATCGAAGACCGCCGATCACGTCGTCCGACTTCATTTCGTCGAGCACCGACTTGAAGTGCATGAAGCGGCGACGTTCGAAGTAGGCCGCCATATCGTCCATGATGAACGAGACGGTCCGTACGCTAGCCAGTTCCGTTTCTTTCAATTCAGCAAGAACCTCACGCACAGGAGCGGCAACGCTAGTTTTTGACGATCCAAAGGCCGGTTGAAGTTGCCCGGTCAATCGACCGGCAACCAAATTCTGTTCGCGAGACGCAGCTTTCAAACGCTTGACCAGCGTGCTGCCTTCAAGATTCGCAAGCACCGCGTTCAACTCGTCCGCCAATTTATCGAATTCAGCAAGCAAGTCTTCTTGCTCTTCGACCGCTTCGGTCATCGCGTCCTGTTGATTCGGCCGCGCGTCGCCCGACTTTTTTGCTTTGCCCATGACGGTCGTGACGGGCAATCTTAATGAAGGGCTGTTGGGTCTCTTGGGCGGACCGGGTTCGACCTTGCCTTCGTCCGGCGAATTCGCGGACGATTCCATGTCGGCCAACGACGGAGCTGATCGCAGTTTGGGTGGAGTCCCCTTGTCGGGCTCTGCTGGCACACCAGGTTTTGACGTGCGAGACTGGCCAGCGACCGGGCCACCTTTGGGTTTCGGTCCCGCGGCAATCTTGGTCGGTGCATCGGCAGCTTCGCTAAGCAGGTTGGCAACCGACGGCATGCGATTGTTGGACAAGTCGTCGAGCACCTGCAGCATCTCGGCCCATCGTTCCAAGTGGCCAACACCGATCTCGGGATTTCGTGACGCCGCACGAACCAACTCGGCACCGGTTTCGCCCAGTCGTTCCAACCGTCGGCCATTGGACTGTTCGGCCGACGCTTGCCGTTGGACTTCGCGGCGCACGTCGTCGCCGGCAAGTTCTTCGGCCGACCTTGACCGAAGCTCTTTGTTCTTTTCGTAGAGTTGTCGTTCGCGATCACGGACATCGAGAGCCTGGCGATGCCACTTGCTCAACTGTTCCGTCATCCAGATTGCATGTTGGTCGGGTGTCAGGATGTAAACGATGTGCGGCGGTGAATAGACGCGTTGGCGTCCGGGCAAATAATCTTCGGTCCAAACATACAGTTCGATCGGTTGCGGTTCGATGCCAAGCGACTTCGCCGAAAACGTGCCTATAACCTCCACTTCATTCGCGTCATGGTTGCCCGCCGATAGCGGTCGCTCGCCTTTGGCCGGTTCGGCGATAGCGCCGCCGGCGAATCCTCGCCACGACATGCCGACACTGCGAATTCCGAAATCGTCGCTAGCTTGCACCTTGAACTTCAACAATTCGGAATCCAGCACGACCGATTGTCGGTCCAAACCGTCGCATATCAACGTCGGTGCTTCGTCGTCGATGGCATTGATCAACAACTCGAACGGCTCGCGGCCACTGAGCCCGAATTGGTCCTTCCATTGAAATCGCAGTGCCGGTGTCGACGCGACGTCGATGGACGGGGTCTTCAATCGCTGTCCCTCGGGTGTCGTCGGTTGCTCATTGACGCGACCGGAAACCAAATCGCGATTCGCGGTCGCGGTGAAGACGGCGTGGCTGCCGCGGACGATGGAAACCGAACCCGAACGTGAATCGATACGGCGGACATCCGATTGGCCCAGATAGTCTGGCAATCTGACATCGGCGGCGATCCCAGACAGTTCCGGACGCAAGGTCGGCGCCAGCGTCACCGTTTGATCCATGTCGCCGATTTCGACCTTCATTGGTTGCGACGCGATTTGCGGAGGAATCGAAAACGCGTATGCATCGTCCACCAAGTCGGCCGACAAGGGTGGCTGAGCACCGATCATCAGACGTGCCGTCGTCGGTTGCCAAACGCTTTCGTTACTCAGGCGGATCGGCAGCGTCATTGGTTCGCCATGCGCGATGATGACTTCATCCGGCAATTTTTCGATCCGCGTGAATGTGTAACGCGGTGTGTCTTTCCAAGGCATGGTCAGTCGCGTCAGAGCGCTGGACGATGCCGCCGGGTAGCAAACGGCGACGGCCAACGCAATCGACGAAGCGACGGCGGCCATCATGCCGGCCAACCGCCAATGACTGTTGGGTGTTGAATCATGAAAGTTTCGGCCGGCCGCATCATCGGCGACTTGTCGCATCGCGGCTTGGCAAAGCGTGGGCGATCTCGCTTGCTCGGATCCGCTGCGTGACAACTCGATCACGCCCAACAATTGGTCGCCGACGGCGGGCAGCTTCGTTCCCAACAGCCGAGCGAGTGGCTCCAGCCCGCGATGGCAATAGACCCAGCGGTACGCAAACCAAGGCAGAATCGCGACCGTCGCGATTGCCAGAGCCAAGATCGTCCATCGCAGCGAACTGGGCATATCAACGAATCGGTCACCGCAGTAGACAACCAGAAAGGCCGCCGCCCAACCGACAACGACGATCGCAATCGCCTCGATCGATTTGATCAACCAAACGCGACTGCGGTAAGCCAGCAGTTGCTGCTTCAGACTTTCGGGGATCCGCAAACCCGTGTCTGTTTCTAGTGCACCACTCATATCAAGCCAGCCCCTTTTCTTCCGATCCAAAACAAAGCTAACAATCCAATCATCAAGCCTACTGCGAGCGGATGACTCCAAACCGCGACACGGCGGATTGCCGGTGGCGGATCTGGCATCGCTTCCAACCACTGGACAACATCATCGATGCGATCCAGCGTCAGAACCTGTCCCCGCGAAACGCGGGCAATCTCGGCAAGCACTTCGGGCCTGGCCGGTTTTCCGACCTGTTCCAGTGCAACGCCTTGTACGAAGACAGTCGTTTCGAGCGACTTACCCGTTTGTTTGCAAAACAGGGTCAGCTTGTGCTCACCCGGTTCTCGCGGAGTATAACGCCCCGAGAACGCGCCCCAGGCTTCGCCCGTTGATTCGAAACGAACGACTTTTTCTTGTTTCGATGGCGAAGCGATGCGAAGTGAAACGTCGCCACCGCTGAGCGGTTCACCGCTATCTTCCATCACGTTCGCGCTAAGCGTGATGGTTTGACGCACTTGAGGCTGTTCCGGCGAATAGTACAGTCGCATCGATTCGCCGCCGGCCATGTTGCGTCGATACGCCATCCAGCGAACGACTTGGCCCCAGAACCGATAGTGGTAAAGGTCCTCGACGCCTTTTCGCCATCGCCATGCACCATCCGTACCCATGAACAAGACTTTGCCGGCACCGTACGTTCGGGTGACCAACAGCGGCAAACGGCCGTATTGGTTGCTGATCTCTTGATGAATACAAAGCGTTTCGGTACCCGGCTTGGCGGATCGAATCGGTGCGTACCACTGGAAGCCCGGCAAGTTGCCCCAGACTTCTAGATTCTCGTCAGCCGTATCGGCAAGTTTCGTCAGCAGGCTGCGTCGCCCGAGCTGCGTCAGTTCGAAATGCTGGGCGGTTCGCGATCCCCAACCGCCCGGTTGCGTCTCGTCCAACTCGACCGGCATCAGGTCAGCCAAATCCGTTTCCAACAGTTCAAACTGTCGGCCTTGCCAACCCGGCAGAAACACTAAACCGCTCGCTTGTTGTTGGACGAGTCCCTTGATCCACTCGCATTGTTCGACCGTCAATTGATTGTCATCGATACCAACATCGCCCAAGAAGATGACGTCATAGCGAGCCAGTTCTTCTTTCGTTGTCGGAAACTCGGCGATGTAATCCGCGTTGCCGCCGCCCCGCTTGTCCATCGCCGTGGTGTGAAACAGCAAACACGATACATCCACACCCGGATCACGCGACAATGCATTTCGCAGGTATCGATACTCCCATCGCGGCACCGATTCGACGACCAGTACCTTCAGTTTCTCTTCGCGAATCGAAATCGGAGCCGTCGTTTGATTGTTGTCGTCGCGAATTTCATCGGACTGTTTCGGCAGCACCAGCGTCAACGTTTGGTCACCCAAATCCTCGGGCTGCCAATCGATCGATTCACTCGTTCGCCCCATCGCACTGACGCGAATTTCTTTGGTCAACTCGTCACCGCCAGAAGTCGTCATCTTGACCGTCGTCACGTAGTCTCGCGGCAGAGAACTTTCGATCGTAAATGGAACGCGAACTTTTTTGCCCGCGATGGCGAACGTCGGGACGTCGAAGCTGATCAGTTCTAGGTCGGGCAACCGAGTATCGCTGCCGACGGGAAAGGCAAACACGGGCACACCAAGCGACCGCAACCGCGAAGCCGCCTGGACCGGCGCGTCGCCCTGGTTCCAGTCACCATCCGATGCCAACACGACCGCCAACAAGTGATCTTCCGAAGTCGCGACATCCACAAGCGGCGATGCCAAGTCGGTTCCCCTATCCGAGCGAGCATCATTGGTATCGGAAACAGCCGCCTCGCCGCCGGTGGTGGAAATCGGATGGACCGACATATCATTTGAGCCTGGCTTGGCAGACTTGGTTTCGGCAAAGGGTTGGATGACCACATCGGCTCGCTCGGCAAGAGTGGACCAAGTTTCCGATTGAGTCAACCGCTCAATCGCATCGCGACGCGATCGGCCGCGGTCGACGTCCTGCGTCTTCATGCTGGCCGAATCATCCCACAAGACGGCGACGACAGGGTTGTGATCGGGAACATACTGTTGAACCCATTCCGGTCCGCCAAGCAACAGTGCCACACCACCGACGGCCAACCAGCGCAGCGATTCCAAGACCATCGTTGCGGGCCGCCAATGGCTACGCCGACACGCGATCAAGCCGATCACGGTAGTTGATATGACGGCGACAATCGCGATAGAAGCGGTCCAGGCCGTCCAGTTGAACGCTAATGAAGCGGTGGAGTTCACGCGGCGACTCCCTTGGGCAGCGATGATCGGCTATCGACGGTGTGGCGAGGCAAACATAAACACGCCTCGCCAATCATCGCGATCAGCATGATGACCAAGAACGCCCGCCAGACTTCTTCAACAATGGAGTTGGTGTTACCCGCCGACTGATCAATTCGATCCAGCACCAGGTCGCCGAACAATTGGTCAACCGCCGTGTCGTCGACGACCGGCGATTGATCTTCGGCGCGACCACGGTTGATCGCCAACCATTTCGCATCGTCGACATACACACCAGCCGTAAAAGCACGTTCGGTTGACATGCGATCGTCACGGCTAGCGATCGGATTGAAGTTTGCTGCGGCGTCGGCGTCCGACTCGCCTGAAGTTTGTTGTCCGATGTTGCGAAGCGACCGGGCACCGGATTCGAGTGCACGCTGGATCATGACGTACAAGACGACACCATCGGCGGCCAGCGACGAGTCATCAGCCGACGGGGTTGTTGCCAAAAGATAGACGCCACCGCGAGGTGTCGCTACTCGACCCAACAACGGTTTTCCACCGACCAGTGTCGCCAGCGGAGTGACCTCACCGTCGATCGCCGCAAACCTCTCGATGCGAATGCCACCCACGGGAAGCGATGTGCCCGACAATGTCGCGGACAACAAATCGGCATCGCCACGCCATGACGCGATCGAAACGGGATCCTTTTCGGCCTGCCACGCGCCCCACTTCACACCGAACGGGAGCTCGGCATTTCCATCGGTTCCATTTCCATTGGTTCCATTTCCATTGGGGCCGGGTAAGAAGATCACCGTGCCGCCACGCCCGACAAATCGCTCGATCGTGGCCCGTTCGCTCTTTGACACGTCGCCATGCCAAAGAACCATCGCAATCGTTTGCCAATCGACTGCGGCCAAACCGTCGGGCGACACCACGTCGGCGACGCACTGCACGTCGACATCCGACGGAATTTCGGCGGCCAGTTTCAGCACCCTGCCGACTTGGTCATCGTCCGTCACGATCAACGAACGTCGAGGCGGCGCGACGTCGAACGTAAAATAGAAATCGTTGTCCGCGCCGTTCGCATCCGCGGGAATCGAAACTCGTCCCCAACCCCGTCCTTGCTCGCGCGGGACCGCAATTCGATGTCCCTTCAGTTCCGCCGACGAGCCGTCGAACGCGACTTCGACCGTCGATCGAGCTCCTTCGATTTCGATCGTAATCGGAACCGTTTGCGTTTTCGCTTGAGCGTCCTGGTTTCCGATCAAGTTGATCGACAAGGTTAAATGGGGATCATCGCCGGATGATCGCAGCACCACGTCGCTGACGCGAATCGATCGGTTGACGCTTTCCGATTCGGGAAACGCCAACAAACGAAACCGAACGCGACGGCCAAACTCGGCGAACGCATCCCGCAGCGACGCCCAACGTCCGTCCTTGGCACTCCAGTCACTCTCACGTAGATCCGAGACGATCCAAACGTCAGTCTGACCCAATTCGCCGTCCCGAATATGGTCGAGCGCCGCCAGCATCATCGCCGGCATGTCCGCCGATGCGTCGGAGGGTCCCGATTCAGGAACGTCCAACAATTCACTAGCTTTCGAAAGCTCTTTCGGTTCGCTGCGATTGCTTTCGATCAGAACGATGCGTTGGGCGTCCAACGTGGTAAGCGTTTGGGTGACCTTTGCGACGCCAGACTGCAACTTCGTCAATTCGCCCGAGGCATCGCGTTGTTGCATCGACGGCGAACGGTCTAACAGGACAATGGTGTTGGCCGAACCGTTTCCGCCGATGGCGCCGCCGATCAAGCCAGAACTCAGCGGCCGCCCGACGGCGAATATTAAGGCCGCGATCACCATCGTTCGTAGAGCCAAGATCGTCCATTGGCGGATTCGCGCATATCCGCGATTCATTCGATTGGCGGCCAACAAGAACATCATCGCCGCCCACTGGGTCGTTTGATAACGTCGTTGGTTGATCAAGTGGATAATGACGGGCAACGCCGCCAATGGCAACGCGAACAACATCCACGGTTGCAGGAAGCTCATCGAACCCTCCGTGCAGTCGCGCGCCGCGTCAGAAAGCTGGTCAGCACGTCTTGGTAGCGTTCGTCAATGCTGACGCGATGATAATCGACGCCGGTTTCCACGACGATTTTTTGTAGTTTGTCCAAGTATTCCGCAATCGCACTTTGGTAACGATCCGCGATTTCACTGGGTTCGGCAAACACCGACGCGCCGCCTTCCATATCCAAGAAACGCGTCGGACGTTGGAACGTGAAGTTCAACTCCATCGGATCAAGCAAATGGAAAATCGAAAGATCGTGTTTGCGAAATCGCAGATGCTCGAAACAGTTTCTGAGTTGATCTGGATCGACGAAGAAGTCCGAGATTACGATCACCATCGCACCCTGCGACGTCGTCTCGGCAACTTCGTGCAGCACGTCCACCAGTTCCGTTTCGCCGCGGCCCTGAGTTTTTTCGAGCAGGTCGAACAGGGTTCGCAGGTGCGACGGATTGCGCCGCGTCGGCAGGTGTTCGCGAATCGAATCGGCGACACACGACAAACCGACCGCGTCACCTTGCTGGACAGCCAAGTAAGCGATCGCGGCGACAATCTTTCGTGCGTACTGGATCTTCGTCGTCTCACCCGAACCGAATTCCATCGAACCGCTGGTGTCCAGCACCAACGAGCAGCGAAGATTCGTATCGGCTTCGAATTCTTTGACGTAGTAACGGTCACTGCGACCGTGCGCCCGCCAATCGAGTCGACGAAGGTCGTCGCCCGGAACGTACTTGCGATACTCGGCGAACTCGACACTGGCGCCACGATTGGGGCTGATGTGCATGCCCGAAACCGTGCCCCGCATCGGCCGACGTGCCATCAAGGGTAGCCCCGCCAAACCGGCCAGCACGGTCGGATCGAGAAAATCGCGTTGTTGTTGATCCTTGGCCATTTCAATCCTCGGCCAGCAAACGTTCCACGATATCGCGAGCCGTCAAACCTTCGGCCTGGGCCGCGAAGGTCGTGATCAATCGATGCGTCAGCACGCATTTCGCGACGTAGCGAACGTCCTCGCTGCGAACCATATACGATCCTTCAAGCGCAGCGCGTGACTTAGCGCCCAAAATCAAATCCTGGACCGCTCGCGGTCCTGCACCCCACGAAACCAGCGGCAACAACCATGCCGGCGCCGTTCCACCGGCGGGTCGGGTCTTGCGAACCAAACGGGCCGCGTCCGTATAGATGTGATCCGGAACAGGGATACGACGCACCAAGTCTTGGTGAGCAATGATGTCGTCGGGCGTCATCAAGTGTTTCAACGTCGGCAGACTTCCGCCCGTCGTCGTTCTCGCGATCGCAATCTCTTCATCCTCCGACGGATAATCCAATTCGATCAACGACATGAATCGATCCAACTGCGCTTCGGGAAGCGGGTACGTGCCCTCTTGTTCGACCGGATTTTGAGTCGCCAAGACCATGAACGGCGGCGGCAAATCGAACGACTTGCCCACGACGGTGATCCGTTGTTCTTGCATCGCTTCCAACATCGCCGCCTGAGTCTTGGGAGGCGCGCGGTTGATTTCGTCGGCCAAGATGATGTTGGCGAACAACGGACCGTGCGCGAACTGAAATTCACGCCGGCCTTGCCCGTCGTCTTGCAGGATATCGGTGCCGGTGATGTCCATCGGCATCAAGTCGGGCGTGAACTGGATACGGCTAAACTTCAACGACATCGTTTCGGCCAACTTGCTGACCAACAGCGTCTTGGCCAATCCGGGCACACCCATCAACAGCGCGTGCCGCCGTGCAAACAGACAGACCAACAACTGATCGATTGTATCGCGTTGCCCGACGACGACTCGCGACAGTTCATCGCAAAGCTGGGCGTGGGCTTGGCCCAAACGATCGACCGCTTGAACGTCATCGTCGCTGAGCGATTCGTTTGCTGCCGAGACCGTCTGAGACATCGTCAAGTTCCTTAAACTAAGAAAAGTTTGGCTACGAAATTCAAGTTTCCAGGCATCCCGATACGGCTACCGTTATAGTCGTTTGGAAGATCGCAATCACGCTTTCGTTCGCGTTCGAGTCCATTTTTTGATGGGAGTTCTGTTCGATGTGGATTTCTGGTTTTCGCCTAGCTGGTTGCCTACCGTGTTTTCTCACCGCGCTGATGACCGTTCCGCCGAGCGGATATTCGCAGGATACGGCGTTGCCGGATGTTGTTGGGCCCGACCACGTTCCTGATGATGCAATCGCGATGGCTGTCGCTTCGCCGAGCGAGTTGATCAAGAATCCGGCGCTCGAATTGTTTCCGGTCGAAGTATTTCGCGTCCAAGTCGAAGAGCAAGTCGGGTTCGACCCCGCCGACATCGAATCGGTCCGTTTCGTCGCCGGTATGTCCGCGAACGGCGAACCGCAATTCGGCGGCGTTTTCACTCACCAGGGTGAAGTCAACGTGGACTTGCTGGCCAGCACCTTGGGCAGCAACGGTGAAGAATCAGAACAAGGAGCACTCCGTTTACGTTCGATCGAAGGCCCACCCGGAACGGTTCTTTGCAACGTATCACCGACGATGATCTACATCGGCATGCGTGACTATCTTGCGCCGATGCTTGCCGCCAAAAACGGCAAGGGCCCGTTGCCTCTTCTGGCTTCGACGATCCCGGCCCGTCCTGGACTCAACGCGGCGATCGCGATGGAGTCGATTCGACCGATGGTCAGCGGCGCGGCGATGGGACAGGCGCACTTGATGGCGCCGTCATTGCAACCGTTGGCCGAAATCCCCAGGTTGACCGACGCGATCAAGATCTATGCAAATTTGGACGGCGCATCAGGGACTCTGGAACTCACTTTCTTGGGCACCGACGTTGACGCGGCAGTTCGGATCGAATCGATCTTGAATGAGTCCTTGGTTGCGGCACGTGAGTTAGCGATCGCCGAAGTCGGCCGCAGTTTGACCACATCAGGTGAATCCGATGCGATGCGCGATGCGATCGACTCTTACGCGGCGCGGGTGACGAAAACGGTGATCGAAACTCTAGCGCCCCACCGCGACGGCGTTCAAGTGACGCTGCGAATCGATTCACCCGTCGGCATCGGCAGTGCCGGTATGATCGCGGGCCTACTGATGCCGGCCATTCAATCGGCTCGTGTGACGGCCGGTCGCATGAGCACGGCGAACAATTTCAAACGAGTCGGACTAGCGCTTCACAACTATCACTCCGCCTACCGAGAATTGCCGCGTTCGGCGATCGCCGACGAGGACGGCAAACCACTTTTGAGTTGGCGCGTTGCGATCTTGCCCTTCATCGAAGAACAAGAGCTGTATCAAAAGTTTCATTTGGATGAACCTTGGGACAGCGAACACAACCTGCCGCTGTCGAAAAAGTTGCCGGCCGCTTTCGAGACGCCGGGAACTCAGCTTCGTGCTGGCGAGACGGTGATCCAGGCCGTTGTCGGGAAGGACATCGGAATGCGTCCGATCGAGTCGACGAAGTTTCGAGACTTCTTGGATGGGCTCAGCAATTCGATTCTCTGTGTCGAAGTACGTCCCGAGGCGGCGGTTCCCTGGTCAAAGCCCGCCGACGCCGAATTTGATCTGGAAGATCCCTTGGCGAATTTGAAAGGGACACCGGACGACGGTTTCCATGTCTTGATCGGTGACGGCGCTGTTTCATTCTTGAATGACAAGATCGAACCGGGGCTGTTCAAAGCTCTTCTGACCCGCGCGGGGAAAGAGATAATCCAAGAGGTGTTGCCGTAACGCGGACGCCCGTCACCTGGGTCCATGGAACTTCATGCGAAAACTTTGACGATGCGGTAAAGTTTGCGGGTTCCGACGGCCGATCAATTGAAACGGGGGTGGGGATGATGTGCGCAGTGTCCACTTGCGCCGGCAAACCACCGTGAAACTTCAAACGACTCTTGGCAACACCTTCTTCGCAGCCGTGCTGGGCATGGCGGTGATGTTGGGTGGTGGCTGTTCGCTGTTCCCGGAAACTCGGCAACGAGATTCGGTACACAATCCGTTTCCACAATTGAAACGGATCGCGATCCTGCCGTTCTATAACCAGTCCAACGAGCCGACGGTCGACACTCAATTGGTCGCCGAAAAATATTACGCCTCATTGCAGGCGATCCCCGGATTCGAAGTGCTGCCCATCGGAGTCACCAAGGCCCAGTGGTTACAGTATGCAATGGCTTACGGTGAACCCACCACCGGCGCCGACTTCCAGCGGTTGGCGCGAATGATGGGCGTCGAAGCGATCGTTGTTGGTTCCGTAACGGACTTCGATTCGTTCTATCCGCCACGAATGGCGATGACGGTTCACTGGTATGCGGCCAACGACGGGTTTCACACCATCCCCGCCGGTTACGGATTGCCGTGGGGCACCGAAGCCGAGAAGCAAATCCCGAAGCGCATCACTCGCGAAGCCGAGTTTGAATTGGCGCGCAGCCAACTAGCGACTCAAACACCGATATCCAACGGGCCCAGCTTGCTGCCGCCGCCCAACGCAACCTTGTCGCCGCCGATGGTGGATCAAGCATCCGTGGAGATGGAAACGCAATGGGAAGATGCTCCCCACGGCGACGTTCCCTATGACAATATGCCGTACGGAGATATGGCATACGGCGATGCCTCGGCTTTCGACTACGCCGACATGGCGGCTCCCCTGCCGCCGGCTTGGCCCGATCCAACCGACTTGATCCCCGATCCACCGTCACCGGTTCGACCGGTTGCGATTGCTAGCACCGAACCGGTGCTCACTCACACACGAATCTATCGCGGGGATGACCCGTATTTCACAAATCGCCTCTCTGACTTCGTTGAAACGGGCGATGATGCGCGTTCGAGTGGTTGGCAGGGTTATCTAAGACGTAGCGATGATTTCATTTCTTTCTGTTGTCACTTGCACATCGTCGAAATGCTTGAATCTCGGGGCGGTGCCGAGCAAAGCGACCTCATCTTGCGTTGGCCCCTGAGCCGATACTGAAGCCAGGTTGGCTAGGCAATATTCTGGCACGCCGGCAAGCCTGGTCGCTTCTTGCATTTTGGACATGGACGCAATGGACACAGAAATCAATGTTCTCGCTTTGGTTAAAGGCGAAGAACGTTTCATTTTTCTTTTCGACGATGAAAACCGTGACGAAACGCTTCGCCAATTGGCGCGTTTCGCGGCCGATCCCGAGTTGGATTTTTCGTGGTACGACGCTGCGATGCTCAGTCGCAAGATTCGCGACGCGGTCCCCAGCGAAGACGATTTCCTAGCGAACGAATTCGACAGCTTGTCGATCGACGACTTCCATTGATCGCAATTCCTGGTTGAGGGACAGTATTTATGCGGAGGGCGATCGCGAGGTTCTTGACGTACTTGGCGTCCGAACGAAACGCTTCGGATTTGACCATCAAGGCCTACCGCGAGGATCTTTTCGGGCTGGTCGATTGGTTGGAATTGAACCACGGCCGAATCCCGGCGCCCAGCGAGTTGTCGCCTCATGATTTGCGAGCCTATCAAGCGGCGTTGCAACAAGCTGATTACGCTCGATCGACGATCTCAAGAAAATTGGCATCGCTGCGTAGCTTCTATAAGTTCGCCATGCGAGAAGGCATCGCGAAAATCAATCCGGCCAAGCCGTTGCGCAATCCGCGACGACAACGCAAGCTGCCCCACGTTCTAACCAACGACGAAGTCGGACGGTTGTTGTTAACGCCGCCCGCTGGTGACGCCGCAGGCCTGCGCGACCGCGCGATCCTGGAAACGATGTACTCGGCCGGGCTTCGGGTCAGCGAACTTGTCGGACTTCAAGACGGCGACTTCGACTTCGATGAACAGATCGTTCGCGTCCGCGGCAAAGGTCGCAAAGAACGGATTGCCCCGCTGGGCTCGTTCGCAATCAAGGCGATACAGCGATACCAGCCGTCTCGCATCCGCGATCCCAAGACGGAATCGCTCGGTCGCCAAGCACCGGTTTTCGTCAATCGCTTCGGCAACATCCTGACCACTCGCAGCGTCGGTCGAATGTTGGAAAAGTACATCGGCATCGCGCAGCTGGATTCACGCACCAGTCCACACACACTGCGACACAGCTTCGCGACTCACCTGTTGGACCGCGGCGCCGACATCCGCAGTGTCCAAGAATTGCTTGGTCACAAAAGCTTGGCGACCACGCAAATCTACACGCACGTCAGCGCAACGAACCTGCGCCAGGTCTACGAACGTGCTCACCCGCGCGCCAACATCTGATTCGTTGGGAATTGACTTGTCGAATGTCCGAGATGACATTGGGATCGCCGACATCCCATCCGACGACGAAAGGCCATCGTGTCCCAATTCCATGCCAAGTTCACGCACCTTTCGAGAATGGCTCTGATTCCGTTCATCGCTTGCATCGCGTTTTTCCTTCAAGCTTGCCTAGCGACACCGGTACAAGCCGCTTCGAACGATTGTCCGAACATCGTTTTGATACTCGCCGACGACCTCGGGTTCTCGGACCTCGGGTGCTATGGCGGCGAAATCGATACGCCGAACTTGGATCGTTTGGCCGCTCGCGGCGTTCGCTTCACCCAGTTCTATAACACGTCACGTTGCTGGCCGACTCGGGCTGCGATGCTGACGGGCTACTACGCACAACAGGTCCGCCGCGACGTTTTGCCGGGCGTCAAAGGTCGAGGCCAAGGCGATCGACCGCACTGGGCGCCGCTGTTACCAGAGATATTGGCGTCCGCCGGTTACCGAAGCCATCACAGTGGAAAGTGGCACATCGATGGCGAACCGATCGAATCGGGTTTTGAACGTACTTACTATCTTCGTGATTTGGGACGACTGTTTCGGCCGCGAACTCACTCGATCGACGGCGACGCGATCGCCCCGGTGACATCGGACGATGACTACTACGCGACGTCCTTCATTGCCGATCGCACGATCGAATTTTTGCAAGATCATCAAGCAAAGTTCGCCGACCAGCCATTTTTGTCCTACGTCGCGTTTAGTGTTCCCCATTTTCCTCTTCAAGCGTCACCCGCCGACATCGCTAAGTACAAGGGCCGTTACGATCGCGGTTGGGACGTGATGCGAGAAGAACGATTCGCAAAGCTGAAACGCGAACTGAAAATTCCCGCATCGCTATCGCCCTTGGAGTCCGACATCGGACCTCCGTACCACTTTGACAATGTGCGCGAGACGTTCGGTGACAAAGAGATCGAACGCGAGATTGCGTGGGACGAATTGACGACCGAACAACAAGAATTTCAATCGATGAAGATGGAAATTCATGCCGCGATGGTTGACCGCATGGACCATGAAATCGGACGCATCTTGGAACAGGTCGACGCCATGGGGGCGACCGACAATACGATGGTGATTTTTCTATCCGACAATGGCGCATCGGCCGAATTGATGGTGCGTGGCGACGGCCATGATCCCCAAGCTGCCAACGGCAGTGCGGAAACCCACCTGTGTCTGGGCCCCGGATTCTCGCGCGCCGCGAACACGCCCTTTCGACGCCATAAGACTTGGGTTCACGAGGGCGGTTCGGCGACGCCGCTGATCGTCAGCTGGCCGGCCAATATTTTGGACGGCGGTGGGTTACGAGACCAAGTCGGCCACGTGATCGATCTTGTTCCAACGATTGTCGAAGCCGCCACCGGGAAAGCACCCCAGTCCGTTACCGACGATGCGCCGCCCCTGCCGGGCAAGAGCTTGTTGCCGGCAATGACTGGCAACCAAGATATCCAGCGAGACTATCTGTGGTGGCTGCACGACGGACACCGGGCACTACGGGTTGGCGACTTCAAGATCGTTTCGAGCGAGGGCCATCCGTGGGAACTGTACGACTTGAGTCTGGATCGGTCGGAATGCAGCGACTTGGCGGCCGACCAGCCAGGCCGATTGGCGGCAATGATCGAGACTTGGCAACGACATGCCGACGAAACGGCGAAAGTGGTATCAGCGATCAATTCGACTTCGAAATCGGGGAAATGAACGGGTTCCGCGACTCGGGTGGTGCCTCCATGACCGCCTGCGTTACTCTTGTCGGACGAATCACGGTTAGCAAACCGCGGGCGATATTCGAATGCGTTGTCGCCAATGTGTCGCTTAGCTTTCCGTCGAACTTTCGCCCAATACGAAGATCATGAAGATGGACCTGACATCCGCTCGGCAATCGGATTTACCTGTGCCGACTGCACCTACCGAGTCGAGACCGACCGCCGCTCGTCCGTTGCCCAACAAAATCGGGTCGACACGGGACTTTTTTCGGCGGCTGTATGGTCCAATCGAACTGCCGCTTGCCGCCGTCGAAGATCGTATCGCGAGTGAATTGCAGAGCCCCTACGAAGCCGTCGGCGAAGTGCTGAGGCACGGTACGCAATTGGGTGGCAAAAGACTGCGTCCGGCCCTGGTTCTGCTGTCTGGGTCGGCCGTTGGAGACATGAACGATGATCATATCGTGCTGGGAACAGTGATCGAGATGGTTCACACCGCGACCTTGATCCACGACGACGTTCTGGACGACGCCGAAACGCGTCGCCACGTCGCGACGGTCAATGCAAAGTGGAACAATCACACCAGCATTCTGTTGGGCGACTACCTTTTCGCACAGAGCTATCGGCTTGCCGCGACGTTGTCGTCAACGACGGCGTGTCGATGGATCGGTGAAGCCGCGCGGTTGGTGTGCGAGGGCGAATTGCGACAGGTGCTGGGCCGCGAGAAACTGGACATCGACGAAGCGAGCTACTTCGACATGATCCGTGGCAAAACGGCGGAACTTTGCCGTGTCGCGTGTGAACTCGGCGCACATCACAGCGGCGGCAGCGCCGAGCAAGTTGCGGCAATGGGCCGTTACGGAAACGCCGTCGGCATCGCCTTCCAGATTGCCGACGATTACTTGGATCTTTGGGGGGATGACGAAACGGTTGGAAAAACGTTGGGTACAGACATCGAGCAGGGCAAAATCACCCTGCCGCTGATTCGATTGCTGGCGACGGCAAATCCGTCCGACCGGGGCCGAATCGAGCGAATCCTGCGAGGACCGGCGAAGGACCGCGTCGAACTGATTCGGCCATTCTTGCAAGCCAGCGACGCTCGGGAATACACGCAATCGGTGGCCGAGCGATTCAGGGGCGATGCGATTTCGGAACTGGATTTCTTGGAAAAATCCCAATCCAAGGCGTCGCTGCTGGCAATCGCCGACTTCAGCGTCGACCGTCGGTTTTAGTTCTGATTGGGCGGGCGACGGGTATGGTTGATTTCCTTGCCCAGAGCGTCCAATTGCGGAGGAGTTCGTGGCATAATAGGGGCCGTCACCGGTTTCCTACCTGAACCTCCCACCCCACCGACCCAGATGCCAAAACTCAATCGTCGCCACTTTTCATCGGTTGCTGCGTCCGCGCTCGCCGTCGCCGCGACCTCACGCCAGACATACGCCCAGAACGCCAATGACCAGAACGCCAATGACCAGGCCCCAAATGACCAGGCCCCAAATGACCAAGCCCCCGGCCCCAATGAACAGATCGAAGTCTGCATCGTCGGCGTTAATAGCCGCGGGATGGAGCACGTTCGAGGGTTCAACAAGGATCCGCGAACAACCATTCGCGCGATCGTTGACGTCGACCGCGAAGTCGGTCAGAAACGAGCCGAGAAGATCCTAGAAGTCCAAGGCAAAAAACCAGAAGTCTTTGTCGATGTGCGCGAGGCTCTTGAATCGGGAACCTTCGATGTATTGTCTTGCGCCACGCCGAATCACTGGCATGCCTTGTGCGGTATTTGGGCGATGCAAGCCGGCAAAGACGTCTACATCGAAAAACCGATCAGCCACAACATCCACGAGGGCCGCGCGTTGGTCGCGGCCTCGGCAAAGTACGGCCGAATTTTCCAAACGGGAACCCAGTGCCGAAGCAGCACCGCCTGCGCCGATGCCGCCAAGTTCATTGCCGATGGCGGAATCGGTGAATGCAACTTTGCTCGCGGCCTGTGTTACAAACGCCGCAAGTCGATCGGAGCCCTGGGGGACTATCCGGTGCCGTCAAACGTGGACTTCGAATTGTGGTCGGGACCGGCACCGTACACCGATCCAAAAGTGACTCGGAAGAGTTTCCACTACGACTGGCACTGGCAACGTCACTACGGAAACGGCGACTTGGGCAACCAAGGCCCTCATCAAACCGACGTCGCCCGCTGGGGATTGGGTGTGAATCGTCACCCCGAATCCATTATCAGCTACGGGTGCCGACTCGGTTACGACATCGAACGCAAGGACCCCGATTACGTCGATGCAGGCGACACGGCCAATACGGAAGTCTCAATTTACGATTACGGCGACAAGTGCTTGGTCTTCGAGACCCGAGGCTTGGATGTTACCGAATCCGCCGGCCCCGAAGTCGACGCGATGTTCGGCAAGGGTGGCGGCAACAAGATCGGCGTCATTTTCTACGGAAGCGAAGGATACGTGGCTCAAGTCTCCTACGATCGCTGCATCGTGTTTGACAAGGACATGAAACCAACGAAAGAGTTCAAGGCAAGGAACGTCGGCGACGCCCACTTCGCGAACTTCATCGACGCTGTTCAGTCACGTGACGCCGCGTCGATCAACGCCGACGCATTGACGGGCCACTTGTCCGCAGCGGTCAGTCACCTGGGCAACATTTCGTACTACCTGGGCGAAGACAACCATTCATCGGTCGACGAAATCAAGAAGGTCGTTTCGGGGATCAAGAGTCTCGACAACAACATCGAAACGCTTGAGCAAACGATCGCGCACCTGGAATCCAACGGCGTCGACTTGAACAAGACTCCGTTGTCGCTAGGGCCAAAACTGAACTTCGATCCCGAAAAAGAAACGTTCGTCGACAACACAGCCGCCGACGCATTGCTGACGCGGGTCTATCGCGAAGGTTTCGAAGTCCCCTCGGCCGACAAGGTCTAAGTTCGTCAACGTTCTCCCGTCTGTGAAACGGCAGAACTGCGAAGCCCGAAGCCCGAAGCCCGAGGTCGCGCGGCGCGCGACCCCGGGCAGGACGCGACGTGACCAATCGTGACAACGCAGGGGTTACACCACGTGAGATCTGTTGATGGGGATGTCGCGACCTTTTTCGAATCTTGCGATTCGCCGAACTGCTTCGGATGACATCATTCGGCAGCATCACTAGTGGTCGCCCGCCCCAGCGTGCTGCTGACTTCCTGCTCGTCGGCCCTCTGTTCGCTTACCACTGTCCGTTTACTTCTGTTCGCTTACCTCTACCTCTGTTCGATGAACTCGGGACGGTTAAGTTTGGGTAGAATGGGTGGCATGAAGATTCGAAATACAACGCTGCTATTGTTCACTTTGTGCTGCTGGAACGCCACCATCGCGGGCGAGACGACGCGGCCCAACATTCTGTTCATCTTTGCCGATGACATCGGACAGGAGGTGTTGCAGTGCTATGGAGGCCAGTCCTACGAGACTCCGAACCTGAATGAACTGGCACGGACCGGCATGAAGTTCACAAACGCTTCTAGCATGCCGGTGTGTCACCCGTCGCGATTGACATTGATGTCAGGAAAGTACCCGTTTCGACACGGCAAGGTGGGCTGGGGAGACTACCCCAAGGAAGCCGAAGCTCACACGTTTTCAAACCATCTGCAACGGGCGGGATACAAGACCGGCATCGCTGGCAAATGGCAGCTTTGTTTGCTGGGCGACGACCCGCTGCACCCCAGGCGAATGGGATTCGACCACTGGGACCTATTTGGCTGGCACGAAGGACCTCGGTACTACGAGCCGATGATTCATCAGAACGGCAAAGTGCGAACCGATACGCTCGGCCACTACGGTCCGGACTTGTACGTTCGAAGCGTCATTGATTTCATGAAGCGGAATCGTGACCAGCCTTTCCTGGCCTACTACTCGATGGCGGTTGCCCACGAAGTCACCGACGACCTGACACCACCGGTGCCACATGGACCGTTCGGGCGTTATGACAATTACGCTGAGATGGTGGCCGAGACGGACCGGAACGTTGGCCGATTGGTGGCAGCGGTGAATGCGCTGGAGCTTAGAGAAAAGACATTGATCTTGTTTGTGGCTGACAATGGAACGCCGCCCGAGATCATCATTCGAGCCGAGGGGAACGATCTGATAAAGGTGCCCGTGGTGTCCCGGTGCAACGGTCTGGATATCCCCGGCGGAAAGAAACAACTAACCAATGCTGGCACCAACGTACCGATGATCGCCAACTGGTCCGGCGCAATCGGGCCGGGCCAGGTGGTTCATGACCTAGTCGACTTCAGCGACTTCTTACCCACGTTCATGGATCTGGCTGGCCAACCGATCCCCGATGACGCCAACCTGGATGGCGTCAGCTTCGCCGATCGCCTGCGAGGCTTAGCTGCTTCCCCGCGTTCGTTTGCCTACTGCGAAGAAGCTGTCTTGCCGAAACCGGGTGGCGTCGAGCCTGATGGCAAAAGCTCGGGATTGAAATGGGTGCGCACCCAGGACTGGAAGCTCTACAACGACGGACGACTTTTTCATATGTCCGAAGATCCACATGAGCAGTATCCGCACGCGGCTTCGGAAGACGAAGTCACACGATCAGCAATACGCACACAGCTCCTTGGATTCTTCGAAGACTTGAACGCACCAGCGAGGGTCAATCGCTGATACGTGCCATTCGTCGACGAAAAGATCGGGGGCAATTCGAACTGGGATGCACGGGGAAGTCCCCGGTGATGCCCGATCACCAGCTTGAGAACTTGCGTGCGGGAAAAGCGTGCCGGACACAGTTTTGGGCGTCGACACCTTTTTACGCTCTACGTCAATGGAATAGGGCTGGCGACCAGTTGTTGCCACAACTGAGTTAGCTCCGATTCGGTGGGCAACGTGCCGCTGCGGTCAATCACGATCCACGGGAGTGCCCTGCGGATGACTCCCTTTTCCAGGAAGTCACCGAACAGCCGCAATCGAAGCAGCGAATCGGTGGAGTGATTGGTCGTGAAGGGGCTGTCGTGCGTCCCCAACAACACGGCGATCGAATGCCCCTTGGACTTGGCAAGTGAAATCGGTGCGACCCCCGATCCACGGACTTCGTCGTCGCCCCACTGGTCCGATGGCACGAACGAATCGATGTCGTCACACATCACGTCGACGTCAATTTTCGGATGCGTATCCAACAAATCTGTTTGGATCGAGATACACGCTTCGACCACCAATCGATCCGATGTGGACGCAATCGGACTTAACACCAACCGCAATGCGAACGACTCATCGCCTTGCGGATAGTTCACATGCCACTGGTTACCACGAACGAATTGCTCGCCCGCGGCCGGCAGTCGGTCGTCGTCGACACTGGCGAGTGAAAGGGCACCGCATTGAATCCCGGCGCTTCCGCCGCGAGCATCGAATTTCCATGGCTCACCACCGCAATGCAGTTGGGCCAATCCGAGTCCATCGGTTGTCCAATGATTCATCGTTGCTCGCGTTTTAAAAGGGGCAAACGTTAGGATTTCGGTTTTGTTCTAACCAGCGTACTCAGCACCAAAGAACTCTTTGCTCTTCTCGACATCTGGCTTGATCGTGCGACTGCCTTCTTTCCAGTTGGCCGGGCAAACTTCGCCGTTCTTTTCGAAGTACTGAAGTGCTTGCACCATTCGCAGCGCTTCATCGACGCTGCGGCCCAATGGCAAGTCGTTGACGACTTGGTGACGCACGACGCCGTCTTTATCGATCAAGAACAAACCTCGCAATGCCACGCCACCGTCAAGCAGCACGTCGTAGTCTCGCGAAATTTGCTTGTTCAAATCGGCGATCAACGGGTATTCGGTCTTCCCGATCCCACCCTGGTCACGCTTGGTGTTCGTCCATGCCAAGTGGGTGAAGTGGCTGTCGATTGAAACGCCCAAAATTTGCACACCCAGATCGGCAAAGTCTTTCGTCCGATCGCTGAACGCGATGATTTCCGTTGGGCAAACGAACGTAAAATCCAAGGGCCAGAAAAACAGTAGGACATGCTTGCCCTTGTAGTCGCTCAAAGAGATGTCTTTGAAAGTTCCGTCGGGCATCACCGCGGTGGCTTTGAAGTCGGGAGCCTGCTGAGTGACCAAAACGCTCATGGGTGTATTCTCTGGGAATCTGGTGGGGAACAAGTGTGATTGGTGATCGCGCGTACGACGTCATCACGATTTGACATCACTATTGGACGAGGGATCGATTTCGACAACCCGTCAAGGCGGTTTTCAGCGGACGATTTCGTCCGGATTGATCAACGAATCCTCCCAAAAATAGCCCTTCTCGCGACGTTCCAGAATGCGTGCGGCACTGCCAATGGCCAGCGGTTTTTCGTCACGCGGCAACCAGGCGGCCAGGCGGTCGGCGACTTTTCGGTGTTCGGTCGAAATTTTGCTGCCCGGCGCCATCAGGTTGTCACGTTCATCGGGGTCGATCGATCGGTCGTACAGTTCTTCGGATCCATCGACATAAACAATGTATCGCCATCGCTGGTCACAAACCGAATGATTGCCGACGTTATGTGTGCAGATCGCCGGACGTTTGCGAACGGTGGTCGGAGACTCGATTTGACGCCTCAGACTGATCCCTTCCAACCCCGGCGAGTGAACGATTCCGACCAAGTCGCATAGCGTCGGGTAAATGTCCAGCAATTCGGCCGGCTGTTCACATCGCAGACGCTCGTTGATCCCCGGGCCTGCAAAAATCAACGGCACATGCGTCGACCGCGCCCACAGCGAGTTCTTGCCCGAGATTGCTTTTTCGCCCAGGTGGTAACCATGGTCGCTCCAAAGCACGACGATGGTGTTGTCGGCGTACGGCGACGCGTCGAGTGCATCCAAAATGCGACCGACTTGGCTGTCGACGAAACTGACACAGGCGAGATACGAACGCACCAACGGCTTCGATTGATTGTTCGCCTTCAACCAACTGGTCCTCGGTTCAGGAAGATCCCAGTGGATGAACCATGACGCCAGTGGAGTGTCTTCGCGGTCACCTTCGACGATCGGCGGCATCGTCACCGATTCTTCCGGATACAGATCGAACCATTTTTGAGTCGCGTAACAGGGTACGTGAGGAAGAAAAAATCCGACCGACAAAAAGAAGGGTTGATTACCGCTGGCGGGCATCTTTTGAATTTCATCAACGGCCCATGATGCCACGGCCCAGTCACCCTTGTCTTCGTCGCGATGATCGAATGTTCCCCAGTCCATCAGATTGTGATTTCCACCTGGCGTTGGGGGAATCAGCTTCTGGTCGGGACGAATCCCCACTTGCGCAGGTGGCCCCCAAACGTCGCACTCCTCGTCTTGAAGTTTCCCTTTGCCGTAACCGCCATGATAAATCTTGCCACCGATCAACGTTCGGTAACCGTGATCATTGAAATGCTGGGGCATCATTCGGACCGACTTGAATTCAGACGTGTCGCGAATCCACGGTGATAGCCCGTAGACACCGGTCGTTGTTGGACGCCGCCCGCTCATCAGCGATGTGCGGCTCGGATTGCAAAGCGGCGCTTGGCAATGAGCATTGGTGAACGTGATACCTCGGTTGGCCAGCCGCTGCATGAACGGTGTTTTCACGTCCGGATGACCGCCAAGGGGTTCGACCCAGTCATTCAAGTCATCAATCGCGATCATCAAAATGTTGGGACGCTGTACGTTGGGACGCTGTACGCTGGGACGCGGTGTTTGAGCATCGGCCGTCGCCGTCAACCAAAAAACCAACATCAAAACAACCCAGCAGCGGATCAACGAAACGGCCATGAAATACACCACGTAAAGGACAGGATGGAATGGTGGGACGGAGTCTGGTCGGACTCATTGAAAGAGCCGGAATCATCATCCTAACCGACACAACCGCGTGGATCATGCCAATCGATAGCAGCGTCACAGTTTATCAACGGATTCACCCCGCTTGGGGTGAACGTGGTAAGCGGCGATCGCGTGACAGCGGTTGCGGGGTAAGTTTCATCGGTGCAAGTCTTGGATCATCGATTCGGATGCAACCACCGCCTGTTTTGCCTCGAGTCCGATCCGTTTTTGATCCGCGAAAAGTTGCCGCCATGCGATCGCTGAAGTTGGCCGCCCTGAACGCTCAAGTCATGTTGACTTCGCCGTTCCGCCGCGCTCGGATAAGGAAGGCCGCCGCCGAAGGCACGGCGCCCATCTCCGTCTCGTTTTATCATCGAGTCGCCGACACATGCGCGAACGATTGGACGATCAGCCGAGAACGATTTCTTCGACACATCGACTACTGTAAATCCCGTTTCGAAATGATCTCGTTGGCGGAAGTTCAACGGCGGGTTCGATCGCAACAGTCGCACAACGCAGCGATGTCCATCACGTTTGATGATGGCTACCGCGACAATTGTGAATTCGCATTGCCGTTGTTGATCCAGCGGGGCATCCCCTGCACGTATTTTGTGACGACGTGTAACGTCCGTGGTCAGATGCCGTTTCCACACGACGTGAAATCGGGCGAACCGTTGGCTGTGAACACGGTCCAACAGATTCGCGAGCTATCCGATGCCGGTGTCGAAATCGGTTGCCATACCCGGCAACACGTCGATTTTTCAAAGGTACACGACCAAGCCACCGTTCGCGACGAAGTCGTTCGAGCGAAATCAGAACTCGAACAAATGATCGGCCGCGAAGTTCGCTACTTTGCCTTCCCATTCGGTCTGCCCGCTCAATTGACCCAGGCAGCGATCGAAGCCGTTTCCGAGGCCGGGTTTGATGGATTCTGTAGCGCCTACGGCGCATACAACTTGGTCGGCCGCGACTGGTTCCATATCCGCCGCTTCCATGGCGATCCTGAATTCGCGCGGCTGAAAAATTGGTTGAGCATCGATCCAAGAAAA
Source organism: Rubripirellula tenax (assembly GCF_007860125.1). NCBI lineage: Bacteria > Pseudomonadati > Planctomycetota > Planctomycetia > Pirellulales > Pirellulaceae > Rubripirellula > Rubripirellula tenax. Next base: position 246,121 of record NZ_SJPW01000007.1, read on the forward strand.
GTCCGTCAAGAACCTGAAGTGCGTTACTTCTTGCCGCCGGCAATGTCTTTCAAAGAAACATTCCCGATGATGGGCCGAACAACGCCCCTGTTCGCCCACTAGTCGTCCATTGCCGGCCGGATCCAACCGGGCTAGCGAAATTCGTTCGATGATTCCTGTGTTCAAACCCCAACCTAAACCAACCATGCTGTTTTCGCGCAAACGCCCTTGGCGTCCCGTCCCCAAACGATCGGATGTCGGACCACTACGGTGCGTCTTTGTCATCACCAGCATGCCCGTCGGAGGTGCCGAGACGCTGTTGGTCAACATGATGCGAAAAATGGATCCGGCTCGTATTCGCCCGGAAGTGGTTTGCTTGAAAGAACCGGGCCCGTTGGGCGATGAAATTTCCGGCGAGTTTCCGGTGCACAGCCATTTGATCGGCGGGAAGTTTGATGTGGGTGTTTTGCCGCGATTGGCGAAATTGCTGCACCGCAGACGGGCCGATATGGTCGTCACGGTGGGCGCGGGCGACAAAATGTTTTGGGGTCGTTTGGCGGCTCACATCGCCGGTGTTCCGGTGATCGCGTCGGCACTGCATTCGACGGGATGGCCCGATGGTGTCGGCAAGCTGAACCGAACGCTGACGCGAATCACCGATGCCTTTATCGGCGTGGCAGACTCGCACGGCCAATTCTTACGAGACTTCGAAAAATTCCCCGCGGACAAGGTTCACGTGATTCGAAACGGTGTGGACTGCGCTCGATTTTCGCCAAACGATCAGGCGCGAGCAGATGTTCGCGCCGAACTCGGACTGAACGCCGACACACCACTGATTGGAATCGTCGCGGCGCTTCGAAGCGAAAAGAATCATGCGATGCTGGTTCGTGCGGCGGCGGCGATGCGAGATCGCCAACCCGATGCTCATTGGATCATCGTTGGCGACGGACCCGAGAGAGCCGGCATTGAGTCCTTGGCAGCAGAACTGAACATCGCTGATCGGATTCACTTGCTGGGCACTCGGTACGACACGCCGCGATTGGTTTCTTCACTGGATGTGTTCACGTTGTGTTCGCTGAACGAGGCTTCGCCGGTTTCGATTTTGGAAGCGCTCGCGTGCGAAGTCCCCGTGGTTGCGACCGACGTTGGTTCCATCAAGGAATCGATTATCAACGGCGAAACTGGATACTTGATCGCGGTGGAAGATGACGCGGCGATGGCCGACGCGGTCGACCGTATGTTGTCCGACGCGGCAGCTCGCCAGCAGATGGGAAGCTCGGGTCGCAAGCTGGTCCAAGAAACCGGGTCCCTCGAATCGATGGTCGAAGGCTATACCCGGTTGGGCATCGAACTGTATGACGCCAAAGTTTGCCGACCTGCGACGAAACTTGTCGCCGCCAGATCGGTCACTTCTTGATCCGCAATAGCAACTACGTCGGCATGACCAACGGTTGAATTTTGCGATCGTAGCCGGACTTAACTACTTTGCGGCTGCGAATCGTGCGGCAACGGCGTCCCAATCGACAACGTTCCAGAACGTCGTGACATAGTCGGGACGTCGGTTTTGGTAGTTCAAGTAGTACGCGTGCTCCCAAACATCCAAACCCAAAATCGGTGTGCCGCCGATACCGGCGATGGCTGCACCCATCAAGGGACTGTCTTGATTGGCGGTGCTGCCGATCTTGAGCGATCCGCCTTCGACGTACAGCCATGCCCAACCGCTGCCGAAGCGAGTCGCGGCGGCCGCGCCGAACAGTTCTTTCATCTTGTCGAACGAACCGAACGCCGAATCGATCGCAGCGGCCAGATCGCCGGTCGGGTTTCCGCCTTTTCCGGGGCCCATCACGGTCCAGAACAACGAGTGATTGGCGTGACCGCCACCGTTGTTGCGGACGGCGCCCTTCTTGTCGTCAGGTACCGATCCCATGTCCGAGATCAGGTCTTCGATGGACTTGCTTTCCAACGGAGTGCCAGCGATCGCATCGTTGACCTTGCTGATGTACGCCTGGTGGTGCTTGGTATGGTGGATTTCCATCGTCTTGGCGTCGATGCTAGGGGCGAGTGCATCGTGCGCGTAAGGCAATGCGGGCAAAGTATAGGCCATGGCCGAGGGCTCCTTGGAAAGGGATGGTGAAACCATAAGTTTCCAGGACGATAGCGGTCCGTCCAGCCCCCGCAAGTGCCTAGGCCGAATCCGGACGCATCAATTCGCCCATCAAGTAGCTTCGCAGACTGTTTATTACCTGCGAAAAGCATGCTGCGACGTCCTGGCCGCGTCGATCGCGATTGCGAATTGGTTGCAACTGGGCGTGCACATTGGTGCGATTGAAGGACCGACCGGTCGAACGCTCTTCGCGGCTCTCGCTAAGCGTCAATTGGACTCGCAGAGCCATTTGCTGGTCGGCTCGCCGTCGGCCGCCACGCGAATACGTGGCGTTCATCTTGATCGACACTTGGTTTTCGTCCACGCTGATGATTTCGGCGTTGTGGTCGGCGATGAAGCCTCGCAATTTTTCAATCACCAAATCAACAGGTACCGGCGAGACGATATCGAATTCACCGTTCTCGATCGGCCCTGACCCTGTCAACCATTCCAACCAACCGCGGGTGGCGACGGTTTCGTCGGCCGGTGACTGCATCACATTCCCGGCACCCAATTGGATGACGCGGTTGCGACCGTTGTCTTTTGCTTTCAACAGCGCCCTATCCGATCGCGCCAGTACCGTTTCGGCGGTATCGCCCGATTGAAACTCGGTTACACCGAAACTGGCGGTGACGGCCTCGCCACCCAGCGACGGCAGGGGCGTTGATTCGAGTGCAATACGAATCGCTTCGGCGCGTTTCGATGCAGTTGCGTTGTCACAATTCGGCGCCAACAGTAAGAACTCTTCGCCCCCGTATCGTGCGACCGTGTCGCCATCGCGGCTGTGGGCACGAAGGACGGCGGCAAAGCTTTTCAACGCTTCATCACCGGCGGGGTGGCCGTGAACGTCGTTCACGCGTTTGAAGTGGTCAATGTCACAGATGATCAAACTAAAACTCGGACCGCCGGCGATTGTCGCTTCTGTCAGATCTTCCAATTGATTGTCGAAGTGCGCGCGGTTGGCAACGCCCGTCAATGGATCTTGTGTCGTTTGATGGTGAAGCGCTTCAAGACGCTCTTGCAGCGTCGCTTGATCCGACAAGTCACGCACCGTGACAACGGTACCGTATACGCCGGGGACCGAACCGGCCACGGGCGATACATGCACTTGCACCGGAGTCGGAGTTTTACCGGGCTGCTCGATCATCATCGAACGGACGATCGCGCTGCCCTGGGCCAGACAATCGCGGATCAGACAGGCGTCCTCGTCACGGACGAGGTCTTCGTCTCGCAATCGAAGCGAATCGTTGCTGAATCGTTGACCAACGATCGCGTCGGCGGCGATCGCCGTCAATCGCTGCATCGATGCATTCCAGTGAGTGATGGTGCCTTCGCCGTCGGTGAAGGCGACACCGTCTTTCTGGTTTGCAAACATTTGTTGAAAGAACAGCACTTCGCGTTTGTGGACGACACTCGATGCGGATTTGCGACTGGCGGGTGATTCGGCGACCGTCCCCCAAATCGACGGAGCCGCATTGTCCTGTAATTGACGCAACCAACGATCGACGACGATGCGGTGAAGCATCTCGGGCCGTTCTTCCAGCATGCGGCTGAATTCGCCGACCAATTCGGGATCGAATTGAGTCGACGCATGTTGGTTTAGTTCTTGAATGGCGCGTTCACGGCTCATGGCGGGCCGGTAAACCGTATCCGTCGTCATCGCGTCAAAAGCATCTGCGATCGCCAGCATTCGTGAACCGATCGGCAACGCGCTGCCACGAGGACCATCGCCATGCCGGCGACTGTCGTACCACGTGTTGGCGTAACGGATGATGTCCAGCAATTCGTGATCGCCGGTGCAACCACGCAAGATCTCGCAGCCCAGTTCGGGGATCAGCTCCATCGTCAGTTGTTCGTCGACAGACAATTTGCCCGGCTTCCGAAGGATGCGATCGGGAATCCCGATCTTCCCCAAGTCGTGCAGCAACGCAGCGACCTCGATTCGGTCACGCGTATCTTCGTCCAAACCCAACCGTTGCGCCCATGCCGAACAGGACAGCGCGACTCGCAGGCAGTGCGCAGCGGTCGGGGCGTGCTTCGTTCGCAGCGAATAGAACAGCGACGTTGCCATTCCCAACCGAACGACTGCCAACCGATTCTCGAACGGCAAGTCGCTCGAATCGGCAGCGCCAAATTCCGCAGCAGCGACCGATTCTCGAAGGCCGGCCAGCAAGTTTCCTACCCGAGACGGTGTCGACTGGGAGCCGGAATTCAACGAAAAATCTCTGCTGCTCTCTACCATCACAACGGTACAGTCAGAGTTCGCCGGCATGTTTGTAGGGATTGTATTGGTCATACGGGACAACGCGTCCGGGGAGAGCGGTAAAAGGGTATCGATAAGGAAGCCTACGTCACGTAATCACGGCCGCACGACCGTGTTGTCAACTTGGTCACGCGATGGAGCCCCACCCAGGGGAATGGATCGATCGATCGGAATATCAGGGAATGCTTGCGATCGGCATCATTGCTACCTACTATGCGTCTATCCCTTATTCGTCGATTTCGGATGGGGAGATCGCCGTTTTTGGCGGATTCAACGACTCCCCCCCAGTCAGTGTGGCTTTCATTTGGGGCGATCGGTGAATTCGGCCAATCAGTTTTCCACCTAATGATCGGTGCTTTTCGAGTGAGTCTCTCCGAAGTCGACCGTGCTCTGCTTCAACGATGCCTGGACCAAGCTCCACGCGCGTGGCAAGACTTCGTTGACCGATTCCTGGGGCTTGTCGTCCATGTCGCCAACCACACGGCCCAGTCGCGTGGTTTGACGATCGATATGGCGACACGCGACGATTTGGTGGCGGATGTCTTTCTGACGCTCGTCGCTGGCGACTATGCGGTACTGCGCCGGTTCCGTCGCAACAGTTCGCTGGCGACTTATTTGACCGTCGTCTCGCGGCGAGTCATCGCAAGACGACTGACTCAATCCGCTGCCGAGGTCTCCGCATCAGGCCAGTCATCCAATGGGCAAGCGGGCGGGGAAGGTAACGGTCACCATGAATCCGACATCTCGCGAATCGATGACCGTGAAGAAATTCAGCAACTGATGATGCGTCTGGATTCGACCGAAGCCAATGTGGTCCGGATGTACCATCTAGAAGGCAAGTCGTACGACGAAATCAGCCGCGCCGTTGGCATGAGTCTGAACAGCGTCGGCCCGGTGCTGTCACGCGCCCGTGACAAGATGAAAAACGGCCGCGGCTGATTCCTGCGGCCGATTGATAACAACGGACTTCGCTGTTATTCCGTGACGGGTTCGATCGTCGCCGACATACTGCCCTTGCACCGCGCGATCATCTCGTCTTTACCGAACGCCTTGATTTGGTCGCGTTTCAATTCGGCGTGCTCTAACGTTGTGGTCAGACAGATTGCCTTTCCACCTAGGTCGACCTGTTTGGCGATCTGGAATCCGGCTTCGATCGGATGGTGAAACAACCGCTTCATCATCAAAACGACGTAATCGTAACTATGGTCAGGGTCATCCCAAAGCACCACGTTATAGCGAGGCTGCTTCTTGGGCTTCCGTTTTTCGTCGCGCTGCTGTCTTCGGCTGATCTCGACTTCAGGCTCGGCCACCATTGATTGTTGTTCTGCCATTGTGGACCACACTCCTTGCTATTCAGACTCTTCGTATCATTTCGGCTCGGTACATACGTTTGGTACCATCGCAACACGTTACTATCTGAATAATCGGTGTCCGCGATCGCTGCTTCTATTGTAGCGCGGGCGGATACCAACCGGCAGTCCCAAAAATCCACGAAAAATCAAAGTTGTCCCTTTCATGTCGATGTCCTCGATTCTCAATGCCCTCGAAAAGGACTCTGACCGACACCTGGACGACCTGGTCCAATGGCTCCGTATCGCCAGCGTTAGCAGCGATTCATCTCGGAAATCCGATGTTGCACGAGCGGCGGACTGGTTGATGGACAAGTTCCGCGGCGCCGGTTTGGCAGTGGAACTGGTACCCACCCAAGGCCACCCGATGGTGATCGCCGAAACCGCTCCGGTACCTGGCGCCCCGGTGGTCGTCGTTTATGGACACTATGACGTCCAACCCGTCGAACCGCTTGACCAATGGATCAGTGACCCATTCGACCCAACCGTCCGAAACGGCAACCTTTACGCACGCGGTGCGACTGACGACAAGGGCCAAGTCCTGACGCACGTGCAAAGCGTTTGCGATTGGATCGCCAACGGCGAACCGCTTCCGATTCAAGTCAAATTCTTGATCGAAGGCGAAGAAGAAGTCGGCAGCGAGAATCTGGAACGAATGCTTCCCGACTTGGCCGATCGGATGGCGTGTGATTGTGTCGTGATCAGCGACAGCGGTCAGTACTCCGACGGCCAACCGGCAATCACGTACGGCCTGCGCGGCATTGCGACGTACGAATTGCGAATCGACGGTCCAAGCCAGGACTTGCACAGCGGATCGTTCGGCGGCGCGGTCATGAATCCGGCAATCGCAATCTGCCACGTGCTTTCATCGATGGTCGACAAGACAGGCCGGATCCAGATCCCGGGGTACTACGACGACGTCGTCGATCTCGTCGCGTCCGAACGCGAAGCATGGCAGAACCTGCCGCAAGACGAAGCCGCGTTTGCGGATTCGATCGGCGTGAAAGAACTGTTCGGCGAAACCGGGTATACCGCCGATGAAAGGCGTTGGGCTCGTCCCACGTTCGACGTCAACGGCATCACGGCGGGCCATCAAGGCGAGGGCGTGAAAACGATCATTCCCGCGACCGCGTCGGCGAAATTCAGTTTCCGATTGGTACCCAATCAAGACCCGACGAAGATCACCGCGGCGCTAGAGAAACACCTTGCCGATCACATGCCGCCAGGCGTTCGTTACCAATTGTCGCCCGACCACGGCGCGCCGGGCATGTTGGCGGACACGAATAGTCGGTACATGGCTGCGGCCAACACAGCCATCGAAATGGCCTTCGGCAAGAAGCCCGTCTTGATTCGCGAAGGCGGATCGATCCCGATCGTCACGCGATTCCAAGAGGTTCTCGGGTGCGATTGCCTGCTACTGGGATGGGGTTTGTCGGACGATAACGCACACAGTCCCAATGAAAAGTTCCGCATCGCCGATTACCATCGGGGCATTCGTGCTTCGGCTCTACTTTGGGACCAACTCGGAAAACTTCAACCTTCGGAATCCAAATGAAACGTCGTGAATTTATCCAATTGACTGCCGCGGGTTTGATGGCGACTCAGGGAACCACAACCACCTGGGGACGTGAACCGATCGAGCGGACAGGTCCGCCCCGTTTCCAACTCGGATTGGCCGCCTACTCGTTCCGCGATTATTTCGGGTTCATGAAAGGCAAGCCGCAGAAAGCCGCGCCCGGCGGCCCCGCGCTCGACATGATCGGCTTTCTTGACTACTGCGTCGCCCAGAAGATCGATGCCGCGGAATTGACCAGCTACTTTTTTCGCCCCGACCCGGATGACCAGTATTTCTTGGACATCAAACGCGAAGCCTTCATTCGCGGAGTCACGATCTCGGGAACGGCGATCGGTAACAACTTCACCGTCGGCCGAGGCCCCAAACTGGACCGTGAAGTCGAAGACGCGATTCGCTGGATCGATCGTGCGGCGATCCTGGGCGCGCCTCACATTCGCTTCTTTGCCGGCACCGCTGCTCAATTAGCGTCACACCCCGATCGCATTGTCGAAGCATCGGAAGCACTCGCGCGATGCGCCGAGTACGCGGCAACAAAGGGAATCTTTCTGGGCGTCGAAAACCACGGCAACCTGACCGGCCAACAGATGCTGGAATTGATGGAAAGGACCAACAGTCCCTGGGTCGGTATCAACTTGGACACTGGCAACTTCCTTTCGGATGACCCCTACGGCGACCTTGAAAAGTGTGTCCCCTTCGCCGTAAACGTTCAGGTCAAAGTCGCAATGCGGACGCCCGACAACCAACCCTACCCGGCCGATCTGGACCGGATCGCCAAGATCTTAGAACATGCTGGTTATCAGGGGTTCGTAATCCTAGAATTCGAAGAAGAGAATCCGTACGAACGGATCCCCAACATCATCGAAAAGTTCCGAACCGTTTTTGCGTAGTGCGAACAGCGAATAATTTCGTATCCAGCATTGGTAGTGGATTTTCATAGGCTGCTCGCCCAACACCATGTTTTCTGCCACGCCGATGCGTCGACTACGAAGCCGGCGTGGGACGTCGCGCCGGCGTGTAAGTACAGCAATCGGCCGGGCACACGTCGTGCCATGGGCCGAGCGGGCCGATGGCTTGCTTGTCATCGGTGCGGCCGAGTCGTTCTTCGACCAGCATGCGAATCATTTGCACGAACGTCGGCGACGTGCCCGCCGTCTTCGCCCGTGCCATGGCGATACCACGCTGTTCGCACAACTGGGCCGCCTCTTCATCCAGGTCGAACATGACTTCCATGTGATCGCTGACAAAACCGATCGGAACGATGACCAACGACGACAGTTTGGACGCGTCGTCGGTTTCTGCAATCGCATCCAAAACGTCCGGTTCCAACCACGGTTGTTGGGGCGGCCCGCTGCGGCTTTGAAAAACTAAACGCCAATTCGCCGCGCCGACCGCATCGGCCACCAAACGACTGGACTCTTGCAACTGTTTCAAATAGTCACAATTGTCCGCCATCCCCATCGGAATGCTGTGGGCGGTGAACATGACCAGCGTGTCGTCCGGCTTCACGTCGATCGAAGCCGCCGCCTGACGCACCGCGTCGGCCATCGTTTCGATAAAGCGAGGATGGTTGAAGCCCATGCGAACTTTCTCGACGATCGGGGCGTCTTCGCCGACCTCTTCCTGAGCCGCAATGATGTTCTCGCGATATTGGCGGCAACCGCTATAGCAACTGAACATACTGGTGAAGAATGCCAGCGCCCGCTTGCACCCGTCGTCCCTCATTTGACGAAGCGTGTCGGGAAATAACGGATCCCAATTACGGTTCGCCCAATAGACCGGCAAATCAATGTTCGCCGAGGCAAACTCAGCCTTGATTGCCGCCATCAACTCGCGGTTGTGCTGGTTGATGGGGCTGACGCCGCCGAAGTGCTTGTAGTGTTCGGCGACTTCCAACATCCGCTCGCGCGGCACGTTCTTGCCACGCAAAACATTTTCCAGAAACGGCATCACGTCGTCCTGGCCCTCGGGTCCACCAAAGGAAACGAGCAGGAATGAGTCGTAAGGCATTTCGTTGTTTGTCATGTTTGAACGCGGCTGGAGAGATCAGATGTCGAGTGAGTTACAGTTACCCGTCGTCAAGTCGCGGGCTAAAGTTTATCGCTGAAGCCCTTGTCTTCCAGAGCTTTCACCGCTTCGCGGACGCGTTCCTCGGCGTGTTTGGGCGCTACCAATGTCGCGTCCGCCGTTTGCACGATGATCAAGTCTTCCACATCGATCGTGACAATCGTGTGCCCGGGCTGCGTCATAATGATCGCGCCCTTCGTGTCGATGCCGATGTGCGAGCCGACGACGGTGTTGCCGTGCTCGTCAGGATCGTTCAACCGCGCCAGAGCTTGCCAACTGCCGACGTCATCCCAAGGAAACGGTGCTTCGATCACAACAACATTCTTGTACGTTTCCATGACCGCGTAATCGATCGAAGTTCCTTTGATCGCCGTGAATTCTCGCTCTAGCACGTCGTCGAAATCGGGACGTCCCATCGCGTCGGCAATCGCGTGCAGGTGAACGCTCATCGCCGCCGCATTCGTTTCCAGCGCGTCCAGAATGGTCGAAGCACGCCACACAAAAATACCGCTGTTCCAAAAGAACGTTCCGGCATCAACATAGGATTCTGCTGTCGCACGGTCGGGCTTTTCGCGGAACTTTTCTACCTTGTAGGCATCCACGCCATCGGCTGCGATCTTGTCAGCTCGTTGGATGTACCCGAACGACTCGGCCGGGTAACTGGGCTTGATTCCGAAAGTCACGATACGCGTGGGATCTTCGTCGATCAGCTTTTCCGCAGCCGCCAAAGCAGCCTGGAACTTCGCGTGGGAAGCAATCACGTGGTCCGACGGCATGACCACCATGGTCCCATCGGGATCCGTCCGCTTGATCATCGCGGCAGCCAAGCCCACGCACGGCGCGGTGTCCCGTTTGCAAGGTTCACCAACCACGTTGGCGGCGGGCAACTCGGGAAGTTGTTCGCGGACCGCTTCGACCAGAATTTTATTGGTGACGATCATTTGACGCTCAGGCGGGATCAGGTCGCCCAGTCGATCGACCGTCGATTGGATCATCGTACGTTGACCCGAGAGTGCCAGCAGTTGCTTCGGAACCAATTTACGACTCGCGGGCCAGAAACGAGTCCCGCTTCCCCCGGCCATGATCACAGCGTGCAACATCGAACAAGCTTCCAAACAACGGTTTCTCGGAACGTCCAGCCCGCCTTGGACGCCAATGCAGACATCCCGCGGTACAACTAGCCGAAAACCGTAACCGACGTGGTCGCCGCCGTGAAGATCCCGCAACCGGCCATGGCCGTCACAACTCGATCGCCGAGTCGTGGCTTGCGACTTGTTGCCGCCGTCGCGTCGGCATAAAACGAAGCCGTCACGCTGGCTCGCCCAATCACTTAAAAGTTGAATCCATGTTGCAACTCGGCTTTGTATCCGCCATCACCCCGGATTTGTCGCTCGAAGAAGTCTTTCGGACGGCTGCCGAGATCGGCTATGACTGTGTCGAAGTCATGTGTTGGCCGCTGGGCAAGTCGACGCGACGCTACGCCGGCGTGACTCACATCAACTTGGCCGAACTTGACGATCGCGGCATCGCCTCGATTCACGAGCTGTCCGCCAAGTACGGTGTCAGCATTTCGTCGTTGGGCTACTACCCTAACGCCCTTTCGCCCGACGCGGCCGAAGCCGAACACGCGGTCGAACACATTCGATCGGTGATCACGGCCGCGGCTTTGCTGGGTGTCGGCAACATGACAACCTTTATCGGCCGAGACTGGACCAAAAGCGTTGACGATAACTGGACTCGTTTTTTGGAAACCTGGCAGCCCATCATCCGGCACGCTGAATCCGAAAACGTCAAAGTGGGCATCGAAAACTGCCCCATGCTGTTTACCGCCGATGAATGGCCGGGCGGCAAAAACTTGGCTCACAGTCCGGCGGTCTGGGATCGAATGTTCAATGACATCCCCAGCGATCACTTCGGACTGAACTACGATCCGTCGCACCTGGTGTTTCAACACATGGACTGCATCAAACCGATGCATCAGTTCGCCGACAAGCTGTTCCACATTCACGCTAAGGACGTACGCGTGGATCACTCCATGCTCGATCAGGTCGGCATCTTGGCCCACCCGAACCTGTACCATTCACCGAAGTTGCCCGGCATGGGTGATGTGAACTGGGGACAATTCTTTTCGACCCTGACCGATACGGGTTACCGTGGCCCGGTGTGCGTCGAAGTCGAAGATCGAGCGTTCGAAAAATCGGACGAAGATCGAAAGCTAGCGCTCGTTCAAAGCCATACTTTTCTGCGCAACTTCGTACCACGCCCAATGGTTTGACCGCGAACGATGCTTTCTGTCGCAATCAGAATCCTAGCGGAAAGGCGCGAGCCGTTAACGAGTTCCGCTACGCGAATGCCACGCTGATGCAAACCGCTAGCCCAGTTGTGCAAGCGAACCGTTGCTGTCGCCAAACTTGTCGGTCTTGGCTCCCATTTGCTGCATCATCCATACGTACAGGTTGCAGAGCGGCGTCCCGTTTTCGTAGTTGATGTGGCGACCAGTCTTCAGTTTGCCGCCGGCCGCGCCTGCCAGCACGATGGGCAGGTCGTCGTGATTGTGGCGATCCCCGTCGCTGATGCCACTGCCGTATACCAACATGCAGTTGTCCAGAAGCGTGCCATTGCCCTCGGGAACCTGTTTCATACGCTCGAGCAAGTAGGCGAATCGTTCCAGGTGAAAGCGGTTGATCTTGGCGATATTGGCTTGCTTGTCTTCGCTCTTTCCATGGTGCGAAATCTCGTGGTGCCCTTCGCTGACACCGATTTCGGGATAACTGCGGTTGCTGCCCGCGTTGGTGAACATGAACGAAAGGATTCGAGTGCTGTCGGTCTGAAACGCCAACGTCACCATGTCCATCATCAGTTCGCAATGTTTACTCAGTTCCTTGGGCACACCGCTGGGCCGCGGATAGTCGGGGACTCCGTCTTCAGTCATCCGCAAGCGTTCGGTACCTCCGATGCGTTTTTCGACATCGCGAACCGAGTAGAGGTACTCGTCCAGCTTGCGTTGATCAACAGCCGGCAACGTCTTGTGTAATTGGTTCGCGTCCTCGAGCACGAAATCCAGAATGCTCTTGCGATACTTCTCGCGAACACTCTGCGCCTGTTTGGTTTCCTTGACCGATTGGCCAGCGAACAAGCGATCAAACAAAGATCCCGGATCAATTTCCTTTGCCATCGGATTGGTGGGGCCACGCCATGACATATTCGACGCGTACGCACAACTGTATCCGCTGTCGCAGTTCCCGGCTTGGGCGCTGGCTTCCAAACCCAATTCGAGTGATGCAAACCGCGTCGCGTCACCCACATACTTGGCCGTCATTTGGTCGACGGAAATTCCGTTTTCGATGTCCGCGCCATTCGTTTTACGTGGGTGGGCTCCCGTCAGGAATGCCGCAACGCTGCGCGCGTGGTCACCACCGCCGTCGCCGTGTGCCCGCGCTCCATCGAGCGTCAAGCCCGATAACACATTGATTTGACCCTGGTGATCGGAAAGCTTCGCCAGCGTGGGTGGTAAATCAAACTTGAAGCCTACTTTCTGTGGCGTCCAGTCGGGCATGTGCATGCCATTGGGCACATAGAAAAAGCCCATCCGAACGGGTGGGCCACTCTCGGGACTGGCGGCCGAAAGCAACCGCGTTGGCGACATCACGTCCAAAAATGGCAAGGCGATCGACGTCCCAATACCTCGCAAAACGGCGCGGCGAGAAAAAGAAACAGGCATCAAGAAACCTCGATCGGTAAGAACGACGAAGAGTGGCGTGCGGACAGCGAATCAATTCCAGTATAGCCCATCTGCCAACGAATCGATGATCCGATCGCGGACTGAACGAAACCCACCCACTCGGTCAGGGCAAGACAAATCGGCGGTCCAACAGGTCAGCTCGCCGGTTCAATTCAAACGCGCTTGCGGGGTCAACGTTCTCATAGAGTCTTCCCAGCGAACGGTGAGGTTTGGCATAAACGGGGTTCAACAAGATCGCTTTTTGAAGCGCGAACTCGGCCTTTTCGAACTGTCTTAGCCGACCATAGACAAGCCCCAGATTGTACCAGTCCGACGCCACGCGGCGAATGCTGACGACCCGCTCGTACCGCAACGCTGATTCCTCATTCTGACCGAACTCGTATGCGGCATCGGCAAGGATCGCGAGCGCTTCGGACCGCATGTATGCCGTGGCCTCTCCTGCCTTTTCAATAGGAGTCGCAAGGCCGACCGCCTCACGCCAAAGCAGAAGCTGACGATCGGAATCCATCTCGTCGCCCGCTTCAAGCAATTGTTCGTGGATAAGGCGAGCAAGAATGATGGCTGCCTCATTGGAGGGATTCGGCTCTTTCGAAATCGCTCGCCGCAAGTCATCCATCACCGTGGTCCAGTTTTCGGTCGTCATCACCGTTGCTGGAGCTTTGTTCAACCACCATTCGCCCATTGCAAGTGCTTCGTTCAGCTTACGGTCACTGGATTCGGGCACCGTCGAATCGAGCAAGGCTCGAGGATTCGGAAGTTGGCTATTCGCGAACTGGGCCTCGGCGATCACTTCACCGCCACCATTTAGAACATCAGTAGCCTCGTACACGGCGATTCGATGATTCGTTATGTCCGCATGCGGCACTTCACTTTCTCCACGAGGCATATGACAAGTCACGCACCTGTTGTCTGCCCGATCGATTCTATCCCGCAGGGTTACGCCGCATTCATTCTCCTGATGACACTGGACGCAGTTTTGCTCTAACCGCTTCGCACGCTTATCATCGACGGTTCCTGCTGAGGCATCTGAATGATGCGGATCGTGGCAAGTCACACAGCTCATCGTTGCCGAATTCATGTAACACGCGCTCGCTTCCAACTGCGAAAAATGTCCAACAAACGCGTTATCGCTTTCCTTGCCCACGGCATACTCGCTTTTCGTATCCGACAGCAGATTTCCGGGGCGAAAACTCCACGCGTCGGTCCCCGGTTTCTGGAGCGTCACGTCGCCTTGCAAATGACACTGGGCACAAATCGATTGAATTCGATCTCGGTCAAGGCTCGCTGGATTAACGATCATCGTGGAAGCTAGTGGGTGACCCGATTTGTCACGTTGGCGAAACAACTGCACGTGAGCGTCGCCCGGGCCATGGCATCGCTCGCACCCGATCGCCATTTCATAAACGGTGAACTTCAATTCGTTGTTGTCTTCGCGAGACAGGATTCCCGCATGGCAAAACAGACACTCGTCACTGATTTGGCGTTGAAAGTCGACCGGATCAACAATGTCGAAACCTGGCGACATCTCATACGAATGCTTCTGGGTGTAGTAGGTCAGTGGCGCCTGGACGCAACCATCCGCTTCGTTAATCAGGTACGACTTACCGAAGGCACCGCTTCCAACGACCCAATCAATCGGCTTGCTGTCGACAAGTAGTTCCTCGTTACCGATCGACAGGACGATGTCGTGGATCAGTTGGTTTCCTTGACGAGTCACCCGATGTGAACGTGAACTTCGATCGTGACGGTAACTGACATCGACCACTTCTTCGTCGAGATCCGGGAATCGCAACGAACGACTGTGGTCAGTCAACCGATAGCTTTCGTAGCGATCACGGTGACATTCGACACACTGGTCCGAGCCCGCAAATCCGTCGGGCATCTGGGGATCAAAGCGGAGCGACTTGCGATTCGGTACACTCGGTTCAGGTTCTGACGTCGTAGTTTCGGGGGGTGAAGACGATGTGTCCCGTTCTCGCGAATCGGGACTGCTTGTTCGACGCGAACAGCCGATGTCCGCAACCAAACAAATTGCAAGGCAGACAAACAAGAAAATTCGCAAAGACTGATTCGACTTCATTCGCTTTACTAATTCGGATTGGGATGAACGCGATAGTCTACCTGAATTGGCTGATGCGATCATTCGGAATCGTTTGATGGCCTATCGATCACTCCACTGCCATTTCGCCCATCGCTCTTTCCATGTCGGCGTCTCGATCGATTGCTGGTTGAAGACTCTCTTGGGCGATCGCCTGAAGCCCCTTGAGTCGTTCGGCCAACGCTTGGTCAGCGATCGGTAGGCCAGCGGTGTTTTCCAGATCTTCGATCAGGCGGCGAATGGTGTCGACATCGAGGTAAAACATCGGCTCTCGTCGCGAAAGCGTTCCTTCAGCTCCGCCCCAGTACCCGGCCTGGCGGAGAATGATCTCGTCGGCTTGAACCATCATTCGATCGACGACCCAAGACGCCGGCTGTTCGTTTCGAAGTGCCTTTGATATCTCGCCGATGCTCGGTTTCGATTCCGTCCGCATCGAATACTGGGGCTGTGGATCCCATGTCCTTGGGAAGTCGCCTTCGTTGTGCTGGTCCATCATTGCGATGGCGTCGGCGATGCTGCCGTCTAGCAGTTTCGCATCGACTTGATGAGCGAGCGAAAGTGCAGGCTGGAATCGAATCGCCCCAACAATAAGAACGCCCAACACAGCGAGGGGGATTGCCCAAGACGCGGCGCTGACGTTCGGCAGTGTTCGCGCGACACGTCGTCCGCCTCCTTTGCGCCGCATCCAGACGGTCAATGCGATTGCCGCGATCACCACCGGCAGAAACGACCACCACACCCCGCCCAAGATCACGCCTTGAAAGTCAACGATCATCTGCTGGGTCGTTGTCAGTCGAATCCCACCCATGATGGACACCATCGACATGATCGAATTGATCAACGCAAAGAACGCGATCACCATGCACGGGACCAGGATCCAGAACAGAGACACGGCGAACGGAATTCGAAATTGGATCGACGTGACGCGTGCGAACAGCAAAACTCGCCAGATCGAAACGACGGACAAAGCGGTCAGGTTGTACCGAAGCGCCGTGACTTCATCGGTCATCGATTCGACCGGCACCGCGTAGATCCAAGCCAATGGCGCCGTCAACCAGTAGCCCGTCAAGAAAACGACGGCGTGCTTCCACGGCCCTACCAATCGAATCTTGCACGCGTTCAAACCCGCCCAAAACCACAAAAATAGCACAGACGAAAGCAACAGCGACGCCGCGAATGATCCGAGCAGGTCAGCCGGTTGATGCAACAGGCTGATCCCGTCGTATTCGCGGCCCAAGGCGGCGGTGCAAACGAGGAAACCGGTAAAGAGCCATCCTCGCCGCGCATGAATCACGCGATGAATGCTTGTTCGGACACCCACCAATGCCAAAAAGACATCCCACCACTTTGCATTGTTCGATCCCGCACGCGTTTCGGAAACTTTTGTCATGTTAGCTTTCGTACAAACGAGCGAACGGATTGGATGATCTTACTCCGACGCGCGTGCATGGCTGGACGAAAGACCTGGCTGATCACGTCGGCAAACGCCGATCGCAACTCGTCGGCGGTCATCAGGTCGGGATGGTACACGACATCGAACAACGTGTAACGAGAAAAGTCGCCCTCGAGCAGACGACCGCTTTGACGAAGCGATCGGTACATCGAAGTACCTGGAAACGGAGTTTGCAGAGTCAATTGAACTTCGCCGAAGGGAGCTGTTTCCAAAAAGTCGCCCAGACGTTCGATCGACTGACGTGTTTCGCCATCGGCGCCGACGATGAAGCACGCGTTGACGACAATGCCGGCTTCTTGGATCGCAAGGGCGGCGTCCACCATCCGTTGAAAACCGGCCGTTTTTCGGCCCATACCCGGGTATCGAAAGACGGTTGATTCCAAGCCGATCAAAATTTGCCGGCACCCGCTCCTGGCAATCGCCTTTAACAGTTCGGGCCGGTCGGCGATTCGCCAATCCGATTCGGTAAACCATTTCGCACGGGCACGTCGAAGCGATTCCAGCATGGGGCCGTGATCGCGATCGGATGCGAATGTGTTGTCATCCGCCAACTCGATCCACGGCCGCATATGATTCGCCGTAATAGCTTCGACCTCGAGTTCGATCTGACGATCCGACTTTGTCCTGGGCGGACCTAGCATACGACTGGCCGCACAAAAGCTGCACGCCCAAGGACAGCCTCGCATTGTTTGCATCGCATATCGCGGCGGTGTTGCATCGCCCAACAGACTCCAATCGGGAACCGGTGACTCAGTCATCGCGATGGGTTCGTCCGCCCGCACAAATTGCTTCAGCCGTCCTTCACGCCAATCGCTTAGCAACTTTGGAAAGATTCGTTCTCCGTCACCGACGGCAACCGCGTCGAAGTGATCAACGCATGTTTCGGGCGCGGCGGTGGCGTGCAGACCTCCAATCACGGTCGTCACCGATCGAGAACGAAGCCGGTTGCTAAGAAGGGCGGCTCGATTGACCGCAGGCGTCAAAGAAGAAAAAGCAACGACATCGGGATTCGTAGCCATGATCTGTTCAAGTGTCTGGTCCAGCGGCAGTCCGCCGTCATCCTGGACCAGCGAAACGTCCCAGCCATCGCCGACCGTCGCAGCAAGCGTCAACAGCCCCAGTGGCGGCAGTGAGGCAATCGCGTTGGCCCGCTTTCGCAGACCGGGGAAGCTCAATCCACGACGGAGCAGGTCGGGGTCAACCACACGCAACCCGCTCATCGAAACGAGCGTCAATCGACGGACACGATCACTACGCACTCAAATTCTCTCGACAGCAGAACGGTGGCAAAACGATTCAAAGAGCCTTTGAACGACTCAGCGTTAAAAGGCAGGATCGGATCGGTGCGTGAACGGGAAACTCTTGACGATCGCGATCACGAGGGATGAGAACCGATCGTCGTTCGCTTCAAGCGATTCCAACGCGTCATCGATGACGCAGGGATCGACTTCGCGATGGCCGCGGCCGAGTGCATAGATCAACAGGTTCTCGGCGAGCGTTTTTGCAAAGTCTTCCTTACGTGACAACAGCAAGTCCTTCAGGCCTTCGGGGCCCACAAAGACGCCCGACTTCGGCAACTCGCCCGATGCGTCAATCGGCTGTCCCGCGTCGTGGGTTCTCCAGCGACCGATCGCATCGTAATTCTCTAACGCAAAGCCGATCGGATCCATCTTCGCATGACAGGCGGCGCACTGAGGATCGGCGCGGTGCATTTCGAGCAGTTCCCGTAGCGTCAACGATTTCGTATCCGCGTCGTCGGTCACCAGGGCGGGCACATCGGGCGGAGGTGGCGGAGGCGGATCACCAAAGAACGTTCCGGCAATATAATTGCCTCGCCTGGGAACGTTTGTTCGACCCGGATCGGATTGCAACGTCAACAGAGCCGCCGATACGACCACGCCACCGCGACGTCGGTCGGGCAAGGCGACGCGATGGAAACCCGCATCGACTTGGCTAGGCAGCCCATAAAAGGACGCAAGCCGCTCGTCGACAAATGAGTAATTCGCATCGATAATTTCGGTGATCGGCCGATCTTTACGAACGATCTCGATCAAAAGCCTCTCAACTTCGCGACGCATCGACCGCCGAAGCGACACCGTTGCTTCGGGGAACAGCGTCGCGTCCACTTGGTGCGTCGACAGGCTCCGCAGTTGCAGCCACTGTGCAAAGAAACCTCGCACCAGTCCATCGGCAACGCGATTGCTCTTCAGCATTCTGCTAGCCTGACCTTGCAAAACCTCCGGTTCAAGGATCTGTCCTGATTCGGCAAGCTTGCGCAGGTCTTCGTCGGGCGGCGCTGCCCACAGGAAAAAGCTAAGCCGAGACGCGAGATCCCAGCCGTCCACCGGATACGCGGTTTCTTCGGGCTCGCCATCCGGCGGCGTTTCGATCCGCATGAAAAACCGAGGCGACATCAACACGGCGGACATCGCATTTCGCATGGCTTCGGTGTGGTCCGAAGCTTGCTCGATGGACCGCAAATAGACCTGATTGAGTCCGGCTAGGAACGCTTCGTCGGTGGGGCGGCGAAACGCGCGATCTGCAAATCGGGCAAGCAGCGTGAAGGCGGCTTTGGGCGGGGGAGTATCATCAATCCCAAAGAAATGTTCCTTGATCGTTTCGTCTGTTTCTGCGGCCAGCACAATCGCATCGGCGATCGACTCAGCGGCGACGTGGTAATGATTGACGTCGACAGGCGTCAGCCCACTTGCCGAACCGATACCGGCAAAACCAAAGCTGATAGGTTCAGGCGGAAAATCGTTGCCCGGCCGAATCGGCAGCCCCGTCAAGTCTTCGACGGCCAAGTTGTACTCGTGTCGTGTCAACCGGCGCGCGGCGGGTGTGCCGGGATCGCGCAGCGTCGTGCAATCGATTTGGCCCAGTGTAATATCCAGGAACGTGATGATCTTTTCTCGGTCGTCTGGATCGAGATGACGCGCATCTTCGGGTGGCATTTCGTTGCTGCGAAGTACGTCCGCGACGGCCTCCCATGTCTTTCGGTTGCGCAGAATCAACCGAGGATTTTCGTCCTTGCGAAGATCGACGTCGCCATGGGTTTCATCGTTGCCGTGGCATCGATAACAGTGCCGCGAAACAAGCGGTTGAATGTCGCGGTCCCACGATGGACCGGAATCACCGATGCCTTGGGCGATAGCCGATGCGGCCAAGACGACGAGTGAAGTTCCAAACGATATGGCGGCGAGCGTCCGATTCATGATCAGGTGAGCTTCGAAAATCCGTCGGTGCTGTCGCCGAACGAATCGCGGTCGATGCCGGCTGCTCGTAACATTTCTAAGTAGACGTTGCAGATCGGTGTTGGCTTGGATAACGACAAGTGCCGACCGCCCCGGAATCGGCCTCCGCCACCACCCGCAACCAAGACGGGCAAATCATCATGGTTGTGCTTGTTGCCGTCGCTAATACCGCTACCGTAAAGGAAAGCGACATTATCCAAAAGTGTCGAATCGCCTTCGTTGATTTGCGACATTCGATTCAGCATCCCCGCAAACAACGCCATGTGATGCGAATTGATGCGAACCAATTCGGCGTGTTTTGCGGCGTCGCCTTGATGGTGTGACGTCGAATGGTGCGACCCGGGGGCTTTGATTTCGGGATAGGAACGTCCCGACTTTTCGAACGAGAACATGAACGACGCTACACGCGTCGTGTCCGTTCGGAAGGCCATCGTCAAAATGTCCAGCATCAAATCGACGTGTTCCGCGTACTCCGATGGTATGCCACGTCCGTCGGGCATCACCAATTCAGGCAAGTTGTCAGCCGACTCGCCCTCGTGAAGCGCGCGATTGGCGGGGTCTTCGTTGAACGAAGTCTCGTGGTGTGATGTAGGATCATCGACATGCGTGGCAATCCGCCTTTCAATGCTTCGCAAGCCATCAAGGTATTCTTCGAGTCTCCGCTGGTCCGCGAATCCCAATTGCCGCTGCAGCGATCGCGTGTCTTCCTGGATCAAGTCCAAGATGCTGCCACGGACGGGATCGATATCCACAATCGATTCCGGAGCCGGCGGGACGTTCCAATTCGGGCTCTTGGGTTTGGAGTCCCGAAACAGCCGAGCGAACAATTCTTTGGGGTTTAGTTCCAAGGTCGCGGGCGTCGTACGACTGCGCCACGAGATGTGGGAAAGGTAGGTGCCGCTAAAACCGTGGTCGCCGCGGTGCCCGGGATCGATGCCCAACGCTAGCGAATCGATGGGAGTGCGAATTCCGATTTTTCGAGCGGCGAGCTGATCGACAGAGATGCCACCGACTTCGGGTTCTTCGGAGTGCTTGCAATGGGCGCCGACCAAAAAACCACCGCCGGCCGGCTCGTGGCCTGCCCCTTTGGCAAAACAATGCTTGGCTTCCAAGTTGCTGACGACGACGACACGATCGGCAACCCGTTCGGTCTCCAACGGGCGAAGGATGTCGGGTAAGGCACTCAAGGGGCGGTCGAAGTCGGTGCGGTCGGCATCCTCATGCACCGGATCGGGTCGCCACTGAGGCATGTGGACGCCGTTGGGAACATAGAAGTATCCCAAGCGGACGGGCGGCTTGCCCGGCGTTGCTGCGATCGCCGTCGTTCGATGCATCGCTTCCAACCACGGCAGCGCGACGGCGGCGCCCAAGCCACGCAATACGGTTCGCCGAGAGAATACAGACGACATGGACTACCTTCTTGGGATGCTTGGCCGAGACGCGAATCGCAATGAAAATTGCCGTCGGGGGACAAGGCCGCTTCGATACCGTCATTGTAGACGACAATCGAGCGCGCGTTCAAACAGCCGGTAATTTCTCGGCAACTGAGCCGTCATTAGCGACGGAACGCCAGATTCAGTATCTGCCACGTCGAACGGATCGCTTCCCGGATCGTCAACTTGCTCTCGCCCTTGGTTCGGTCGGTGAAAGTGATCGGGACTTCCGCCATCGCCGCATCCATCCGGTTCAACCGCACCAAAACTTCTTCAAGCACCGAGTACCCGTTGCTTCGCAGCGACGCCAGATCCATGCTGCCGAGCGACGAAACGCGGTAGCATCGCATCGAACCGCTACAATCTTTTACGGGCAGACGCAAACAGAGCGTTGCGAAGCGATTGACGATTCGACTCATCCACTTGCGATGGATCGGCCAGCCCACGATTTGTCCGCCGTCGATGTAGCGTGAGCCCACCACGACATCGACCGGTGGCTGCTGATCCGCGCGATCAAGCAACCGGGGCAAGTCGTCGGGGGAATGGCTGAGGTCGCCGTCTAAATTCAGAAAGAAGTCGTATTTCCCGTCCACTGCCGCTTGCATCGCTGTTCGGATCGCGCCGCCGAGGCCTCGTTCGTATCGGGTCAGCAACTTGACGTGCTTGTCCTGAGACGCCCATTGAGTCACCGCCTGCGACGTGCCATCGGACGAGTTGTCATCAACGATGAGGACGTCAGCCTCGGGCAGCACCAGTCGCAGTCGCTCGATCATCGCCGTGATGTTGCCGACTTCGTTCAACGTGCAAACGCCAACCAGCACGCGGGGAAGAACGTTGGTTTCGATCGGCGCGGCTGCTTGGTTCAATGCGTAAAACTAATCGAGTTGGGCAGTGTGAGTGACGAAGAAGCGACGCGTCGATTCTTTGTAAGGCAAAGCTTCGGGGAACCGGGCGAGCCAAACTTACCAGCGATCCCAAATTACCAGCGATCTACCGGGCGATCAAAAATCTCTTTCATGAGAATCATCTGCTGAACACCGCCGGGTCGCTGCATCGTTGAAATCAAGTCTTGAACCGTGTTTCCGGTAAACACTTTCTTCGCCTGAGCTTGGCGTGGCAACATTCCTCGGACCTGCCTCATTTTCGCGGCAGCCTCTTTTTCCATTCCCGCGGCGACACGTTTGGCTTCCTCGATTCGTTTCATTCGAACGGCGATCGAAGTGCCATCATCGTCATCGTCCACGATTTCGGCCATCAGAATCTCTTCCTGCTGCTCGCTCGCGTTACGCTCGGTGCGACTGTCCGAATACTCCGGTGTTCGCCGTACGTTACTTTCGCTTCGCGTTTGCTCGGCTGCCTTGGCTTGGCGGCGTTCGGCGGCGCGTCTTAGGAAGTCTTCGAGGTCGCCCGACATGGATGATCCATTGGAGGAAAGGATGGAGTGTGAGGTCGAGGTCGTCGCCTAGGTCGAACTCGGCTCGCGAGCTTCCGCAGCCTCGGTTGCGCTCAGGGCCAACGATCGACGCATCTCGGTATCGGCGTTCACGTTTTGCAGTTTGTAATAGTCCAGGACATTCAAATTGCCCGACCGAAACGCTTCGGCCATCGCGACCGGAACGGCGGCCTGGGCCAAAACGACCTGGGCTTTGCTTTGTTGAATCTTGGCCTGGTTCTCTTGCTCTTCGGCGACCGCGGCGGCTCGTCGGCCTTCGGCGCGTGCACGAGCGACTTGGGTGTCAGCCTCGGCTTGGTCGGCTTGCAGGCGAGCACCGATGTTGGCACCCACATCAATGTCGGCAATGTCAATCGAGACAATCTCGAACGCTGTTTGCGAGTCGAGGCGTTTGGCGAGCACGGCTTTGCTGATCACGTCCGGGTTTTCGAGAACGGCCTTGTGACTGGCGGCGCTGCCGATCGCGCTGACGATGCCCTCGCCGACTCGCGCGATGATCGTTTCTTCGGTCGCACCACCGATCAATTGCTGCAAGTTGGCGCGAACGGTCACACGAGCCTTGACCTTCAATTGGATTCCGTCCTTGGCAACAGCGTCGAGCGATGGTTTCGACGAACCGCGTGGCGGGCAATCAATCACTTTCGGATAGACGCTCGTCTTCACGGCTTCCAAAACATCGCGACCGGCCAAGTCGATCGCCGTTGCTTCGCGAAAGGTCAGCGAAATGGTCTTGGCTTTCTTGGCCGCGATCAGGGCACGGATGACCTGTTGAACGTTGCCGCCGGCCAAGTAATGTGCCTCCAGCGCGCCGCTGGTCAATTCAGGATCCACGAGTCCCGCCTGCGTCGCCATGATCTTGCTGCGCACGATCGCCCGTGTGTTGACCTTACGAAAGGTCATCCCCAGCAGATCAAGAAACGAGATGTCGGCGCGAGTCAGTTGTGATTGAATCCACAACCCGAAATATCTCGCGAACACGAAAAAGAAGATCAGCAATAACCCGAACAGAATTGCCGCCACGACCAATCCGAACATGGTCGAGGTTTGCAACTTCTGCTGGGCCAGCAGTTCGAGAGGCAGGTTCAGTCGAAGCATATTACCGATCGCTAAGAAGTGGATCATCAAGAAAGCTAGACAACCCCATCAATTTCACGGCGGACCACTTCAATGTCAACCAGAGCAACGGTTTACGCGACTCGTGGCGACGGAACCTCGCCTACGTTTGCATCGCTAAAGGAATGCGAAAGCGAATATCGGGCGTAAACGGGCGACTTTTCGTCGATCGAGCTGCTTTGCGGATTAAACGGCCCGACCGTTCCAGACGCCTCCAAGGTTGACGCCGCTTAGGTATCGCGGAGCGTCTTGGTGCTGGCGTTTCGAATTTGTTCCAATCCGACGGGGCCACGCTGGCGTGCTTTTCGTGGCATGGGGAGCCAATTGTTGGCAAAGTACCATTCGGCTGTTTGTCGAATCCGCGTCGCCATCGGCATTGCCTGTGCAAAACCAGTGTCTCCCATCAAGTTCGCGGCGCTACACGTCCACGAACCTGCGGTTGCTTCGCGGGCTTTGTCCCAATTCAGGATGTTTGGTCGTCGGCGGATGCGGCCAGCCAAGTCGCTGATCCCGGCGATGCCCCACACAACGGCCTTGGGCATGTGTGCGACAATTGCATTGTCACGACCGACCGCGCGTCCGATCATGCGACCAAGTTCGCCATAGGTGACCACTTCATCGGCGGCCGCAAAGTAGACGCCTGCCGAAGCGTCGTTGCCGTGAGAGCCCATCCGCTTGCCCTTTTCGGCGACCAAGGTGAGCGCACGCACCAAGTCCATGACGTCGATCATCGATACTTCGGTGTCCGCAAGGCCGGGCGAAAAATGAAGGCCCGTTCTGGCGATGCTTTGAAACATCGCGAATCCGTCGGCATCACCTTCGCCCATCACGATTGGCGGGCGTACGATGGTGGTCGGCACGTGACCGGCGTAACGGCGTGCGATAATTTCGCCGGCAAGCTTGGTGATCCCGTAGGTCGATACCGGGTGCGGGATATCCGACTCTGTCAACGGACGGCCCAACCGTGATGGTCCTGCGGCAGCCAACGAGGAAACCAAAACCAGCGTCGTGTTGCCGCCTCGATCGCCGCACGCGCGAGCCACATTGTCAACGCCGCTCTGATTTACATCTAGAAACGTCGATCGGCGAAACGCTTTCGTGACGGCAGCAAGATGGTAAACGACATCAACGTCATGGACGGCCTTGGACACAGAGTCAAAATCGGTCACGTCACCAGTAACGAAGTCCACCTTTGCCGAATCGACCACGCGTCGATTGGACGTTGAACGCACCAAGCAGGTGACGCGATCGCCACGGTCGACCAAGTGCTTGACCAATTGTCGACCGATGAACCCCGTCGATCCGGTTACCAATGCATGAGTCATGATGCCAGTCCTCGCTGTTCAAATTTTGGTCGACGCGGCTATCGCGTCAAACCCAATTGCCAATTCTGTTTATTCGATCGTGCGACTTCCCTCGGCATCGCACCTGCTTGAATCATCGGATCCGAGTGGGATCGGATTGAATCGTTCAACCCATCTGCGGATGATTCAAGTCGCGCCTCGCCTGCCATCCATCGTGATCACGACAACTGCAACTTCAATGCTTATCATTCCGATGAACGAACGATCACATGACCGCGAAACAACGGTGCAATCGAATCCTGGTGGGGTTTAGGGGGGGCTTCGCAGGCGAGGTTCACCGGAAACTTGCCGGCAAGAGCTTTTTTTCAGGATATTCCGCTCGAGCTTGGTATAACAAGTGCAACGATTTTGTCGTGCTATCAACGCACACTTTGATCGAAGGACAACCCATGAAAGTTTTGTTAGCCACCGATGGCTCCGAGAACGCGATTGAAGCGGCGATGTTCTTGAAGCATCTCGCAAGGAAAGAAACATTCGACGTTTGTGTTTACACGGTCTCGTTTGTGCCACAGCATCCGCACAACAGCGCCTTCGAGCCTTGGTACCCGCAGTGGCTGGAACAGGAACGCGATCGTGTGACCATTTTTCAAAACCGAATCAAGACGATCCTGGGTGACTCGTGCCGGAGCATTTCGGTCGGTCATGGATTCGGTGCGCCGATCCCCGAGCTTCTTGATGAAGCCAAACGCACGCAAGCGGACCTTGTTGTGGTCGGGGCGAAAGGGCATACGACGCTGCATCGACTTCTGCTAGGAAGCACGTCGGACAGCATCGCCACCCATGCCGAGTGTTCCGTGCTGGTCGTTCGCGGCCGAGTCGATTCCGAAGGCAAGCCCTTTTCGGTGATCGGCAATCCACCCAAGATTCTTTTTGCATACGACGGATCCAAGGGGTCTCGAGAGGCCATCGACGAGCAGTTATCGTTGAATTGGAGCCCTGCGACCCAAGTTAACGTGATCAGTGTGGCAACCGCGGCCTATGCGTTTTTTGACGACACGTTCGCAGCCATGGCCGCGCAATTCGAAGCCGAACAAGCTGAACAAACTCGGCTAGAAGCGGAACACATCAGCGGTGAAATCGCAGCAAAGTTCCCCTCAACGACAGTCGAAGTCCCGCGTGCAAACCACATCGGTGACGCCATCGTTTCGGCAGCCGAAGCAAACGTGAACGACTTGATCGTGATCGGTGATTCCGGTCACACGCTGATCGGCGACCTGCTGCTGGGCAGCACGTCGAAATACGTGCTGCGTCACGCGCCCTGCAGCGTTTGGATCTCGCGACATCATCGTCGCGAAAAATAAGTAGCATCACACCTTGAGAGTGCCCCGAATGTGAAATCTTTTCTAAGCGGCTGAATTAAGTCGCTGTTACCATCTTTTCTCGAGGGAGATTGCTGTGAGCATTGATTTGACCACCCGGTACGGGAGCCTGACGCTCAGGTCGCCGATTGTTGTTGGTGCCTGTCCGATGAGTGTCGACGAACAAACTCGTATTGCGATCGAATCTTCAGGAGCGGGCGCGATCGTTTTGCCATCGCTGTTTGAGGAACAAATCAGCCTTTGGAATCAATCGCGAGGCAAGTCGCTTTCCGATCAAGAGCAGCAACGGGTCACGCAGTGCAATGCATTAGCCGAAGCGACGTACTGTGGAAATGCCGAGACGTACCTGTCGATTGTCAACCGCGCCAGCGAGCAGATGCACATTCCCGTCATTGCCAGCTTGAACGGCGAGAGCGAGGGAAACTGGCTCGATTTTGCCGGCGAAGTCGAAGAGGCCGGTGCGGCGGCAATCGAGTTGGCGGTCCACCATTCCGATGCCCTGCATCAATCAGGGCCGCGCCAGATCGAAGAGTCGTTGGTACGGTTGGTGACCAACATCAATCAAGCGATCTCGATTCCTTTGTACTTGAAACTGGAACGAGACTACACCAGCTTGGGCCATCTGTCGCGACAATTGAGTTCCGGCTGTCAGGGTTTGGTGATGTACGGTCGAAAACCAAACGTCGAAATCTGCCTGGACTCGCTGTCGGTGCGGACGCATTGGGGTCTGACCGAACCGGGCAGCATCAATCAATCGCTCGGGGAGATCATGCGAGTTCATTCGTCTTGCCCAACGATGTCGCTGGCCGCGTGCGGCGGAATCAGCAGCAGCGAGGACGTGATCCGGTCCCTTTTGGCGGGCGCCGACGTCGCGATGGTGACGTCCGCGATCTATCGGCACGGACCCGATGTGATTCGCACGATGAACGATGGCCTGATGGAGTACATGAATCAGCACCAGCTGACGTCCATTGTAGAACTGCAAGAGCAGCGGCCGCTCGAATTCGACCAAGGTGCCCAGCGAAATGCCTATGCGAAAGCGCTGTCATCGCGAATCGATCCACCCGCCGACAGCAACTCGAATTTTCATGGTGACCGATACGGGCACCTGGACCGAAGATCGGCAGAACAGGCTGGCCACTGATCGGTGCGCCGACGAACACCGTGAAGGAAGTTCAAGCCATTGGCGGTGGATCGACGGCGACGCTTGGCAAGTATTCACGCTCACTTCAATGTGTGCTGAATCGATGTCCGCACAACACCGGGCGCGCATGAACGCACACTCGGCAGTCTAAAGCGTGCGATTCGAGCGCGCTCGATTTTCGGGTTTATCGCGACTCGGGCTCAAAACCAAGTAAAACCAGCTCGAAAGTGTGGCGTTCCGACGCATTCACACTAGCGTTGCCGAATTGGGGCTCCAATGGCACCGCACTTGTTATCAAATGCATATGAAGCCATCTCAGTCGGTTGAGACGGCACGGAAATCCGCCGACGCAAACAAACGCTCTCCATGGCCACTGTTACCGATTCTGATTCACACGAATCGCCTTCACGTTCCACCAGCGATGCCCAACTCGAACACTTTAGCTACGACGACAGCATCGTCCGCATGTTCGTCACTGCCACGATCCTCTGGGGTTTGGTTGCAACCTTAGCGGGATTGATTGTCGCAATCATTTTGGTGTTGCCATGGTTGACCGGCGGGTTGCCCTGGTTTTCGTTCGGACGACTGCGACCGCTTCACACCAATGCGGCCATCTTCGCATTTGCGGGCAACGGTATCTTCGCGGCGATCTATTACAGCACCCAGCGATTGTGCAAGGCGCGAATGTGGAGCGACGCACTTAGCCGCATCCATTTCTGGGGCTGGCAAGCCATCATCGTTTCGGCCGCCATCACGTTGCCGCTGGGGATCACCCAGAGCCGTGAGTACGCCGAATTGGAGTGGCCAATCGATTTGGCCATCGCCGTGATCTGGTTGTTCGTGTTCGGCGGCAATTTCTTGATGACGTTGATCCACCGTCGCGAACGCCACATGTATGTCGCGATTTGGTTTTACATCGCGACGATCGTGACGGTCGCGCTGCTTCATGTATTCAATAACTTGGTCGTGCCGGCCGGATGGTTCAAAGGCTATAGCGTCTACGCCGGTGTCCAAGACGCATTCATGCAGTGGTGGTACGGGCACAATGCGGTGGCCTTCTTTTTGACGACGCCGTTCTTGGGATTGATGTATTATTTCCTGCCCAAAGCTGCCGAACGTCCGGTATTCAGCTACCGGCTGAGCATCATTCACTTCTGGTCACTCGTATTCATCTATATCTGGGCCGGTCCTCACCACCTGCACTACACCGCGCTTCCCGAATGGGCCAGCACGCTGGGCATGTTGTTCAGCTTGATGCTTTGGATGCCATCGTGGGGTGGGATGATCAACGGCCTGCTGACGCTTCGCGGCGCCTGGCACAAAGTCGCCGTTGATCCGGTGCTGAAGTTCTTTGTCGTCGGCATCACATTCTACGGCATGAGCACCTTCGAAGGTCCGATGCTGTCGATCAAGGCGATCAACGCGCTCAGCCACTACACCGACTGGACCATCGCCCATGTTCACTCGGGTGCGTTGGGTTGGAACGGGTTCATGATTTTCGGCATGCTGTATTGGCTGATGCCGCGACTCTACCAAACCAAAATGTGGAGCCAGAAGCTGATCAGCTTGCACTTTTGGACGGGCACGCTGGGGATTCTTCTTTACATCATTCCGATCTATGCCGCGGGCCTGATGCAAGGTTTGATGTGGCGAGCCATGGACGATACCGGTCACTTAGCCTATCCAGATTTCATCGAAACGATCCAATCGGTTGTACCACTCTGGTGGCTTCGTATCGGCGGCGGATTGTTGTACGTCAGCGGCGTGGTGATGCTATGCATCAACACGATCATGACGTGGAGCAACCGACCGGCCACGTACGAAGTGCCCGTTTACTCGGCGCCCCGCTTGACGAAAGCGTACGAAGACGAAGTCAGCAAAACCGATCCGCTCAAGGACGTGCCGATGTTGGAACTCGGCAAGAAAGTGGACGCCCTGGGTCGAATGGGCTGGCACCGCCGCTGGGAACGATTGCCGGTCAAGTTCACGGTCTTGGTGACGATCGCGGTTCTGGTGGCGACGTTGTTCGAATTGGTACCGACGTTCCTGATTCGTTCGAACGTTCCAACGATCGCAACGGTAAAGCCGTACACTCCGCTGGAACTCGCCGGCCGACACATTTTCGTTTCTGAGGGCTGTTACAACTGCCACTCGCAAATGATTCGGCCGATCGTTTCGGAAACCAAGCGGTATGGCGAGTACAGCAAACCGGGCGAGTTCATTTACGATCGCCCGTTCCAATGGGGAAGCCGTCGAATCGGACCGGACTTGGCGCGTGAAGGCGGCAAGCAAAGCAGTTTTTGGCATTGGACTCACTTCGAGAATCCAGAACTTGTGTCGCCCGGATCGGTCATGCCCAGTTACGAGCACTTGTTGACCCAAGACTTGAAGTTTGACGCCATCAAACCGCATGTCGTTGCCGCCCGTTATCTCGGTGCGCCGTACACGGACGACGACGTTGAAAACTGTGAATCCATTTCGCGGCGGCAAGCCGAATTTGTCGCGGCGGAAATCGTTGGACAAGGCGGTCCGGCGGCGATGCACGAAAAGCAAGCGACGGCGCTGATCGCATACCTGCAACGCATCGGCACCGACTTGTTCCGTACCGATCCACCGCCCGCCGACGCAAAACCGGCGGACGATGGGGCACCTGCGGATGAATTGCAAACGGGCGACGAATCAGCAACCGTCGACGAATCGGGTGCGGCCGAAGAGGAAGCTCAGGTTGCCGCCGAATAGCGAACGCGGTTCATCACCATATTCATTTTTTCAAACTCACAACGAACCATTTCATGATCAAAGACCTAGTGTGCGCCTTGGACTTTTCGGCCTATGCCGAAGTGGCGCTGGGGCTGTTTGTGGCCGCCTTTGCCGTCATCTTTTACGGCGCGATGAAACTCAGCAGCAATGCATCGGCCCGTTTCGCATCGATCCCGCTTTCCGACGATGTAGAGGACCCTCGCGATGAGTAGTCACCAACGCCCCGCCGACGAAATGGCAAGCGACGACGTTCCAAAAATGGACCACTCCTACGATGGGATCGAAGAATACGACAATCCGCTGCCGGGTTGGTGGAAGTGGTTGTTCATCGGATCAATCGTGTTCAGTCCCTTTTACTGGATGTTTTATCACGGTGGTGCGGCCGGCCGCAGCGTGGAAGACCAATACGGGATTGCCCTGGCTGCGAACACGCGGCTTCAATTCGCCGAAATCGGCGATTTGTCGCCCGATGCGGATACCATCGTCACCTATCTGCACAAAGCAAGTTGGGTGAAGGTTGGTGAATCGGTTTTCAAAGCGAACTGCATTTCGTGTCACGGGCGCGAGGGCGAAGGCAAAGTCGGTCCGAACCTGACCGATCAAATGTTCAAGAACGTTGTGAAAATCGAAGACATCGCTCGCATCATCAATGAAGGTGCGGGCGGCGGCGCGATGCCAAAATGGTCCAACCGATTGCATCCCAATGAAGTCGTCTTGGTTTCGGCTTACGTGGCAAGCCTGCGCGGCAAAGAACTGGAAGGACGCATCCCCGAAGGGAAAGCCATTCCTCCCTGGCCCGAACCCAAACCAGAAGCCGACGTCGAAGCCAAAGCCGAGGCAGATCAAGGAAAATGAGTTTCGCGTTGCCGATATCGTCTGCGCTATCCCCTTGCTCGGCATGTCCGTCCCAGCGGTGTGGAAACGTTTCTGCGGTGCATGCCTTTGCGACGGATTCCGGTGGATCAACATCGCCGCTCTTGGATTCGCCCGAGCACGTGCTGAGCACCTTAGAGGCAGACGGCAGCCGGCGATGGTTGCGGCCCAAATTGGCGCCCGGCAATTGGTGGAAGAAACGACGTGTGGTCGCCTACCTGTTGATGGTTGTGTTTGTCGCGATCCCTCACTTGCGTATCGGGGGTAAGCCGCTGATCCTGCTTGACATCGTCGCTCGCCAATTCACGGTTTTGGGCCGAACGTTCTATCCGACCGACACGATGTTGTTAGCGTTGTTGATGCTTTCGGTATTTGTTTCGATCGTCTTGCTGACGGCGATCACCGGCCGCGCCTGGTGTGGCTGGGCGTGTCCGCAAACGGTGTACATGGAGTTTCTGTTTCGTCCGATCGATCGGTTCTTTGAAGGAACAACGGGCAAAGGCGGAAAACCGAAGTCAGGCCGGAATGCGTTTTGGCATGTGGCAAGGATCGCGGTTTACTTGGTCCTTTGCATGTTCTTGGCGCATACGTTTTTGGCGTACTTTGTCGGCACCGAAAAACTGGCCCAATGGGTTCGCAGTTCACCAATCCAGCATCCGGCCGCATTTTTGGTCATGGCCGGCACGACGGGACTGATGCTGTTCGACTTTCTGTTCTTCCGCGAACAGATGTGCTTGATCGCCTGTCCGTACGGACGTTTTCAATCCGTCATGCTGGACGAGCAGTCGTTGATCGTTGCCTATGACCCCGTCCGCGGTGAACCGCGGAAAAAGGGAAAGCGTGTCGTCGACGAAACGACGGGCGCGACCGCGGGTGATTGTGTCGATTGCAACCAGTGCGTGGTTGTTTGTCCCACGGGAATTGACATTCGAAACGGCTTGCAAATGGAGTGCATCAATTGCACTCAATGCATCGACGCGTGCGATTCGGTCATGGACAAGGTCGACCGACCTCGCGGCTTGATCCGCTACAGCTCGCAAGACGCGATCGCCCGAAAACCGAAGAAGCTGGTTCGCGCAAGAACAATCATCTATCCGCTGATCCTGTCGATCGTGCTAGGCGGATTCGCATATGCGATCGGTGTGAAATCAGGCTTCGACGCACGGGTCATTCGTGGCAAGGGCAACCCGTTTACGGTCGAAAAAGGCGGAATGGTTTCCAATTCGTTTCACTTGCGGATTGTGAATCGGACCGATGTTCAACAAAACTATCAGTTGACGGTTATTTCCCCGGATGGCGCGAAGCTTGAGGTCATCGACGTGGATAAACTGACACTGCAACCTGGCGACTCGAGACTTGTACCTTTTAGTCTTCGATTTCCGACTCGCACGACCTTTGGCGACGGGAACGAGGAAGCAAAGTTAGAGATCGCGGACGAGAGCGAAAACGAGCGAGTCGTCGATTTCCGAATCCTCGGACCAAGAATATGAATACGAATCCAAACAACATGGCCGATATGTCAACGTCAAGTCTTGGGCAATCCGATGCATCAAAGAACGAACGCCGAGCGAAACGGTTTTGGGTCTCGTTGGTCGTGACGCTTCTAGGCATCCAATTGCTGATCGGATTTGTCGCCATCCGGCTTGCGACGGGCGATCCATCCGCGGCGATTGTTCCCGACTATCACAATGCGGCGCTGAACTGGGACGTGTCGCAACGTGCGATCACCGCGGCGGACCGAATGGGGTGGACCGTATCGATCGCGACGTCGGATGTTGCCGACGCACGGGGTATGCGGGCAACAGAAATTTCGATCTTGGATGATCAAGACCAGCCTGTCGATGATCTGCGTATCATGGCCAGTATTTACCACCACGCGCGGGCTGCGAACGTTCAAACCTTTGCGATCGAATCCATCGGTCAAGGTCGTTACCTGACGCTCGCTCCGATGCAACGACCGGGGCTTTGGCAAATGGAATTGATGATCGAGGGCGCAGAACAGTTGATCAAGAAGTCCAGCGAGATCACCGTCTTGTAGTGGGTTACCGACTGCGCGGCCCAAACGTAAATCTTTCACTTTCGTCGAATCAAGCATGTTGATTTTGATCACTGCCGTCGTCACCGCCAGCCTGCTTGGCAGCATGCACTGCGTAGGCATGTGTGGCCCGTTGGCCATGTGGGCCAGCGGGATCGGTGATCGTGCGTCACGAAGTACGGTCGTGGTGGCGACGTCGATGTATCACATCGGACGATTGACAACGTACGTGATCGCTGGCTTGATCGCCGGATGGATCGGCAGTGCGCTGGACGTCGGCGGAAACTGGATCGGCGTTCAAGTGGCTGCGGCGCGAGTGGTCGGTGCAATCATGGTACTGATCGGCGCGTGGAAACTGTGGTCGATCGTTGGTGGTTCATCGGCAGGTGCCAAACCGTTGAAGCTGTCGCGCGTCAGCGGCGTGCTGGTGAAGTTGCGGCCACGTCTGTTTCGCTTGCCGATCGTGACGCGTGCCTTTGCGACGGGACTTCTTACGACGCTGCTGCCCTGTGGGTGGCTTTACTTGTTTGCGTTGTTCTCGGCCGGAACCGCGGATCCGATCAAGGGCGGCGTGGTGATGGCGGCGTTCTGGGTGGGCACCGTTCCTGCGTTGACTGCGCTCGTCGCCGGGTCGCAGATGCTGTCTCGCAGGTTCACGATGGCAGTTCCCGCGATCGCCGCCGCAATGCTGATTTTGACGGGTTGCTTTACGGCATCGGGACGCGGTTTCGCAAACCTGGATGCAATTGCCCGCTTGCAGTCGTCGGTCGATGTGGGGCTGGACGGCGTTGATCCCGCCGAATTGGTTTCGGAAGTTCAAGATTCGGCTTCAAAGCCGTTGCCTTGCTGCTGTGTGGGCGAGAAGGTTTGCGACGGCGAAGTTTCCGAAGAACTTGACGTGGATCACGAAGCAATTCTGGCCGGTCCCTAGAGCCATGCCAGCTAGAGCCATGCCAGGACAATCAACACGTGACGTCAACGGTTCGACGTCGTCCGGACGTGTCGAATTGGATTGCATCCATTGCGGACTTCCGACGCCGTGCGCTTTTGATACGGATCCGTCGACCGTGTTTTGCTGCAACGGTTGCCGTGGTGCGTATGACCTGATCCACGGCTGGGGCCTGCAGGACTACTACGCGCTTCGCGACCAAGTGTCGGGGTCACCGGCCGGTCCGGCGGGCGGCGAGAAGTCTCGCTACGATGCGTTCGACAGCGACGCCTTTTTAGGTGATTCGGCGCCAAGATTGCAAAGTGATGGAATGGCGACCGCCGAGTTTGCCGTTCACGGACTGCACTGTGCCGCGTGCGCTTGGTTGATTGAGAACGCAGCAGCCCGTACATCGGGCTGGCAATCCGCCCGTGTGCAAATGAGCGATCACACGCTAAGAGTGATGTTCGATCCCAGCCGGATCGTACTCAGCCAGATCGCAAGGTTGATGGATCGACTCGGTTATGAGTTGGCCCCCTTGGCGGGCAAAAGGCATGACCATTTTCGAATCGAGAATCGTCGGCTGTTGATGCAAATCGCGGTGGCGGGTTTCTGCGCCATGAATGCGATGTGGATTGCGATCGCCCTGTACGCGGGCGATGCATCGGGCGTGGAAGCGAACCATCGGTTTTTCCTTCGCGTGATCGGTACGGGATTGGGCGTCGTCGCTGTCTTGATTCCCGGACGCACGTTCTTTCGCGGAGCCCTGGCGTCGTTGCGGACAAGGACGCCGCACATGGATTTGCCGGTCGCATTGGGGCTTTCCGTCGGCACGATTGCGGGGCTGGCCAGTGCCGTTTCCGGTCGGGGCGACGTTTATTTTGATTCACTTGCCGTTCTGGTGTTCCTGCTGCTGATCGGTCGATGGATTCAATTTCGTCAACAACACCGCGCCGCCAAGGCGGTCGATTTATTGCTGCGAGTGACACCGATGCACGCCCAGCGTGTGACCACCGACGGGGCTACCGAATGGGTGCTTGTCGACGTCCTTGCCATCGACGACGTCATCCGAGTTGCAGCTGGGGAAAGTATCGCCGCCGACGGATACATCGTCGCTGGCGAAACGATGCTGGATCGTTCGCTGCTCACCGGCGAGAGTCAACCGGTCGGGGCTAACCAGGGTGACGAAGTCTCGGCGGGAACGATCAACCTTGTTCGCAGTGTTGACGTGCGCGTTGCGGCAACCGGCCGTGATAGCCGCATTGGCAAAGTCATGCAGTCGGTCGAATTGGCGGCATCGACGCGAACTCCGATCGTCCAGTTGGCCGACCGAATCGGTGGAGTGTTCGTGGTGGTCGTCACTTTTTTGGCGTTGCTGGTGATGGTGGTGTGGTGGTCGTCGGGGTGGGAATTAGCGGCGGCGCACGCGACGTCGTTGCTGATCGTCGCGTGTCCCTGTGCGCTTGCCTTGGCAACACCGCTTGCGATTGCCGTCTCGTTGGGTCGCGCCGCGAAACAGAAGATACTTATACGTGATGGTTCTTCGCTTCAACAACTTGCAAAGCCAGGCACGCTTTGGTTCGACAAGACGGGGACGTTGACCCAAGGTCGCCCGACGGTGGAATTGATCTTCGGTTCCGACGAAGCTGTCCGTTTGGCCGCCCAGATCGAACGAGGCTGTTGTCACCCGACCGCCGAAGCGATCGTGCGATTCGTCGGTCAGGGCGTCGATACTTGGCCCGATGCGAAATCGGAGTTTTTCCGAAACGGAGTGATCGGAGTTGTCGACGGCTTGACCGTCGCGGTCGGCAATGTCGACTTCATGGAACAGCAAAGTGTCCTCGTCGGCGATCCGATCTTCGACGCAATTTGCACGGCCGTCGGTCGCCATGCCAGTCCCGTGGTGATCGGGGTCAATGGGGAAGCCGTGGCCGTGGTCGGAGTCGCGGACCCGTTGAAACCACACGCGGCCGAAACGATCCAGGAATTGCAAAGGCTCGGCTTTCGCGTCGGAATTTTGTCGGGTGATCACAGGGACATTGTCGACCGGGTCGCGGTTCAACTTGGCGTCGATTCCGAATTGGCCCACGGAGGCCTTTCACCGGAAGATAAACTCTCTATCGTTCAGCAGCGAAGCGATGGCAACGTTGTGATGGTGGGCGACGGTGCCAATGACGCTGCTGCTCTGGCTGCCGCCGACGTGGGGATCGCGGTCCGTGGGGGTGCGGAAGTCAGTTTGCAGGCGGCGCCCGTTTTCATTGCATCAGGTGAGTTGACGAGTGTGATCTCGCTGATCGGCGGTGCGCGTCGCACGTCATGGTTGATCGTTGTCGCATTCACGGTTTCTCTGGCTTACAATATCGTGGCGGTTGGGTTGGCGATGTGCGGTATCATCAACCCGTTGTTGGCCGCCATTTTGATGCCCATCAGTTCGGTTTCGGTATTAACATTGACGTTGCTATGGCCGACCTTTCGTGCGGCCAAAGAAAGAACAAATTCATGAGCGTCATCTACATTGCCCTTCCGATCGCATTGGCCCTCGGCGCGGCAGGCATGATTGCTTGTGTCATTTGCATTCGAAGCGGACAGTACGACGACATGGATACGCCTTCGATGCGGATGTTGATCGACGATCGTCAGCTTGATGAAGACATCGACACTGATTCTCCTTCGACGAAACAACAGCCTTGAGTACCGACGAAAAGCTGCTCGAAAGCGAGCGCCGCTTGCGGTCAGTCCTAGAGGCAGTCGTCGACGCGATCATCACGATGGGTGAGAACGGGTTGATCGAGTCGTTCAACCCGGCGGCTGAACGAATCTTTGGGTATCGAGCCGAGGAAGTCATCGGCGAGAACGTCAAGATCCTTATGCCCGATCCCTATCGCACGAAACATGACGACTATCTGCGTCACTTTCGTCGTACCGGCGAAAAAAAAATCATCGGTATCGGCCGTGAAGTCGAAGGCCGCCGTAAAGACGGAAAGATCTTTCCGATGGACTTGGCTGTCAGCGAAGTCTTTCTTCCCGATCGAAAATTGTTCACCGGAATCATCCGCGACATCACCGATCGAAAAGCGGCTGAGGCTGCGATCGTCGAGAGCGAACGGCGGCTGTCGACTCTCTTGGGCAACTTACCCGGCGCAGCCTACCGACGTTGGAACGATGAAAATTGGTCGTTCCAATTCATCAGCGATGGTTGCCAAGACATTTGTGGCTATACGCCAGACGAATTGGTCGCAGGCGATCCGACTTGGTGCGATTTGATCGATTCTGGCGATTGCGACGAACTTCGCGAACAGGTTCGAGATCGACTGCAACGAAGCTTACCTTTCCAAGCGGTCTACCGTATTCGCCATCGCCTTGGCGAGATCCGAGTTGTCTTAGAACAGGGAGTCGGAATTTTTTCGGATGACGGAACCTTGTTGGCGATCGAAGGGTTCATCTCTGATACGACCGAGTTGCAGAAGGCTCGCGAGAAACTGATGCAGTCCGAGCGTTTGGCGGCGATGGGTCAAATGTTGTCGGGGATCGCGCACGAGAGTCGAAACGCGTTGCAGCGGATCCAGGCCAGTGTGGACATGCTCAACATCGAAATCGCGGAAGACTCCGAAGCGGCTGGCGACGTAGCGAAGATCGCCCGAGCCCGCGATGACCTGCAACGATTGTTTGAAGAATTGCGAAGCTTCGCCGCGCCCATCCACTTAGAAACATCCATCGCGGATGTATCGGCAGTGCTGCAACAAGCCTGGAGCCATTTGGAAGCGACCGTCGGCGGTCGTGAAGTGCAATGGAATGTCGAAAACAAAGATTGCGATTGGACATGCCGTGTCGATGTGTTTCGTATCGGCCAGGTTTTCCGAAATCTGATCGAGAACAGTTTGGCGGCATGTAGCGATCCGGTGCGACTGGATGTGCTTTGCGAACCTACAAGTCTGGCGGGCGAATCTGCCATAGCAATCACGTTTCGC
Source organism: Rubripirellula tenax (assembly GCF_007860125.1). NCBI lineage: Bacteria > Pseudomonadati > Planctomycetota > Planctomycetia > Pirellulales > Pirellulaceae > Rubripirellula > Rubripirellula tenax. Next base: position 284,432 of record NZ_SJPW01000007.1, read on the forward strand.
GACAACGGGCCTGGATTGACCGACGAACAAAAACGGCGAGTCTTCGAGGCCTTCTTCACCACCAAGACCAAAGGCACCGGGCTTGGGATGGCGATTGCCCAACGCGTGGTCGAATCCCACGGCGGAACGCTCTCGACGGGCACCGGCGATCACGACGGAGCCGAATTTGTGGTCGTGTTGCCGCGGGCGACGCCGTCGGACGCGGCCGGTTTCTAGCGGCACGCGTGGAAGATTCCCATTGATGGAATGCAACTTGCGTTTTATCCATTCGGAACCGTTTCACTGGGAAACGTCACACCGATCCGCCGGATCGGATCGACCGCCTGGCCTCGAAAACACGTTGCTTTGCGTAATCGACTCCCCTTTTCGCCGGGGCGTTTCGGAATCCAAGCAACCCTTGGCCATGTGAGCGTCTGAAGACCGTAGGTGTGCACATTAGCGCGCTTTCGCGGATCTGAGCTATTCTTGAACGTGACGACTCGACGAACAAAAAGTATTTTTGAAATGAACGACACCTCGATCGAACTCTTGCTCGTCGAAGATGAAGACGATTTCCGAGAGACCTGTGCCCGTTGGATGGAGCGAAAAGGGCACCGCGTCACGGCAGTATCCAACGGTGCCGAAGCACTTGGACTTTGCGAGAGTCGCAGTTTTCAAGTTGCCGTTTTCGATATGAACATGCCGGGTATGTCGGGCATCGAACTGCTGCAACGTGTCCAACAAGCGGGTTTCGATATGGAGGTCATCATCTTGACGGGACAGGGAACGATCGAGTCGGCCGTGTCAGCGATGAAGATGGGTGCGTGTGACTATTTGACGAAACCCTGTTCACTCGGCGATCTTGAACATCACTGCATGCTGGCGCGGACGCGCGGTGAATTGCGTCGCGAGAACGTGCAACTCAAAGCGGTCATTTCTCGCAGTCGGCCCAAACTGCCCTTGGTTGGCGAAAGCGGATCGATGCGAGCGGTCGCGAGAATGATCGAAAAGGTCGCGCCGACGGACCGACCTGTACTGGTTCAAGGCGCCAGCGGTACCGGGAAGGAAGTGGTGGCTCGCGAGATCCAGCAGCGTAGTCCGCTTCGCGACAAGCCCTTTGTGACGATCAACTGCGCGGCGCTTCCGGAACAGTTGGTCGAAAGTGAACTGTTCGGCCACCAAAAAGGTTCCTTCACCGGAGCCACGGCAGAGAAGCCTGGGTTGTTTGAAATCGCTGACGGGGGCACGTTGTTCATTGACGAGATCGGCGAATTGCCGCTCACGCTTCAGCCGAAATTGCTGCGCGTGTTGGAGGATGGATCGATGCGGCGGATCGGTTCGGCCAAAGAGCGAATGGTGCACGTCCGGATCATCGCAGCGACCAATCGCGACCTTGCCGCGGAAGTCGAAAAGGGTAACTTTCGCGAAGACCTCTTCTATCGCATCAATGTGCTGCCGCTTCAGCTTCCGTTGCTTAGCGAGCGTGAAGGAGACATCGACCGCTTGATCGAACACTACCTGCCAAAGCCATGGATCGTTGAACCCGACGTCCGTGCGGTATTGAATCAATATCCCTGGCCTGGGAACATTCGCCAATTGATCAACGTGATCCAGAGGGCCACGATCCTGGCCGAGGGCACTCGAATCACGATCAACGATCTTCCACCGGAAATTGTGAATTCCGTGAGAAACGACTTGACCCTACGATCAACCCGAACCGTCGTCGATCAACCGGGCGAGTTGAAGGGGCTGGGCACAAACACGTTCCAGGCGAACCCGTTACCTGCGAATACAACGTCGACTCGTACCACCGCTTCGACGGCGAGTCCTGATGGCGGAGCGGCCACGCTGGATGACATCGCCAAGGCACACGTGCTCGATGTTCTTGCGTCAGAAAATGGCAACAAGGCGCGAGCCGCACGGAGACTGGGAATCCATCGTCGCAAACTCTATCGGTTGCTTGAGCGATTCCAAGAATCGGATGTTGTCGAAGACTCGCGTGACGAATCAAACGTCTGATTTGCGATTTTCGTCCGCATGGTTTTTTCCGATCAGGTCCAGCAGTTCGCCGATCTGGCGATGTGATTCGATTGGGTGGCGTAACGATTTATCGACAAGAACTTCATAGCGATTTTGTCGACCCACCTTTTCGCGTCGGATGAAACCTTCTTCTTCTAAATCCTGCACGATCCGCTGAACCGCTCGTTCGGTAATACGAACACGCGCCGCAACCTCTCTGAGAACCATTTCTGGATCGGCGTGTAAAACGACCAAAACGTGAGCGTGATTGGTCAGAAACGTCCAACGATGCGAGGCCTCTTTGGGCTTCGGTGCGTCGGATCTCGAGCTCTTGGGTTCCGCCGCCTGGGAGGAACGACCGGCGGACGTGGTCTTCGATGCGCGAGTGGCCAAAACGCGAAATCCATGATTTTGCGGGTTCGGGCACCGCAACCGCTGCGAAATCTGCCCGTCGCCTCCACTCTAGCACACATCGTGCGAAAAAACATTCGTGAAACAGCGGACGTAAAAACTCGTATTTTGGCCGATTTCCGCGTTTTCGTGGCAATGAATCCTCATGACGGGCATCAAAACACACGAAGAACAATTGACGACAACTTTGTCGTGTTATATGTTTCGTGTCACACGATTCACATTTCTTAAAGGTTGCATTCGATGAACGGCGCGCTACTTTGGATGATCACGCTACCCGCGGCCGGGATGGTCAGTTTTCTGCTGATTCCGTCGGCGGTGGCTAATCGACACGTGCATTCGATCCGGTCGGTCGCCACCGGCTTAGCGGCGGCTCAGTTCCTGATCTCGGTCGCCGCAATGCTGTTTTGGCTTGCCTCCGGTGGCGCCGCCCAGCAAGTCAGCCTGTTCCCGCCCGGCGGGTCGTCGGCGGTCGCAGTGAGCCTGAGGTACGACGGCGTTTCAGCACCGATGCTGGCACTGGTCAGCTTCATTGGCTGGGTGATCTGTCGCTACTCGATCCGTTACCTCGACGGCGAAGCGACGCAGGGTCGGTATTTTCGTTGGACCGCCGGCACGATCGGCGCGGTGACGTGGATGGTGATCTCGGGCAACCTGTTGATGTTCTTTGCGGCCTGGGTTGCGACCAGCATGGGTCTGCATCATTTGCTGTTGCACTATCCCGATCGACCGCTAGCAGTCCGAGCGGCTTGGAAAAAATTTGCGTTCAGCCGCCTGGGCGACGCTGCTTTGATTGGCGCGATCATTATTGTCTATCGCCAATTCGGAACGTTTGAGTTCGATCAACTGTTCGCAGCGGTCGAAGGTCTTCAGGCCAGCGGCCAAGCTGATGCGACTGGCTTGAATGCAACCCACTTGATCGGTTGGCTGATCATGTTCGGCGCAGTCACCAAGTCGGCCCAGTTGCCATTTCATTCTTGGTTGCCATTGACGATGGAAACTCCGACGCCCGTGTCTGCTCTGATGCATGCGGGGATCGTCAATGCGGGCGGCTACCTGATCATCCGGACCAGCCCGTTGGTCGCGTCGGCTCCCATGGCGATGACCGTTTTGGCAATCATCGGCGCCACAACCACTTGCTTCGCAGCGACCGTCATGCTGACCCAAAACAGCATCAAGCGATCGCTTGCCTATTCAACGATCGCACAAATGGGATTCATGATGTTGCAGTGCGGCCTCGGCGCATTTTCCGCAGCGATGCTTCACATTCTGGCTCACTCGCTGTACAAGGCCCATGCGTTCCTTGCCAGCGGTAGCGTCATCGCCAATCGGACGGCGACGGACGTTCCCAATCAGATCCGACAAGAGACGCGATCGGCAACAAACGATTCGGGAGCTCTGGCATCCAAATTACTGTGTGTGGCCGCTGCGGCGATTGCCATCGCCATCATGTCTGCATCTATGTACGCATTCGGAGTTTCGCCGTCAGCCAAACCGGGCGGCTACGTGATGGGTTTCACGTTGGCGATCGCGTTAACGTTCTGGTTGGTCCAAACCTTTGCTACCCGAAAGGCTGGCTCGATTCTGATCGGGATCGCAACAACGATTGGGTTGTCCACTCTGTATTCGGCGACGTTCTTCGCAACAGACCGTTTGGTTTCGCCATTTGTGCCGACCGTCGACTCGGCACCCTCCTGGGTCGTGGTTGTGATGGTGGCGATCACATTTGTGGGAATGTTCTATCTCAGCCACTCCGGTGCAAGCCGATCAATCGGCGGTTGGCGCTCGTCGTTGTACGTCCACGCAACCAATGGATTTTATGTCGATGCGTTCATCCGGCGAATCGTCGGATTCAGAGCTTAACGTTCAACTCCTGACCCGCACGTTCTTTCACTTCAGCAGCAATCATGTCCCCCACTTTATCGATCCCCTCGGTCGCTGACCCTAGTCTCGCAGCCTCATCCGCACATTCGGCGCCTTGGTCGGATGGCGGGGCACGGATCCGCGAAATTCTTGAACAAGTCTGCAGTTCCATGACAGCCGTTTGGCCGTTGAAGGACTATGTCGCGGTCAACCCGCTGGGAGGCTTTACCGAACATCGTTTTCTCGACGCTCGAAAGAAACTGCGAGTCTATTCGGACTGCGAGACGCTGATGCCGCTTGCGTATTACGCCAACGAACTCAAGCAAGGACGATTGACGGTCGAAGCAATCGAACTAGCGATAAAGGAACTTGCAACCGATGAATCGATCGCAAACGCGAACCTAACTTCGGAATCGATGGTAAAGCAACTCCGTTCATTTGATCCGTTGCCGTTGTTGGTTCAGCCGACGGGTACGTCAACCAACAAAGATCGGTCGCTTCGAACCATCTCGGAATTCGTCGACGGTCAAAAGGGGACGGATTGGACAACGACCATCCGCGAGGAAGTATCAAAACACTGCGCCGCTCACTACGATGACGGTCAAGCGGCATGGCAAAGCCCATGGAAAGATCTGCCGCTGTATCAGGCATGGTTATCCGCAGCATCACGAGATCGCAAAATTGAGATCCTGGGACTGCAAGGATTTCGAAAATTTGTGACCGCGATGCCAGCGACGCCGGAGGAATCGATCGCGATGTGCCTGAACTCGCTCGGCGTTCCATCGCCGTTGTGGGAAGGCTTTCTGAGTTGTCAGATGCAATCCGTGTCAGGGTGGGCTGCGTGGGCAAAGTTCCAAGTTGACATGGCAAGTCGAAAGGATGAGCTGTCGACCGACTTGATTGCATTGATCGCGATGCGACTTGCCTATGACGTTGTCCTTGCCAATCAAGCGACGGTTTCCGTGCCGTGGGACGCGATGGCGGCGGGCGATCAAGATCAAGTCGACGTGAGTTCGTCAGGGGCATGGTCGAACCGAGACGATATTGCCCTTCGACACCTGTTACTTCGCGCTTGCGAAATCGAATTTCGCGAGCGACTTCTCCTTCGGTTGAACGTTTTGCCCGATGTACCGGACACCGCAGTTCCGTCGTCGACGGTTGCCCAAATGGTATTCTGTATCGATGTTCGGTCCGAGCGGATGCGACGCCACCTGGAAGCGACCAGCAACCGTGAAATCGAGACATTTGGCTTTGCGGGCTTCTTCGGCTTGCCGATCGAGTTTGTTCCGATCGGATCCTCATCGGGGAACGCGCAGGTACCGCTTTTGTTGTCCCCGAAATTCCAGGTTCACGAAGGACTGCGGGGCTCTGGTGAACAAGCAGCGTTGGACTCGATTGCTCACCGAACCACCATTCGCGGTTTCCGTCAGGCGTGGAAGCGATTCAGCACTTCGGCGGTCGGGTGTTTCGCGGCCGTTGAAACAGCAGGGTTGCTGAATGGTTTCTCACTTTTGAAACGCACGCTTCGTTGGGATCTTGGCTTGTCCGACGGCCACCGTTTTGACGGAGTTGCGAAGGCGGACCGCGAACATTTGGGGCCGATGCTGTGTGGGCTCAACGCACAGGGCATCACAACCACTCACCAAGCCGATATGGCGGAAGGCGTCTTGCGAGGAATCGGCCTGACCAAAAACTTCGCTCCGCTTGTCGTCTTCTGTGGCCACGGCAGCCGAACGGACAACAATCCATTGGCCGCCGGACTTGACTGTGGCGCGTGTGGCGGGCATACCGGTGAATCGAACGCGCGATTCGCCGCGATGCTGTTGAACCAACCGTTCATTCGAACGAATTTGGCCGAGCGAGGTATCGAGATTCCCGACGGCACCCGTTTCGTTGCCGCGTTGCATAACACGACCAACGACGAGATCGCATTCTTTGAAACCGACGAGCTGCCGGAGGAATCGCTTGGCGACTTCCAGCAACTGGCGAAGATGACACGATCGGCATCCGAGCGAAATCGGGCCGAACGTCTTCCCATCATCGCTTCGAAATCAGTCGCGGACCTGATGGACCGCTGTACGGATTGGTCGGAAGTTCGTCCCGAATGGGGTTTGGCGGGAAATGCGGCATTCATCGTCGGCTCCCGACGAATGACCGAGTCGACGGACTTGGACGGTCGAACTTTCCTTCACACGTATGATCATAAAGACGATCCATCGGGCTCGATTTTGGAATCGATCATGACGGCACCCATGGTGGTGGCTCACCTGATCAACATGCAATATTACGCATCAACGGTGGACAATCTTCATTTCGGCAGCGGGACGAAAACGGTTCACAACGTGGTCGGGCGGTTCGGGCTGTTTTCAGGCAATGGAGGTGACTTGATGACCGGATTGCCTTGGCAGTCACTGCACACCGGCACGTCGTTTCAACACCATCCGCTGCGGTTGCTTTCGGTGATTGCCGCGCCCCGAGCGTCCATAGAGCGGGTCCTGGCAAAACATGCCGGGGTCGCCCAATTGTTGACAAACCAATGGCTACATTTGGTCGCGATTGATGAAAGTCAGCTTTTCCGCTACACCGACTCTAGTACCTGGGAACCGATCACGTCAGTTTCCGCCCTGTCGAACTGAAAATATAGATGACTGCAGACTCAGAATCCAACGACCAGCCTTCGGCGAACCCGTCCTCGGCTGACGAAGCGACCTACACCGAAGAAGTGCTCTACGGTGCGATCACTCGCATCGCCTCGGCACTTGGGTTTGGGATCGACCGTAGCACCGTGGACTTGTACGAAGCCAAGTTGTTGGTGCATCCCGACCGCGAAATCCCCGCATCGTGCGGCGGGTTGGTCGAGGGTTGCAAACAGGCCGGGATCTATTTGAAGCTGATCGAATTGTCGGACGTCGACGAAGTCTACGACCTGATTGGCGAAGGATTTCCCGTCGTTTCGGCAAACCAGGATGGATCGATCGCGGTGCTGGAGAAGCTTGCCGGTCGCAAGATCGATATAAGTATCGTGGGTGGTCCGGTTGCGCCTCGCGCGATCGGAAAGTCTCGCCTCCGACAGATGCTTTTCGGTTCGGAGCCGCAGGCCGTGTTTGTCGCGAAGAAAGAATTGGAATGCGACTCGTTCGCCGCAGGCGGTCATGCCGGAAAAGGCCACGGTGGCGGTGGGCATAGCGGCGGTGGGCATGGTGGCGGGGGCCACGGTGATTCGGCCCATGGCGCGCACCATCACGACCATCCCAAACCGCTGCGCCGATTCATCGGGATGCTGCAGTTGGACTTACGAGACATTCTGACCATCTCGCTGTTCGCTTTTGTCGCTGGGGGCCTCTCGCTCGCAACGCCGCTTGCCATCGAATCGATGGTCAACGTTGTCAGCTGGGGCACCTATGTGCAGCCGCTGTTGGTGATCGCGATGATGTTATTGGCGTGCTTGGGGATCAGTGGCTTTCTAAAGGTCTTGCAAACCGTGCTTGTGGAAACGATTCAGCGACGACAATTGGTTCGGATCGTTGGCGATCTGGCGCACCGGTTCCCGCGCGCAAACCGCGAATCGCTTGCCGGCGAATACCCTCGCGAGTTGGCCAACCGAGTCTTCGACATCATGACGATCCAGAAAGCAACCGCGGTGCTGTTGATGGACGGTGTCTCGATCATCTTGACGACCGTTTTGGGATTGGTATTGCTGGCGTTCTATCACCCGTTTTTATTGGGATTCGACATCGTGTTGGTGATTAGCATGATTTCGATCACCTGGATTCTGGGACGCGGCGGCGTTCGGACCGCGATTGATGAATCGATCGTGAAGTATCGGATCGCGCATTGGTTACAGGATGTGATTGCGTCGCCGTCGGCATTCAAGATCAACGGCGGCGAAGGTCTGGCCGTTTCTCGCGCCAACCGATTGGTGTCGCTCTATCTGGAACAGCGGCGCAAACAGTTTCGTGTGGTTCTTCGTCAAGTCACGTTTGCCATTGGGTTGCAAGTCATTGCGTCGACGGCCGTGCTCGGGTTGGGCGGATGGTTGGTCATCCAAGGCCAATTGACGCTCGGACAATTGGTGGCCAGCGAGTTGGTCGTCACCGTGGTTGTGGGCGCTTTTGCCAAAGCGGGCAAGTCGCTTGAGAAGTTCTATGACTTGATGGCCGGAATCGACAAGGTCGGTCACTTGCTGGACGTCCCGGTTGATCCTCGATCGTCGATCGGAGTGAGTCCCGATGGTCCGGCCAGTGTCCGTTGGGACGATCTTGAATTTCATTTCGCGACGGGAACATCAAAGATTTCAGCGACTGAAATTTCGGCGGGTTCGCGTGTCGCGATCGTTGGAGATGACGTCAGTGGAAAGTCTTCGCTGGCAAAATCTTTGGTGGGACTGGTCGCACCAAATCACGGTGTCGCCGAAGTGGCAGGATGGGACGCGGGTGACGCCGGTCGAGCCAGCGCCGGTCAAATGATTGCCTATGCCGGTGACGTCGAAGTCTTCCATTCGACATTGGCTGAAAATATCGACTTGGGTCGATCCGGGATTGGGCAAAATCGAGTGCGGGAGGTACTGCATTTGGTCGGCCTTTGGGAGGATGTCTTGCGACTTCCCGATGGCATTCAAACCAAGTTGCAATCCAATGCCTATCCGCTCAGCCGCACCCAGTCTGAGAAATTGATGGTGGCAAGAGCGATCAGTAGCCATCCAAAACTATTGGTCATTGACGGGATTCTCGATCACCTTGACGCAGACTCTCGCGACTCGCTTTTCCAAGTCCTGGCCGATCCGAATGCGCCGTGGACGCTCGTCATCGTGACCAATGATGACGCGTTGGCTTCTAAGTGCGACCAACAAATATCCGTCCGAACAAATTGATGCACCGGAATTGAACCTGACATGCCGAATTCAACCGAATTGGTTTCCGACTTTCCTGCGTTGCAATTGGTGCGAACCGGACGCTTCATACGAACGTTGGGGCGTTTGACGTTTTTCCTTTTGACGATCTCGATCGTCGCGATGGTTTTCGCGCCGTGGCGGCAAACAGCGCGTGGCACGGGATCCGTCGTGGCCATCGATCCCCAGGACCGCCCCCAACCGGTGATGAGCCCTACGAAGGGAGTGATCCGATTCGTGCGACCCGACTTGCGCGAAGGCAGCTATGTCGAGAAAGATGAACTGCTGATGCGATTAGCGCCCTTTGCTGAAGGCGGCGTATTGCAAATCGATACGCAGATTTTCGCAATCGACCAGAAACGGGAAGCAGCCGAACTTAGCCTTTCCGTCGCCGAGCAAGCGGAGCAATTGCAGCAAGCCAGCGGACTCAACCTGACCGAATCACTGAACCAGGACTATCGCGCCGCGAATCAGAAATGGGAACAGGCGAAGAACGAAGTGCAGGCGATGCAAGCTGAATTGAATGATAAACGCAACCAACTTCGCATCGCCGAAGCCGTTGCCAGCAAAGGCTTGATTCCGCAGGAAGAGTTATTCTCCAAAAGACAGGCTGTTGAAGGCCAGCAAGCCAAGGTGTTCAAAGCAGAAAGTGGCGCCGAGGAAGCGTACGCGGCCCTGAAGTCGAAAGAGGAAGAGATCGAATCGAAAAAGCGTGACATCGACATCAAAAACCGCGAAGCCAATCAAAAGGTTCTCGAATCCATCCAAAAGTTAAGAACGATCGAGAAAGAAGCGATCGATTTGGAAACCAAACGCGACGAATTCGATCGACTGGACATTACCGCGCCCCGGTCCGGCTTCATCCAGCAGTGGAGCGGATTGGTGGGTAGCGACGCGATCAAAGAGGGAGATCAGTTGTTCACCATCGTGCCGGACACGGACGAATTGGGCGTGGAAATGAAAGTGACCGGCAACGACATGCCGCTGATTCATGAAGGCGATCGTGTACGACTGCAGTTTGAGGGATGGCCGGCCGTCCAGTTCGTCGGATGGCCTTCGGTGGCAATCGGAACATTTGGCGGTAAAGTCAACCGAGTCTTCCCAACCGACGACGGGAAGGGTAATTTCAGAGTGTTGATTGTTCCAGAGGAACCGAATGGGCAAGAGAATGCATGGCCGGATGACCGATACCTTCGTCAGGGAGTGCGTGCCAACGGTTGGGTGCTCTTAAAGCAAGTTCCGCTCGGTTACGAAATATGGCGTCAACTCAATGGTTTTCCGCCGGTCATCGCCAACGACGAACCTGGAAAATCGAAAGACAAAGGCGGAAAAGTAAAGCTGCCCAAAGGGTAGTTTTGCATCGGCTTTGGATGGCGCGTTTGGTCGCCGGGTTCGTCACCACAATCGCGACATATTCGCCTTCCGCCGTTGTCGCACAGACGCCCCCAGAGCAACCAGCCTGGGTTTCGTTTCCGGCACTGTTCGTCGCACAGCAGGAAGTCGCTGAACCGATTGTGCCTGAGGGCGACGCAGCGGTTCCCCAGATTCCGAATGACCCAGAATCTGCGGCGGTTTTGGATAGCGAGCCGACGTCGTCACCGCGATACACGCCGGATCCAGATGCCAGTTCATCAGGCGAAGCCGCGGTCACGCGAGGCGAAGGCGATCTAAGGTTGGCAGACGTCATCGCCAGCCTGTACCGCGACTACCCATCGATAGCCGCCGCACGCCAACAGAATGCGTTGGCGAACGGCTTATTGGTCGAAGCCTATGGCGCCTTCGACACCAAACTGCAGGGCTACTCGCTGAACGAACCGGTTGGGTTCTACCAGAACTATCGACATGGCATTGGCGTGGCCCGTGATACGTGGTGGGGAGGCTACGTTTCGGCTGGCTATCAAATCGGACGTGGTGAATTCGAGCCTTGGTATCAGGAACGTGATACCAACGATGGTGGCGAATTCAAAGTCGCGATCGTGACGCCGCTGCTGCAAGGACGGGCCATCGACCCGCGACGTGTCGCCGTCTTTCAAGCATCGATCGATCGCCAGATGGCCGAGCCTATCGTTCAGCAATCGATCCTGGACGCTTCTCGCGACGCCGTCAACGCCTATTGGCAATGGGTTGCCGTCGGTGCGATGGTCGAAGCGCAGCGCGAACTCTTGAAGTTGGCAGAACTGCGAGGCGAACAATTCGAAGTCGGCTTCGAGGCGGGCAAGTTTGCCGAAATCGATCTGATTCTTAACCGGCAATTGATCGCCGAGCGACGCGCGAAGGTACTGGAAACGGAACAGAAGTTTCGTTCCACAGCATTCAAGTTGTCGTTGTACTTGCGAAACGAAACCGGCCAACCGTTGGTGCCACCGGATAGTTGGTTGCCGATGCACTTTCCGGTCATCGAATTGCCCGAGCTGAACGATTTCGAATCCGACTTGGCCGCGGCGCTGGCACGTCGCCCCGAGCCGCGACTGCTGCAGCTAGAGATTCGACAGATCCAATTTGATCGTCAATTGGCTTGCAATCAAATGCTGCCGCGACTGGATTTTGTTGCCGATGGTTCGCAAGACATGGGAGCGGCCGCATCCTCAAAGAGAGACAAAGGCGACTTTGAATTGGTCATCGGCATTCAAGGCGAAGTACCGATTCAGCGGCGCAAAGCACGCGGGAAGATTCAATCGACAACCGCCAAAATCTTTCAATTGAACGAGAAGCTTCGGCTTCAGCAGAACCGAATTGGCGCCGAACTGCAAACGGCTTACAACGCGCTAGTGTTGTCTTCCCAAGTCGTCGAACAGGCCGAAATTTCACTGCGGGCCGCCTTCGATTCGCTGGAAAGGTACCGGTTTGCTTTTGAGCGTGGAAAGATCGACTTGATCTACTTGAACCTGCTGGAATCGAAAGCTAACGAAACAGAAATCAAGCTGGTCGAAGCGCAACAGCGCTGGTTCGCAGCCCTGGCCGACATGCAGCTTGCGCTCGGTCTCGATCCTCTGGATCAGGCGATGATTGTGTCACAGTTGCCCGCATCAAGTCGGCCCGGCCCACGCAATCTGCCGCCGGCCAAGGACCTAAAACTTGATCAGTTCGAAGAAGACTGGAAGATGCACACCCAGCCTCGCGGAGCGGACGCCGAGTGATTGACGAAGCAGGTTCCACAACCAGGAGCCATCGCTTCAATGTTCCGAAGTGTCGCCTTCGCAGTGCCCCGCCGCCGCGCGATGGATCCGATCCATGATGGCTCGCCCAAGTCCCACCGGTTCGCATTGATCGATCAGAATGACTTGCAGTCCGGATTGATCAAGCCGGCGCAGCGCCGCGAAAAGATTGTGACTGACTTCGGCAAGGACACCGTTTTGGCTGAGCGTTTCGACGCGTTCATATCGCGATGCAATTTCCGACGTCAGTGCGCGAAACGCGATCCTGCCCGTTCCGGGCGGCACAACCGAATTGACTTCGTCGTCACCAATCAATCGCAGCGGCGTTCGCGGTGAATAATGTTCGCGCATCGTTCCGGGCGAAATGAACGATGGATCGCTTTCGGACTTGTCGTTGTCGACGACGATTAAATCTGACACCTCGACCTTCAACCGGCTGGCCAGATCTTCCGCGCAAATCGTGCCGGGACGCAGGAGTCGCGGCCCCCTTTCATCGAGCAACAGGATTGTCGACTCAAGCCCCAGGTCGCAGGGGCCTCCGTCAAGAACCAGGGCGACATCATCTCCCAATCCCGATACGCAATGGTCCGCGGTCGTCGGGCTGACATACTTCGATTTGTTGGCGCTGGGTGCCGCGATCGGAAACGGACACCGTCGCAGTAGTGCCGACGCAACCGGATGTGACGGCACACGAACGGCAACCGTGTTTCGACCAGCCGTGACCAGCGATGGGATTCTTTCGTTCACCGGCAATACCACGGTAAACGGTCCTGGCCAAAGATCGACCAACGAATCGAGTTGCTTTTGCAACGGCCTCGACAATGGCATCCGAACCGCCCGCCCGATTTCGTCGGCCGAAGCAACGTGGACAATCAAAGGATTGCTCGAGGGTCTTCCCTTGGCCAAAAAAATCTTGGCAACGGCATCCGCATCCCAAGCATTGGCGGCCAAACCGTATACCGTCTCCGTAGGAATCGCCACCAGTTCGCCGCTGCTTAGCAATTCGCAGGCTCGATCAAGCGAATCATCGTTGGCCGGCAGGATGGTCGCTCGGATCGGTACCATTGGCGGAACAAACAGCGTAGAAAGGCAAGTGAATTGAAAACGCAAGGACAAGGCTACTGACTATCGTAGGCCAGCGCCGCGCCACGCGACAGCATCGAGACGACAATTGCGTCGTTCATCGCAAGAACATTTGGTAGACGGGATTTTGCGTTTCTTCGACGCATCGATAACCAATTCGACCGAGAAACTCTTCCAGCACGTCTTGCCCACTTCGCCCCATCTGTACGCCAACAAGAATGCGCCCGAAATCGGCGCCCTGATTTCGATAGTGAAACAGGCTGATGTTCCAATTCGGTGGCATGCAGGAAAGGAATCGCATCAAGGCACCCGGTCGCTCCGGAAACTCGAAACGGAACAGACGCTCGGTATCGGTTTCCGCCGTTAACGGGCTTCGACCGCCGACCATGTATCGCAGATGTTCTTTCGACAATTCATCGTCGACCAAGTCGATCGATTCGAAACCGGCATCGGCGAGCGTCTTTTGGATCGTACGGGCTTCATCGCGTCCGTCGGTCACCAATCCGACCAACACATGAGCTTCGCCGTGACTAGAAAAGCGATAATTGAACTCCGTGACACTGCGATCGCCTATCGCTTGGCAGAGATCTTTGAAACTTCCGCGCTCTTCGGGGATCGTTACCGCCAACAACGCCTCGCGATCTTCGCCGACTTCGGCCCTTTCAGCAACAAATCGCAACCGGTCGAAGTTCATGTTCGCGCCGCAGGTGATCGCGATCAGGCTTTCGTCTTTCAGGTTGTGAAGGGCGGCGTACTGTTTCAGCCCTGCGATGCCGATCGCTCCGGCCGGTTCAAGGATGCTGCGTGTGTCTTCGAAGGCGTCTTTGATCGCTGCGCAAACGTCGTCGGTGTCGACGACAATAAAATCGTCGACCAATTCGCGAGTCAATCGAAACGTCTCTTCGCCGACAACCTTCACGGCGGTTCCGTCGGAAAACAATCCAACTTCGCCAAGCGAAACGCGTATTCCCGCTTTTACGGAACGGATCATCGCATCAGAGTCTGTCATTTGGACACCGATGATGCGAATATCGGGGCGGACGGCTTTGACGTAAGCGGCAACACCCGATATCAATCCGCCGCCGCCGATCGCAACGAACAGAGCATGTATCGGATGTTGATGCTGACGCAGGATCTCCATCCCGATCGTTCCTTGGCCTGCGATCACATCGGGATCGTCAAACGGGTGAACGAAAACCAATTGGTCGCGCTGGGCCAGGACCATCGCGTGGCCATGGGCCTCGGAGTAGCTCTCGCCGAAAAAAATGACGTCACCGCCGAGTGCTTTCACCGCATCGGACTTCAATTTCGGCGTCGTGACGGGCATCACGATGGTTGCGCGGCATTCCAACCGCGCTGCGGCCAGCGCGACCCCCTGGGCATGATTGCCAGCCGAAGCGCACACGACACCGCGCGCCCTCTGATCGGGCGACAACCGAATCATCTTGTTGTACGCCCCGCGCAGCTTGAAACTGAAGACAGGCTGAGTGTCCTCGCGTTTCAGCCAGACGCGATTGCCCAGTCTTGAAGAAAGCTTTGGAGCAATCTCGAGCGCAGACTCAATGGCGACGTCGTATACCGGAGCTGTGAGGATCCGTTGCAAATAGTCGAGAAGTGTGTTTTCCATCACTGCTATTTTCGCCACCCGCGATGCTTCCGCAATGGTGATCCGTGCGGAAAACCGCCGATCTTAGTCGACGAAACTCGTACCGTCTGGAAATCACGTCTCGAAGTCGGGGGTGTCAGGTGCCGCCAGCGGCGTTTGTGGTCAAAACAGACGACGCTAGTAATGCGCCCGACTTGCCTTTTGGCCGCGTCAAAAGGAAACTGCAGTTCCGTTCGCCCATGCAAGCTACATCTTCCCGCCACAATCTTGGATAGTGAAATGCCAACCGAGTCGAAATCGTCGGAACGCCTACGTGATGAAATCGCCATGTTGGGGCATCTGCTGGGCGAGACGATTCGCGAGGTCGCGGGCGATAATGCACTTTACATCGTGGAAGATTTGCGTCGGTTGGCGTGGGACAATCGCACCGGCCAGCCCGCCGCAGCGAGTCGGCTGAGCGGATCGATCGCGTCGTTGAAGCCGCCCCAACTTCGCGTGGTCATTCGAGCCTTCAGTATATTCTTGGATTTGTTAAACCTGTCCGAGGACCGCCAACGCGTCCGAG